>JABDFW010000031.1 GCA_013286305.1 Bacteroidota bacterium
GGAGGGCATTTTGTATTGTATTACCCCCAACTTCAATATAAGATCAAGAATATATTTATTCTTATCTTCATCCATAAGATATTTGCTGTGGCCATGACAATAGGTTCATCCCAAAAATTTACTATGAAAAAAATGCCATTATTATTTGCCTTATTTTGGTTTGCCGTCTCATTTAAACCAGTTGATAAGAGAGAGATCGTTGTAGCTGCAGCAGCAGATTTAAAATTTGCAATGGATTCTATCATAACCATTTTTGACAAAGACCATGCAGATATAGATGTTAAAGTAACTTATGGTTCATCCGGAAATTTTTTTGCGCAAATATCCAATGGTGCCCCGTTCGACCTGTTTTTTTCAGCCGATATTGATTATCCCCAACAATTAAAAGAGAAAAATATAGCCATTTCCGATGTGAAGCCCTACGGTATTGGGCAGGTGGTTTTGTGGAGCAAAAAAGTTGATCCATCCCTGCATAAAATGAATACTTTATTAGATGGCGATATTGCTAAAATAGCCATAGCCAACCCTGCACATGCGCCATACGGGAAAAAAGCAGAAGAAAGCTTGCAATACTATAAACTGTATGACAAAATAAAAGACAAATTAGTTTTGGGAGAGAATATTGCCCAAACGGCGCAATTTGTAACCACAGGTGCGGCAGATATAGGAATAGTTGCATTGTCCCTTGCATTGTCGCCCGCCATGCAAAGAGAAGGTGGCAAATATTGGCTGATACCCGCAGAAAGCCATCAGCCGCTGCAACAGGGATACGTAATATTGCAGCATGCAAAAGACAATAAAGATGTTGCACAATTTTCAGACTTTATAGGGTCATCAAAAGCCGCAGCCATTCTAAAATATTATGGATTTGGGAATAAATGACGTTATTAACCGCACAATATTTTTTGTATGAACACAATACCCGGAAAGATATTTCACATCATCACCGAGGATAATATTTCCTTAGTAAAAGTAAAGGCCGGCGACATTATATTTACTTCTATTGTACTCGATACACCAGGAACCTCACCTTACCTTTCTAATGGTAACAGTGTTTCTGTAAATTTTAAAGAAACGGAGGTGATCATCGCTAAAACATGGCCTTTGGAAATAAGTGTTCAAAACAGGGTACAATGTGTTATAAAAAACATCACTCATGGTAAAATTCTTTGCCAGGTTGACCTGGTAGCGGGTGAGTTTAATATACAGTCAGTTATTACTAACAATGCCTGCCAGCAGTTGAACCTTAATGCAGGTGACAAAGTAGTTGCATTGATTAAAACGAATGAAGTAAGTTTGTCGTATAATGATTGACTGGCAACCTTTACTGCTTACTTTAAAATTATCGCTTATTACAACAGCGGTCTTGTTTTTTATTGCGGTTCCGTTTGCATACTGGCTTGCCTACAGCCGGTTTAAAATAAAAGCGATATTTGAAGCTGTTGTGAGCCTTCCGCTTGTTTTGCCCCCTTCTGTTTTAGGGTTTTACCTTTTGCTTGCCTTTAGCCCCGCCAATGCTTTTGGTAAATTTCTTGATCATTATTTTAATGTACGGCTTGTGTTTACATTTCCCGGTCTTGTTGTTGCCTCAGTATTATACAGTTTGCCATTTATGGTGCATCCGATAAAATCGGGATTAAAAAACCTATCCCCTTCTTTAAAAGAAGCAGCATATACATTAGGCAAATCAAGGTTTACTACCCTGACAAGAATACTTCTTCCAAACATCCGCCCTGCTTTACTCACTGGCATCGTATTAAGCTTTGCGCATACCATTGGCGAGTTTGGCGTTGTGTTAATGATAGGCGGCAATATACCCGCAGAAACAAGGGTTGCATCCTTAGCCATTTATGATGAAGTGCAGGCAATGAATTATCATGTTGCAAATATGTATTCCCTAATCCTCTTTACTTTCTCTTTTATAATATTACTTGCGGTTTACCTCTTCAATCATCACTTCAGCAAAGCCGACCCGTTGCAATGATAAAATTCAAAGCACATAAAAAGTTGAGCTCATCCACAGGCCCTTCGCAATTGGATGTTGCATTTGAATTGGAGCAGGGAAAATTGTTAACTATTTACGGAAGTTCAGGCGCGGGTAAAACAACAATACTTAGAATAATTGCAGGCTTAACCAGGGCAGAATCAGGTTATGTTGAAGCGAACAATGAGGCATGGTTTAACAGTGCAAAGAATATTAATTTACCCGCGGCAAAACGTTCAGTTGGGTTGGTGTTCCAGGATTTTGCGCTTTTTCCAAACTTAACCATTAGAGAAAATCTGGAGTTTGCCCTGCAAAAGGGGGATGATAAAAAACTGTTGGATGAATTGCTTGAATTGATGGAATTGCAACAATTGCAGCACATGAAACCGGGCATATTATCCGGTGGCCAAAAACAACGGGTGGCATTAGCAAGGGCTATTGTACGAAAGCCTGCCATTCTTTTGCTGGATGAACCACTTTCTGCCCTTGATGATGCCATGCGGTACAAGCTGCAGGATATGATCATTAAAGTACACCGTAATTATAAATTAACAACAATATTGGTAAGCCATCACTTACCTGAAATTTACAGGCTGTCCGACGAAGTTATTTGTCTTGAAAAGGGGCTTATACAAAAACAAGGCAAGCCTTCGGTGGTTTTTACAGAACAAAAGATCAGCGGCAAGTTTAAGGTAACCGGCGAAATAATTGAAATAATACCCGCAGATATTGTTTTTATTGTAAGTGTTTTGTGTGCAAATGAAATTATAAAAGTAGTTGCAACCGCAAGTGAGGTTAAAGAGTTGCGTACGGGGCAAAAAGTTATGGTTGCTTCAAAAGCATTTAACCCGGTGATCATAAAATTAGGCGACAGTTAAGTTTGTTCAACAAAATTTCTGGATCACACTAACTTTAACTTCGGTACCCTCTACCCTTTTATTATCCGGCAGCCAAATATCCTGCCCGCAGTTTTATTTGTGGCGGGCATTATGCGAATATTGATCTTTGTTTTTCCCTGTGTCATTGCGGAAGGAATGGGATATTCTTTATCATAAAATTTACCTGTTGTACCACCCTGCCACTCAACTGATGTAAGTTTTATGCCATCAATTAAAATATCCCAACTGCGGTTCTTGTCATCGCCAATATAGGTACACAAAAGAACATTGGGTTGTGAGGCATCTATTTTCATATCAAACGCAAAAAACCCGCCACTACGGGCTTCGCGGCCCATCCTGCCAAGCGCATCGCTTGTGTAAGAGTTTTCCGATGAGGTTAGGTTATGGTCTCTTTCGGGCTGCATTTCGCCAAGGCGCATTACATCAATCGTTTTTGCTTCAACCTCCTGCTGCCTTTTCTTTTCTGCCTCATATTCTTTTTGGCGGGCGGCCCAGTCGGTATTGGTAAAATAATCCCAGTAAACATTATAATATTCGCTGTTGGTTTTATAAAACGGCGCCAGCATTACATCATTCGGTTTGCCTACATTTTGCAAAGCAAATTCCAGCGGCCTGCTGGATACCGGTTTAGCCCAATCGCTTACATTATAATTATCAGTCAGCAATACCGGCGTGCCATATACAGCATCGGGCATGGTATCGCCCAATTGCCCTGCAAGCACTACGGGGCCATATAATAAAGCAACACGCTTGTTGTTATCGGGCATACTTTCGGTGTAAAGGCCCATCGGGAATTCAATATCTATTTTATCATTATTTTTCCAGGTATGTGTAACCACTATGTACCCTGTTGAATCTTTAAATGTGTTAACTGCTTTGCCATTTATTTTTACCGAAACACCTTTTGTTGCCCACCACGGATAGCGGATACGCATTGCAAAATTTTTGGGGGAAGATGTTTTGATTGACAAAGATGTTTTATCGCTTTCAGGATAAGAGGACACCTGCGTAACTGTTACGCCTTTTTCTTTCCAATTCAATACAGAAGGGATGAACAGGTTTACGTACAGGCTGCCATCCCTGCCCTGGTAGTAGATGCTTTCGGTGTATTTACTGTGGTTTTCCATACCACTGCCTACACAACAAGTAAAGGTATTAAATGAATCGCTGAATTGTTTTTTTGTACCCATGCGCAAAGGCACAAAATAACACATCATGCCATCAGCTGTGTTTTGAGACGCGAGGATGTCATTATACAATGCACGTTCATAATAATCAGCAAGCCGGCTATTGGGTTGCCAGCAAAACAGGTGGCGGGTAAGCTTTAGCATGTTATACGTACAACAGGTTTCACAGGTATTATCGCTTAATGCGTCGTTTAACTTATTGGCAGCCCCACAATATTCATAATTGCTGTTGCCGCCAATAACATAGGTATGGCCATGCACCATAACATCCCAGAAGAAAGACGCAATGGTTGCATCACTTGTATCGCCAGTAAGTTCGTATTGGCGGGCGCTGCCAATAGCTTTGGGCACATTGGTATTGCTGTGTTTGCCGGGCATAGGGTCTATGCGCTGCGATAAAGGCTTCATTACAAAATCGTCGTAGAATTTATACGATAGATCAAGATATTTTTTATTCCCTGTTATGCTGTAAATGTTTGCCAGCACATCATTCATGCCCCCAAATTCGCACCGGAGCATTTTTTGTAATTGCGCAGCCGACAGGTTTTTTAGGATATTGTCAACCCAGTCTGCCATACCTGTAACTACCTCTAATGCTTTGGCATTATCGCAATATAAATAGGCATCTACAAGGCCTGCCATAACTTTATGGACAGTGTACCAGGGCGACCATCCGCCATTAAGGTCAAACCCGCCTGTTTTAATTTCACCTTTTGCAACTTTGCCAAAAATGGAATCTTCATTTGGTATTGCGCCTACATAACCTGTTTTACGCGCTTGCTGGCACCTTGCCAGTTCATCCACTATATAATCAACTTTACTTTTAAACCTTTCATCGCCGGTAGAAGCGTACATCATGGAGCAGGCAGACAGGTAATGCCCTAAGGTGTGCCCGGATAGGCCCTCACTCTCCCACCCCCCATAAACATCGCCTTTAGTGGGTAACCCTGCATTTTTATAAAACCGGTGCAGCAGCCTGTTTGGCTCCAATAATAAAAGGTAAGCAGCGTCTTTATCCATTGCATTTTTAAAAGGACTGCCTGGCAGCAACCGTACATCGCGAAGATTAAAGGCATAAGCATTTATACCAATAACCGCTTTTACTTTTATTTTCGGGTTATTCAATTCCGGTACGTAACTCTGCGTAAAAGCATTAGCAGAAATAATCATCAAAACAATACTTGACAGCAAGGTGTTTTTCTTCATGTTTACGTATTTGCTATGGGGTCTAATTTCATTTTATCAATCACTGCCTGTAAAACCAATTCAACTTTATCTATCATTATTTTAAGGTCCCCGGGTGTTTGCTCCTGCGTATTAAGCAATTCAATTTTTAAAATATCTGCGGTTATAGAATTTATGTTCAGGTTGTACAACGATGGCTTTATTTTATGTGCTACGGACCTTAGTTTTTCTATATCATTCTCTTCGTATGCTTTTCTTATATCCTTTATGGTATTACCGGTCTCGTTTATAAAAATATGAACCATTTTTTCTACAAATGCCTGTTTTCCCCGGCTTATATCCCATAATTTATCGAGATCATAAAGGTTTTCCTTCACGGGCATCGCCTCGCTACCCGGTTTTACGGATGTACCGGCTTTATTGCGGCCGGTTAATTTTGAAATTATTTGAATAAGGTCATCTTCATTAAATGGTTTTGATACAAATTCATTCATTCCTGCATTCATGCATTTTTCACGCTCCCCTTTTACAACATTAGCGGTAAGCGCAACCACGGGGATTGTTTTTGATATTTCTGCCCGGATAATTTTTGTTGCTTCAATGCCATCCATCACAGGCATCCTGATATCCATTAAAATAAGATCGTACATTTTTTTTCTCAGCATTTCAACCGCTTCAAGGCCGTTTACTGCTTCTTCTACTATAGCGCCATATTGAGCAAGAACAGTATTGGCCACCAACCTGTTGGTTTCATTATCTTCCACCAGCAATATGCTAACGTCGCGTAAAACATCTTCATCCACTTCAGGCAGGCCGTTCTTAGGCAGGTCTTTTTCCATGCCTTTTTGGAGCGAGATAATAATATGTACACTTGTTCCAATTCCTTTTTCGCTTTCAACTGATATTTTTCCGCCCATAGCTTCTACAAGCTGCTTGCTTATACTCATTCCAAGGCCCGTGCCACCATATTTTCGCACTACGTCTTCATCTTCCTGTGTAAACTTATTGAAGAGCACCTTTAAGAAATCTTTACTCATTCCTACCCCGGTATCACTTATTATCAACCGGATCACCTGCCTGTCAGCCTCATCCTTTGATACGGTACATTCAAGTGTAACACTTCCTTTTTCCGTGAATTTTAATGCATTACTTAGCAGGTTATTGATCACCTGGGTTAGCCTGTGGGGGTCACCAATTAATATAGGTGCAAGCTCCGCACCTGTTTTTGCCGAAAGCGATAATTCCCTCTCTTCAGCCTTGTGCCGCATTATAAATACACACTTTTCTATAATATCTTTAAGGCTGAACCCGGTGTTTTCGAGAATGATCTTACCCGATTCAATTTTTGAAAGATCAAGAATATCGTTAATAATAACCAGCAGGTTTGCCGATGCGTCATTAATAGTATCGAGATAAAATTGTTGCTGGCCGTTTAGGGGCGTTCTTTGTAATTGCCTGCCCATGCCTGTAATCGCATTCATGGGTGTACGTATTTCATGGCTCATGTTGGTTAGAAACAATTCTTTCGCCCTCGCAGATTGTTCGGCTTCAAGCTTTGCTTCCATCAGCTTATGCTCGAGTACTTTTTGCTCTGTAATATCAAGATGAATGCCTATGGAGCCTACCAGCTTATCGTATTCATTAAACCGGGGCGCCCCGCTTATAAGCCACCATTTAGATTCACCCATTTTATTTTTTACTTCTACTTCATAAGTATCTGAAATTCCTGCAAGGCGCAGTTTGGCTTTTTCATGTACCTTGTCAACGCTGTCGCCCTGCATAAATATGTCAGTAGTAATTTTGCCTCTCAGCTCCTGTTGTGTATAGCCGCTCATTTGACAAAAGCTGTAGTTAGCGTATAAAATACGCTCGTCAATATCAACCTCCAGTAAGCCAAGATTCATATTCTCAATAATGCTGCGGTACTTTTCTTCGCTTCTGCTTAATGCCTCTTCTGCTTTCTTTCTGTCAGTTATATCCTGTGAAAAACCGATTATATAAGGGTCCGTGCCCGGTTCATCCACTTTATAATTCTGGTAAAGCAAATAAACTTTGTTACCCGATTTTGTTATTATGGTAAAAAGGCCTTTTGCTACGCCTTCTGCATTTATTACGTCAAGGTAATTGGTTTCAAAATCAGCCTTCGCTCTTTGAGGAATAAGCTCTTTAAGATTTCTTCCAACCAGTTCTTTTTCAGAATAACCGAGCACCTTACATATTGCAGGATTTACAGTTAATACAATACCCTGCAGGTCGTGGGTGCAGATCAGTGCCTGCCCAAAATTGAAGAGATCACGGTACCTTTTTTCGCTTAAACTTATTTGCTCTATATTAATTGCAACGTTCTTTTTGGCATCATCAAGTTCTTTGCGCAGCATATCATTTTCTTCTGCCTTTTTTTTAAGCAGTTCTTCCGCCGTTTGCCTGGCATTACGCTCCTGTATTAATTGCTGTTCTAAACTTTGATTTTCCAACTTAAAGGTTTTTTGTTGTGGGTATTGGTACCGGGTTTTATAATACAAGTTCATTATCCTGTATCATCTTATAAATGGTTGATTTGCCTATATCTAATTTTTTAGCTACTGTTAAAACATTACCATTATATTTTTTAAGATAATAATTAATAATTTGTAAAGTATAGTCCCTAAATGTTTTTTCCTCATTCATCAGCATATCCAAAGACCTTGTTTTAGAAAAGCCAACATCATTTTCTTCTATCTCCTCTCCGTTACACATTACTGCCGCAAGGTCAATAATTGCTTTTAATTCGCGCACATTGCCCGGATAATTATATTGCATAAGCTTTTCTTTAGCTTCAGCGGTAAAGCCCCTTATTTTTATCCTGTTGTCTTTACAAAAGTCATCCAGGAAAAATTTCGCAAGCAGCAATATATCATTATCCCTTTCCCGTAAAGGAGGCAAATCAATTGGCAGCCCTATAATACGGTAATAAAGATCCTCCCGAAAATTGCCTTTTTGCACTTCGTCGTTAAGGTTTTTATGTGTAGCTACAATTACCCGCACATCAAGTTTTATTTTTTCCCGGCCCCCTACCCTTGTTAATTCACGTTCCTGCAAAACACGTAATAACTTGCTTTGCACACTAAGATCAAGCTCACCAATTTCGTCTAAGAAAATTGTGCCGTTGTTTGCCTCTTCAAACTTGCCGGTTTTCCTTTGGTCTGCCCCGGTAAAAGCGCCCTTTTCGTATCCGAAAAATTCACTTTCAACTAATTCGCGCGGCACCGCCGCCATATTAACTGCTACAAAAGGTTTTTTGCTTCTTTCGGAATTATAATGTATTGCTTTAGCCACTAATTCTTTACCCGTGCCTGTTTCACCGGTAATGGAAACATTTATGTTGGTACGGGCTGCTTTCTCCATTAATGAGAAGGTTTTTTTAATGGCATTACTCTTACCTTTTATAATTTCTTCAAAATCGTATTTATGCCCTAATTCCCTGCGCAGGTGTTCAATTTCATTTTTTAAATCCCGGGTTTCCCTTATTTTAAGAATAGTATTCCATAAAAGGTCTTTTGTATGATCGTTCTTGACGAGGTAATCTGAAATACCCGATTTTAGCAACTCAACCGCGGTAGCAACATCTTCCTGGGCGCTTATTATAATTATCTTAATATCCTGGTTTATTTGCCTGATACGTTTTATAAGTTCCTTACCATTCATATCCGGTAAAGAATAATCTACTGTAATAACATCCGGTTTTTGGTGTAATTGTGATAAGCAGTTTTTTCCGTTGGGGAACAAGTGCACTTCATTATCAGGGTTCATGCAAAGATGATATTTTAATATTTCGCCATACCAGGGATCATCTTCTACAATAAATATCCTGCAGGTTTCCATTTTTTGGATTTGTTCCAAGATAGACAATAAATTTTATGGAAAAGAATATTCAGGTTAAAAACAGCTTATAATTACGCTGAGTGATCTTCCAATTATAGAAAAAATATTCCATATTTTGGAAATTGTTATTGAAATGCAAAATTGTAACTTGCTGATTTTCAATTCATTTAATTGATTGGCATAATTGCTGCTAAATTCATGACAGAAAAAATGCTTATATGAAAAAAAATAAACTCAAATTTTTTATTGTTGATGATGACCCATTTTCTGTAGCGATCTTTCGTCAATATTTGATTTTTGAAGGATACAGGGATATCGAAATTTTTAGCAATGGAGAAGATTGCCTTGAAAAGCTGGATGAGGAGCCTGATGTGATATTATTAGACCATTATATGACAACCCTGAACGGGATGGAAGTGTTAAAAGAGGTAAAAAAAAGGAAGCCCGGCACCTATGTTCTCTATATATCATCCAGCACAGACACTGAATTAATAGAAGATAGTTTAAAACACGGTGCATTTTGCTACATAGTTAAAGGGAAAAACGAATTTGAAAAAATGCTTGCCGAGCTAAGAAAAATTAAAACGGCTATTGACTCTTTCGCACAAACAAACTTCACTAAAATGGCCTTTTACCCGCTTTCATATAATAGAAACAATTTTTCATTTAGTTTCAGCTGATTCAGATGATCCTCTCCCTAAACTTATAAGTAAGGCCCCGCAGCGGCGGGGCCTTACTTGTTTTTATACGTTACTACATTTCGCAAATGGCTAAACAAATTCATTATTATTTTTGATAAAAAAGCAGCATTTCTACCTGGGCTGTTATTTTCAAAACAACAAGAAATTGCTAACTTTCCTGAAAAAAGGGGCACATATCTTTCCGGGTTAAGTATTTTTTAATTCTCCAAATGGCCGTTTTCAGGTTTTCCTGGTATATTAAGTGATGCATTACAGTTATATTTGTTATAACAATATCTAAAAAATTCAAGACAATCTTATGAATGACCCAAACGCAAAAAAATTTCACAAGCTTGTTATTGTAGAGGATGATGTATATATGCAAAATCTTCTCAGCCACTATCTTGAGGAAGACTATGAGGTTACAGTTTTTGATAATGGCCTGGATGCTTTTGCTTTTTTACAGGAAGGGCATATTCCCGATATTATTATTGCCGACCTGAATATTCCTAAACTAAGCGGCCTTGATTTAATAATACAGATTAAATCCAGCGGTTTTTTTAATTCAATTCCCATAATGGTGTTGTCGGGTGAAGAAAGTACAGAAAAAAGGATAAAATGCCTTGAAGCCGGCGCTGATGATTATGTTGTTAAGCCCTTTAACCCCCGGGAACTTGAAGCAAGGATAAAGGTTTTATTGAGAAGAATAGGTAAATTGCAATCATAGATACTCCAATAAATCCAATTCCAAAAAATTACCTTCTCCTATATGCCAAATACAGTATTCTATAATAAAGATGGTAAGATCATCGCCCTTGTAAATGCTGATACTGCCATAAAAGAAACGCTTGACAAATTTGATTTCGGTGAAAAAATCCTTGTTAATTTTAACAGCGGGGTAGAGCTTTTAAATACCTGGGAAAAAGAGCACACGAATATAAAAGCTGTTATAGTTCAGGGCGAAGTGCTGGATTCATTTGGCATTGCTATGTTACAGGCATTGAAAGAAAAAAATTTTCCTGATGTTCCGTTTATACTTATTTCTACCAATTTAACCGGCAACCTGGTTAAATTGGCCCTAACAGCCGGTTTGGCAGATGTTTATAAGCAGCCTCTTAACCAAAATCATTTTCAACGAAGAGTAAAATTTTTAACAGACCACTGGACTGAGCTTCACACGCAAAAAAAGCAAAACGACTTTAAGCCTTATAAAACGCCGCTAATAAAACGGGTATTTGATGTGTTTTTCGCAGGCCTGGCATTATTATTACTTTCCCCTTTATTTCTTATCGTAATAATTGCGTTGAAATTTGAGTCAAGAGGCCCTGTATTTTATTATTCCCCCCGCGTAGGTACAGGCTATAAGATATTTAAATTTTATAAGTTCAGGTCAATGTACGTTAATGCTGATAAGAAATTGAAAGACCTGAAACATCTTAACCAATATGCAAGCGCCGGTTCGGCCGCGGAAAGCACAATAAGCAATGCATTATGCGATGAGTGCAAAATAATGGGCATTAAATGCCAGTTTCCATTACATGCCGATAACAATATGTGGTGCGAGAAACAATATATATATTCAAAGAAAATGAAAAACGGTTCTGCCTTCTTCAAGCTAAAGGACGACCCACGTATAACTAAAGTTGGTAAAATAATACGCAACACCAGTATTGATGAGCTGCCGCAGTTATGGAATGTTATAATTGGTGATATGAGTATTGTTGGCAACAGGCCATTGCCTATGTATGAAGCAGAAAAACTTACTACTGATAAATACTCTTTACGTTTTTTAGCGCCGGCAGGCATTACAGGTTTGTGGCAGGTTGAAAAAAGAGGCAAGGGCGAAATGTCAGAAGATGAAAGGCTGATGCTTGACAATACCTATGCAAAAAATCATAGCTTCATGAACGACATAAGGCTTATATTAAAAACCATACCCGCTCTCTTTCAAAAAGAGAATGTGTAACAAGAAAAACCTTTCTGCTGCATGAGAAGTGTATCCATCCCGGCACATATTTTAAGGCATTGGCAATTAAAACCAACTGATAGCTCAAGTATAGATGATGTAAGAACCAGAATAGAAGCCCTGCTGAAAGGCGAACCCGAAGTATCTGTTGTTATACCGGCTTATAATGAAGAAGAAAGCATACTACAAACTTTGTCATCTTTAAGCGACAGCACCACCCTTCGTTCGGTTGAAATAATAGTTGTTGATAATAATTCAAAAGATGCAACCGCCGGCCTAGCCACTGCCGCTGGCGCGAAATGTGTGCGCGAAACAACCCAGGGCATTACACCTGCCCGTAACAGGGGGCTGCGTGAGGCGAAAGGTAAATACATTTTGAATGCGGATGCAGATTCAATTTACCCGCCGTACTGGATAGATGAAATGGTAAAACCACTTGCAGCCAATGATAATAAAGTAGCGCTTACCTATGGGCGGTTTTCATTTATTCCTGTTGGCAAAACAGGCAGGGGTACTTATTTTTTTTATGAATATATGGCGGAATTTACCCGCTGGATAAATAAAACTTTTAGGGAAGAGGCGGTAAATGTGTATGGGTTTAACTCCGGGTTTCGCAGGTTACAGGGGTTGGATGTAGATAGTTTTAACCATCCTGCAGGAACGAATGAAGATGGATGGATGGCGCTTAAATTACGCAATAAAGGTTTCGGCAAACTGTACTGTGTTACAAAAAGCAAAGCCCTTGTATGGACCACTGACCGCAGGCTGCAAATTGATGGCGGCTTTTGGGCGGCCATCAAAAAAAGGCTGAAAAGAATGATTGGTTGAGAAAAGAAAATAGGGCCTGGTATAGCAGTATAGCCTGTTTTATACTTTTCTTCTCTTTGACTTTTCCCAGGCTGCGCTTTGCTGCCTGCGCATAAACCGCCTTATGCCCGCTATAACAGCATAGTTCATCATGCAGAAATAATAAGGGATGAATAACACCTTTATTTTAAGCTGTCTTTTTTCCATCATCCAGCCAAGCAGCGCCATTACATAAAACAGGCATTGGATTAAAAATAATACGATATAAAATAATTCATACGTTTGAAAAGCGATCATGGCATTTAATAAAAATGCGAGTATTAGCAGAAAAGGTGTAACTGTCCATCTTAATACGCGGTGGCTTACATATTCAAAAGCCAGTACAGGATTTTTAAAAGGGTTCATTAAACCTTTAAGCCTTAGTATGGATTGTATGCCGCCTGCCGCTATCCTTATCTTTCGTTTCAATTCCTCCGAAATACTTTCAGAACCATGTTCCACTGCACATGCAAGCGGTTCGTATGCTATGCGGTAACCCTTCTCTGCCACAAGCAGCGAGATCATAAAATCGTCGAGTATGGTATCCGGCGGTACAGGCTGGTATAATTCAGTACGTATGCTGAACAATTCGCCTGCAGCGCCAACTACGGAATACAACTCCGCATCCCATTTTTTAAGCGTGCTTTCATATTTCCAGTAAATGCCCTCCCCTGCTGTAGCATCTGCAACATCATCGGCATGCACTTTTTTCTCGCCTGATGCAGCGCCCACTTTGTCGTCTTTGTAATGGCGGCAGATATACAACAAAGCGTCATCGTTTAAAAAGGTATTGGCATCTGTAAACACAACAATTTCTGACGTTACATTTTGCATGGCCCGGTGCACTGCAGCTATCTTTCCGTTACGCACGGGCTGGTGCATTAATTGTATCGCGGCATAGCGGGATACAATGGCCGGCGTTGCATCATCTGAACCGTCTGTTATTATTATAATGTGAAACTTGCCCGCCGGATACTTTAATAATAATGTGTTCTTTATTTTTTCTTCAATAATATCCGCTTCATTGTATGCAGCAATCACCATGGTAAGGCCGGGAGTATGCTCGCCCTTTGCGGCTATTACTCTTTTGCCTTTTATAAGCCTGCGCATTCTAACAAGCACAAAAAGTACGATACCATACCCAAAAAAAGTATAGAATACAATAAAAAGGCTTATCCAGAAAATTATTTTCATTTATTTATCTTTTTATTGGCCAACCAGTTTCACCACTGTTTACGCTATGCGAAAAGTTCCACCATATTGCTTTAAATAATGCGTTTGTAAACCCTTTTTGTTTTGCTTTTTTGTAAGATAAAATATTCCTGGGCGTTACCACTAACAAAAAATATATCCTGAACACAAGGTTTTGCATAAAGCTTCCGTTCCTGCGAATAAAAAGGATCCGGTTCCTGTTCATGAAATATTCTTTTAATAAACTGTTCTTTCCAACAGAAATCGATTCTTTGTGATAAATAAGGGCCTGCATATTAGCTTCTATTACATAACCCGCTTTTTTAAACCGTTCGCACCAATCCATTTCTTCATAATATAAAAAAAAATTTTCGGCCATTAACCCCGCTTTTGCTATAGCTGCGTTGCGTATCATCATGGCAGCACCGTGCACAAAAGCAGTAATACCGGATGCGTTGTCGTATTGTCCGCTGTCTTTTTCAAACTGCCCTATACAACTGTTGCGGCATGTATAAAAATTCATCGGGGTAAACCCGGCGTATTGTATTATGCCTGGCAGGTCAAAATAATGTATTTTGGGCGACACAACTGCTGTACCAGGATGTTTGTCTAAAGTTTCTGCAAGTAATTCTACCAATTTAGGCGTAAATTCTGTATCATTGTTGACAAGAAATAAATAGTCCCCTTTTGCTGCCAATATCCCAATATTATTGCCACCTGCAAACCCCAGGTTTGTTTCAGAGCGTATAAATGTAAAACCGGGATAGCCTGCAGCCCATTGGGCTATGTAATTTTCATTGCTGCCATTATCTATAACAATAACCTCTATATTGGGGTAAGTGTTTACCGTAAGTATGGAAGCAAGCAAGGCTTCAGTAACTTTTGGCTGGTCATAATTCACAGTGATAATGGATACAAGCTTCATACGCTTTCGGTTTTGACAACCTATAACTCATGGTGAAAATATTCAAAATTTGAGTACAAAGGATCATATAGCAAAACAAATATCAGAATTGCAAAAGGTGGCTGATGAGGATGATGCCAATATTGAGCGAAAGCTGGATGAATTAATAGCACTGTTAACCAAAGCTGATATTGATAGTATAAAGGTTAAGGGTTATCAAAAAAAATTTAATGATGCGATTGACAAGTCGTCCCTCGAAGCTTTTAAACAGCTTGACAATGAGTCTATGTCGCGCGAAGACCTCCTAAACAACCTTGGCAGGTTACTGGAGGAGCATCCGGTAAACAGCAGCCTGGCAAGCGTTATCACAAAAAAAAGCACCACTAAAAGAATAGTATTGGCACTTCTTGGCTTAACAATGATAACGCTTGGGTTTGCCATGATCATAATGCCTGCACCGCCATATTTTGAAATGTTCACGGTGTTTTATTTTAGCAATGATGATGGCGTGACTATTATGGACCTTATTTCTTTGGTTATAGTGCTGTGCGGCGTATATTTATTGGTAGTGTCTATTATTAAGCATAAAAGAGGCATCTGATGACGGAACCGGCTTCAAAGAAAATACTGCTTGTTGATGACAGCCCGTTTATGCTGTCGGTGATGGCGAAGGCCTTTGAAAAAGAAGGTTTTACAGCTATAAAAGCAGCATCTGCAGCCGAGGCTTTGAAGATACTTGAAAAAGAACAACCTGATATTATACTTTCTGATTATGAAATGCCCGGGGTAAATGGTTTCGCATTAAGGCGCAGCCTGCTTAAAGACCCGGCTACAAAAGACATCCCCTTCGCATTTCTTACTTCACATAAAGACAATGATTTAATAATGAAGGGCCTTGATGAATTGCTGGCGGTAGATTTTATTAACAAAGAAACTCCTCTGCCGGTGATCATTTCAAAACTTGATAACCTGGTAGCCACAGTAAGGCAAAAACAAGCTTTATCGGTAGAGGAACTGCGGAAGGCTGCCGAGGCCATTAATGTAAAATCAATTCCTGCTAAAAGGCCCGATGTTAAAGGGTTTGAAATAGATTTTTGGCACCTGCCCTACCAGGGGCATCCCGGCGGCGATTTTATTGATTTTATACGCGTAAGTGAGCGATATATTTTTGTTGTGCTGGGCGATGTGATGGGGAAAAAGTGGACAGCATGGTTTTTTACTTTTAGTTTTTTAAGCTATATAAGAGCGGCTGTAAGGTTTTGCGTGGTGGCAGAAGAGTATGACCCTGCACTTATATTGCAGAAAATAAACCAGGTTATATGCCATGACGAGGTGCTAAAAGATATTCTTGCGGGACTGTCGCTCTTATTGATAGATGAGGAAACAGGCAAGGTAGCTTATGCGGGCGCAGGTGACCTGCCTTTGTTGTATTACAAGGCTGGCAATGGATCGCTGACAAGTATAAAAACTTCCGGCCTGTTATTAGGGTTATTCAGCGAAGTAATGTATGATGCCCGGATATTAGAAATGGAAGAAGGAGACCGGTTGCTGATATTTTCAGATGGCATTATTGACTATACAGAAGGCGATGTGCATAAGAGCGATTATGACCTCTTCAAAAAAAATGTTGCCCCCTTTTTAAAAATGAACAATAGCTTTACTGCTATCCGTACTTATTTGCAGAAACAACTTGCGGGCAGCAGGCAGGCCGACGATTGCAGTATTATTTCAGTGCTTAAAAAATAATGATTATGCTTTTGGAAATTAAAGAAATGGATAAACTCGTAGCGGCAAAAATTACCGAGCACGAGGCAAACCTGAACAATGCGGAACAGTTTAAAGAAGAAATTTTCGCACTAATAGACAATGGTCACCTCCGCATTATTATTAGCTTTGAAAAGGTAAACTATGTGGACAGCTCTTTTCTTGGGGCCATGGTGTCGTGCCTTAAGCATGCGTTAAGCAAGGGAGGTGACATTTATTTAGCAGACCTCCAAAAAGACATTTACAGTCTTCTTGTTCTCATCAGGATGGATAAAGTGTTTAAAATATATAAAACCGAAGAGGAAGGGGCGTCAAGTATTTAATACCAAAGTAGTTTGAGGATATGCAATTTAAATTTGACCATGATACGGATACATTAGTGCCTTTTTTGCTTAAAGCACAACAATACATCCAGGATAAATTAATACCGGGGAATAATGAGGAATTACTTAATAAATGCAAATTTATTATCACAGAATTTTGTATTAACGGCATTAAACATTCAGGAGAAAGACAAAGTTTTTTTGATATTTATTTAGACAACCGGCGCCTGGTAATAGAAAAAAAAGATCATGGAAGTCCGTTTCGCCCTAAGGCGTATAATAAGCAGATGACATTGCCCCTGGCAGAAACGGTTGATACTATTATACTTATGGAGGACGATTATAACAGGCTTAATATGCAGCGGATTGATGAGTACAGTGTAAGGTTTTACGTAGAAAATATCCATTCAGCCCACACATATAAACAACAGGTAATAAATGAGCATTTTGGGTTGATCATCATTTGCTGTTCATCAGACAGTTTTATTTACCGCCACCACGCACATGACGGGCTAAATATTTTCACGGCTTCTATTCAACTCCTGTAAATATATGTTTTGATTTTACGGGGATATGGCCTTGAATAATCATATTTTAAAGGGCTTAAAATCCCCCATCCCCTAAAGGGCTTTAAACCCGTTTCGGATCTCAAGATACTTTTTGTTATTATGTAGTGAATTTAAAATCCCCCCTTTAGGGGATAGGAGTTTCTTTTCCTCTTAGCTTTTGCCAGTATGGCCGTACGGCCATCTTTACCTCTGTATAACCAAGGCGGTATATGTCAAAAAAGGCAAAAGGCTGGTATTTGCGTAAATAGTAGTAACCAATTAGTGCGCCGATAAGTATGGGTATAAATGTTGTTATTGCCACCCCATAAACATTTCCTAAAATAAGAATGCCTGCAAAGTCGCCAATAATATTGGCAGCCAGCATTATAAGCACTTTATAAAAATTTATCCTGGGTTTGTGTATAGCATCAAGGGTTATAGCCAGGAACCTGTCAGCAGGGTATAATAGAGAAAAAGTCATAAACAACCTGTACACATTAGCCGCCTGTGTGCCAATAGCAGTTCCTGCATATTTACCACCTCCAACAAGGCCAATAACAAAGTCTGCAAGCAGCACCGAAATAATGCAGCAGGGTACCAGCAGCACGGTTAATACCCCCGCGTATTTCTTCAATATATAAATCACTTCTTCTTTATTTTTACGGTTATATGCAGAAGAAAGAGATGGCATTGCTGTAGCAGCAAAACTTCTTAAAGGTATTTCTACAAGTTCCATAAATTTTTGTCCAAGGCTATAAATGGCTACAGTAGCAGGGCCGTTAACGGGCCCAAACATAAAATTGATTATAATAATATCAGACCTGCTGAACAGATTGGCACTAAGGGAAGTGCCAACACTAAACTTACCAAAATTAAATATCTCCAGCGTAGTTGCCTTTGTACGCAGGGCAACGGCCTTAATACGCGAAAAGCCATTGAATATAGTTATAAGGCTTGTGATAAGGTTAGCGCCTAAGTTGGCATATACCACATTTTGCAGGTTAAGCTTATGCATAAATATCAACACGATTATCCATGCTATAAAAATAAACTGTGTTACAAACCTTATAAATAAAAGGCGGTCAAAACGTTGCTCTGCCTGTACAACGCAGGAGGCTATATATGCCGGCAACATACAAACAAATGTAATGCTGAACCATTTTATAAATAGCAGCAGGCCAGGGTCAGCAATATAAGGCAACAGGAAAAATGCGGCTATATTAAGCAATACAAAAAAACCTGTTATAGCCATGGCAATATACCATGTTGAGCCTAATATGGCATCTGCCCTTGGTTTTTCAGAGCCTGCATAAAATTTAATAAATGCCGTGTTAAGAAAACCTGAGCGGAAAGTATCTACAATAATCAGCATTGCCTGGAAGAATACCCATGTGCCCATTTCTGAAGGAGAAAGCTGATGGTATAATATGGCGAAAGTGAGCATGCCGACACCGGACATGATAACATTGCCGGAAAGGGACAGGAAGTGTTTGTTTTTTAGCTTTGATAATAAGCCCGGCATTAGCTGGATTGGTTTATTGGATATTAAAACTGATACCGAAGATAACCAGATGAATTGTATTTATAAGCATTGTGAATTAAAATATGGAGCTGATTTTTTAAAGTGCTTATTGAGGGCATTATATTTTCTTTAAAATGCCCCTGCTATCAACAATAATTACTTAATTTGGTATTGCTTGAACCAATATCTATGCCTGAGAAATACTTTTTTGAGAAAATTTCCCTGCTTGTTACCCATTATAACCGGAGCCGTTCGCTGGAGCGTTTATTACAATCATTCGAAAATATCAATTGTAGTTTTGGAGATATTGGAGTGTCAGATGATAGGAGTAAACCGGAGCATATTGAAAAAATAAAGGAGCTTCAAAAATTACATACATTCAGGCTTCTAACCACACTCCTTAATAAAGGCTTAGGCAATATAATAAGTAAAAAGTATATGGATAAATAAAGAGGCCTTGCAGCCTTGCAGCAAAGAGAAACAATATTTACTATGGCACAAACAAATCATTTTCCGGGCGTGGCGTTAATGATCACCCACTACAATAGAAGCCGTTCATTAGAACGGTTATTAAAAACTTTTGCCGCGCTTGATTGTACGTTTGATGAAATAGTAGTTTCCGATGATGGCAGCAAGCCAGAACACCAGGAATATTTACAACAACTGCAAAATACTTACGATTTTAAATTGGTGACTGCACCTGTTAACAAAGGGTTGGGCAACAATCTCAATAAGGGGCAGGACGCAGTAACAACGCCCTATACCTTATATGTACAGGAAGATTTTGAACCTGCCGCGGATTTTGCCACACATTTTGCCAACGCGTTAAGTATTATGAATGACAGGCCTGACATTGATATAGCGCGTTTTTATGCGTATTTCAAATACCCGTTTTTAAAGCCTTATGAAAACGGTTTTTCTGAAATGAAATTCAGCTTATGGAAGCCGGGGTATAGAAAATTTTATTACTACAGCGACCATCCTCATTTGCGAAGAAGTAACTTTTTACAAAAATTTGGCCGTTACCCTGAAGGTTTAAAGGGCGATGTTACCGAATATACTATGATGATGTCGTTCCTTAAGAAAAAAGGGAAAGGTATTTACTTTGATAACTACCGTGACCTTTTCTTTCAAAAAAATTCCAGCGACGAACCGAGTACAATGAAACGTGAAAGCTGGCGCGAAAGTGAACAGCCGATAATTAAGGCAGTCAGGGATATTTACAGGTTTGTAAAGTTTAACAGGGATTATTTATTTTAAGATGCCTTTGCTCATTTACTTCGCCCTCTTTTCCTATTCTTAGCTTTATTTTCACTTTGTTTACCTTACTTTGTACACTATTGACGTCAAAACCACCCCTTGACAAGGTTTTTTCTACAATAACCCATAGCCGTAATTAAATATGAAAACAATTTAAGGGGCGGAGCTTTTGTTTCATTTTTTTATTACAATAATATTAGCCGGAAGGCGTATTGCTCATTCACAAGGGAAATACTCTGATAGAGACAATAAGCCTGGAGCGCAGGGTATGGCATTTTTGTTGATGAAAGATTGTAAATAAAAAAAATAATTTTTAAGCTGCCTCCGAAATTCAGCAAGCTTTAAAGCAAGAATGAACAATGCATGCCCGCACGAACAATACAGACAATTATTATAATATCGCTTTAGAATATGGGGCGAAAAAAGGCAATGCAGGGGTTACTTATAATGAACTAATATTTTACCTCCAGGATAAGCAATCTATTATTGCAGATAGTACATCATTCAGGAAATGGTTTTATAAGAATTTTTTTTGTGAAGATTATAACCGCACACAACTGTCAAAAGAAAAGCTTACGCAAATAATATTTTTGCAATTGACACCGGGTGAGGAATTTGACGATAAAAAATGTGTTATTACCGGTGCAGCACATTCTAAATATCTTGAATACCTGGAAATTAAAAGGGCCCTTAAAAAGGCAAATATTACAACTTATATTGTTATTAGTATTGTAGCTTTAACAATAATAATTGGAACTATTAAAATAATAATTTCATTTTATGAGTAGCGGCAAAAGTTAGGCAGGTGGCGTATCGTGAGCGCACCTGGTACCCTCCCGGAAGGGCAATATAATTTTCATGGAAACGCCTGCCATCATAGCTTAGCATGCAAACATCCTACAGCCTTCTTCCCTGGATAACCCTTAATATAACTACAATGATCGCTATTACCAGCAGGATGTGAATGAGGCCGCCCCCGGCATACCCACCAAAATACCCTATGGCCCAAAATAATACCAATATTACTGCGATTATATATAGTAAATTTCCCATGATGTTTGATTTCTATTTTTGGTGATCAATATGATACAAATGCCTGGTATAATTTAGTGTAAGGGAGCGCCACTGTATTCCACCGTGAAGAATGGTAGCAGGCTTTTAAACCTGCTACATTCATTCATCTACCCTGCTGAAAAAAATTTCGTATTATTTATCTTAAAATAATCCTGTTAAATTCACCATAGTATTCCAACCGCCAACTAAATCTGCCAACTATCACACAAGTTCAGGTATTAGCAACGGATCAATAAAGTTTGATGTACGGCCTTTTTTAGTTAGGCGGTGAAATACAATTTGGTGTCTTAAAAAAGTAAATAATTTCTCCTAAATGAATAAATAACTACTATGTAAATATAAAATACTATACGCCCGTAATTGTTACACAATTGCATTTATATGTTGTACAATTTACAGATGCTAAATAAATAGAATTACAGGCTAAATTTATCTTGAAGAAAATTACTTTGCAGGTTGATATCTTTGCTGCAATACTGGGGGATCGTGTTTTTAAGAAGATTGCTTATAGAAGATGCGTATATTTTGCCCCACATTTGTAAGTGTTTCATTATTCGTAACCACTTTTTATAACGGTTGAGATGATCTTGAAACGTTCATTCGCCTTTATCATGCAAAGCGCATGGGCTGGAATAATAATACCTTCGCCTAACTTAACCAGGTTTGATTTGCCTGCGATCATTATTTCCGCATTACCATCAATTACCTGTACAAAGGAATCAAAAGGGGATGTTCTTTCGGTCAATTCTTCGCCTACATCAAAAGACATAACGGTAATATTGCCCGTTGTTTTCTTTATGATTGTTTTACTTAAAACTGAATTTGGCACATATTCAATGATCTCAACAATAATTTGAGGCTTTGATTTTTCAAGCTCAGTATGATTCGTTGCATTTTCGCGATTAGTAATTGAGTGTATTTTATCAGTCATTGAATATGTTTCTTTTGAAAAGTGAGAGAACGACACAAGTTTGGTAAAGATAGCGGTAAATAAGTTGCACACTCTTACATAAAAAATAAAAAAAGTTACACCATTCACACATCTTCAAGGCCTTTGCGCCTTTTAAATCTAATTTCTTTAAAATGCGAGGTGGTAAGGCCTGTAACTTTTTTAAACTGGTTTGCCAGGTGCGCTACACTGCTGTATTGCATAAGGGCGGCAATTTCAGTAAGGCTCATTTCATTATAGGTAAGCAGCTCTTTTACCCGTTCTATCTTGTGAAGTATTATAAAATGTTCAATGGTTGTACCCTGCACTTCAGAGAAAAGGTTACTGAGGTAAGTATAGTCGTAGTTTAGTTTTTTGCTGATAAAATCAGAGAAATTTACTTTAGGCAGCTCATCTGAATAATGGATCATTTCAACAATTACAATTTTAATTCTTTCGATGATCATGCTTCTTTTATCATCCATTAACTCCAGGCCCGATTTCCATAAACCGGTTTTAAGAAGTTTAAGCTGCTCTGCTGAAAGGGTTTCTTCAATATGTATTTCACCAAGTTCAACTGATGTATAATGCAGGTTAAGTTTTTCCAGTTCAGCTTTCACCACCATCTTACAGCGGATACTTACCATATTTTTAATAAAGATCTTCATATATTAATGTAATACAGGGCTTACAATAACAATTTAAGGTCCAACTAATTATTTTTATGGTGATGAATAGATATTACAGGCATATACGCTAACAGTGCAGTATTAAAAGATCAGGGGGCAGTTACCGGCAAAAGTTTTATGATCTTTATTTTATGCAAACCGCGCATGATAATATAAGTCATATCAAACTCAAACCATTTACGTGCAAAATTAGCATTATTTTTTGCATGATGATGATTGTTTTGAAAAAGCTCCCCCATCAATAATATCCCCCAGGGTGATGAGTTTTTTGAATGATCGCCGTTATTATAGTTACTATATCCATATTTATGGCCGCACCAGTTTACGATAGCGCCCTGCAAAGGGCCCATCATAAAATGTATTGGCAACAAAAGAAACCACCAGGCGTTTGGGGCGAAAATAATATAAAATGCTACATATGCTGCCCCGAAGACAAGCCTGGTTATGATGTTATGGCCAAAATTGTCGAGCCTGCGCCACGATGGTAAATATTCTTTAACAAATTGCGGGTCAGGCAATTTTTTACCAGTGTTAAAAGCACGGAATATTTGCACCGTATTTAGCATCATGTGCCAAACATCCTTAAAGAAGAGAGGGGAATGCGGATCTTTTTCTGTATCGCTGTAAGTATGGTGCATCCGGTGCATTACACCGTATGCTTTTGGAACCAGGTAAGATGACCCCTGAACAAACCATGTGATCAAATATATCGTTCTTTCCCAACCTTTGCTTAGCGTGTACATTTGATGGGAAGCATAACGGTGCAAAAAGAAAGAATGAAAAAATAATGAAAGGAACCAATGGCAAATAAAAAATATAATAATAGCTGTCATATAATGCGCTTTAAATTTTTAAAATAAATATTGGCTTCACGCTTTGTGTAAAAAATTAATTCATAAATTAAATAAGGTGCTTTTCTGAGGTATGAATACAGATGTTAATAGCATCAATCATGCGGCAACGTATTAAAAGCGGGCCTTTGCCAAAGGTACGAATAAGGGCATTTATAATGGTTACACAATTAGAGAGGGATGTTACATAATTCACAGATTAACATAGATATATGTTCAATCGCTTAGATACCAGGCAAGCAGAGAAAAGTTAAAAATAAGCAGTTACTAAAAACAGTTAGAAATACAAAACCGAAACGGGTGTTTGAAGCGCAGCGGCCTCAATTCAACCTAATGTGTTCACAGCTTTATAAATTTCTTTTACATTATTTTCCCAGGAATGAGATGCAGCAAATGTTTTTCTTTCCTGTTGCAATGCCGGCGAATTTTCCGTTAAAGCGGTTTCAATTGCAGCCACATACTCTTCTGCAGTATTGCAGAGATAGGTGTAATTGCTAAATACAGTTTTCATAAAAGCCGTTTCAGTGGCTACTACCGGCTTACCCATAGCAAGATATTCATCAATCTTACGGGGATAATTGCCACGCGTTACTTCATTTATCACCTGCGGGTTAAGGCATACGTCAAAAGTATTAATATATGCAGGTAATTGTTCAGGGCTTTTGCTACCTAAAAAATGCACATTAGGCAATGCATGCAAATCGCTTGTGCGAAAAACGTCATCCTCCGGCCCTACCAGCACTATTTGCCATTCGGGTTTTTCTGTCGCAATGCAATACAGCAAATGTATATCAAGCCTCAACGACTGTAAAGCGCCCACATAACCAATAACAGGTTTTGTAATGGGTTTAATATCACCGGGTACGGCATAGCTATCCTTACTAAATATTTCAAGGTCACACCCCTGACCTACATAATAGGATTTTTGGTTGTATTGGCGGCAATAATCTGCGAGATAAGTGGAGTTGGCAGCACAAAGATCACTTTTTGCTATCAGCTTTGGCTCAAGTGCAATACCGTGCAATTTCCAGTAATCAACTGTTAGCAAATAATCCCTGGAATAATAAATACTCACACCAGGCTTAAGATTATCTTTTAAATAGAAGCACCTGAAAATATCATTATCGTTAAAGAGGATAATATTTTTAAAACCCAATTGCTTTATCACTTTTTGAATAGACTGTGCAAATATTTTATTGTTACGTTTATTGAGCAGGTTAAATAAACCGGCACTTTTTATCCAGTTAATTGATTCTATCATTTCATCCGGGTAATAGGTCCATAAATTATCCGCTATTTTTTCTAATCCATCCTGTCTGCCCCTAATGATCTTTAATCTTTTTTGCACTTTTGGTTCCTGTTTGCGGCGGTATAACGTTATCCTGTCAAGCGGGGAGTTTACATAAAGCACCCGGTTATGCTTACTGAATTCAACTGCAATATTTTTACAGTTGCTGCCAATCTCTACATCCCATGGCTGCTGGCCTACCATAACAATATCCCTGCCTTGTATCATATCATTAGATGCCATTCAGTTGTTTGTTTTTTTGTTTGTCAAGCTGATAAGTAACCATTATTAATGCTACAGCAAGATAGAAATAGATGTTTGATGGAAACTGCACCAAAGCCTCCTGCGGGTAGTTGCCTATGTTAAAGGCAAATACTATCAGCGTCATGGCAAGGCAATAAGTTTTAAGCTCCGGGTCTTTAATGGCATAATAATTATTAATGCCCGTTCGTAAAATAATAAACATTAACAGGCAAAATAAGAATAACCCTATCCATCCTAATTCAACGGCCACGCGTACATAACCACTGTCAGGTGGAAAATTGGCTAAATAGGACGCTGGTGCAAAACGTTGCCCCCAGGCACCGGTAGCGCCTAAACCGCCACCCATCGGGTGGGATAATATATAAGGCTGTATCCTTTTCTGGTTAGCTTTCCGTAGATTGAAAGAGGCATCATCTGACGGTTTAAATGCCGATTGAAAACGGTATAATGTGGGGCTTGAAGTGGGCACAAAAATAATTATCAATATCAATACACCGGCAGCTATAGCAAATTGAAGTACCCGCCTGTTATACTTAAGCACCGCAAACAGCACAAGCGTAACAGGTATCAATACATAGGCGCCGCGTGTACCCGATGTTAACATGGCCCACAATAAAATAAACACGCAAAAACCCAGCACTATTTTTTTCCAGAACTTAATGGGGCCGGTCATTAAGGCTAAACATAATATGCTGCTTACAACCATATTATAAGAGAATGCGACAGGATCGGACAGGAAAGAGAATTTACGCCAATGCCCGTCAATAAATAATAAGCCGGCAATATTAGGGTCTGAATGCAGGTATGCCTCTTCCGAAGCGGAGAAGCCAATATATTCCTGTTTTAATCCATAAAGCGCGGCACAAAGGGAAAGGCATATCCAGGTTTTTAATATGATCTTTATAAAAGATACCGAACGTATATTATATAAAAATATAAAGTAGGTAAGCATTACCAATGCAACTGACCGAATGGTATAAACCCATGCCAGCCTTGATTCGGCAGCGGGGTTAGCTATTTCCAGTATATTGTAAACTACCCATACCAGTATCATAGTGCTAACAGGGCCTCTCAGGACTTTCCAGTTAGGGTTGCTTCTCTGGTTTATAAAAAATCCAAGGAACAATAATGCCTGCAGCCCATCCATCAAAGTACCGAACGGAAAATTGATACCAAAGCTCGTGATCAAAAAAAGCAGGTAAGCCATAACCAGCAGCAGCCATATACCAACACGCGGATAGGCAACTATAGCGTACAGCAAAGGCAATGCTACTATGCCAACTATAATAAGCGCACCACCCGGTGCGCCCGTTTTAACAACAATAAAGGCAAAAGCTACAGAAGCAACAAAAAAAAGGATATAACCAAAAGGATTGTTGAGTTTCTGATCTCCAAACCATTTTTTAAGCAACGCAAACACAGATGCGGTTTTTTCTTTTTTATTTGGCTGTATGGGAATGTAAATGTTATCCATTAAAAGAAAAGTAACTTAAAAAAGAAAATAAATACGCTGATGAATGCGATAATAATAGCAACCTTTTTTGCGATGGCGTGTGTACGTACCGGATCGTTTTTTTTCAACAAAACCTCTTTTGATATTGGATCAATTCTCATCCTTAATGGTTTTAATGTCCTTAATATTTGCCGCGTGAAAATGTTTAGTAGCTACTGAACGCTGGTTTGCACCCCTGGCTTTTAATAATGACCGCACCTGTATAGAAACAAAACGCGGAATATCTTTTAATGATGCAAATATTCTTTTGTCCGCATTGGAGCGTATTAATGCTATCATAAAACCTGCAACAAACAACAGCAAAGCAATAACCCACCAAACTGCGCCCCAGCTAAGGAGGAGTATATTAATAAACATGAATGCCATTGAAAGTATAAGGAAAATAAACAAGGGCGGCCTCACCAGCATTATACCAAACAATAGCTGGTTAAGGTTTGGTGTTGTAATACCTTTGCCTATTAAAGAAAACCCAAACCATGAATATCTAAACCAGGTATTTATCCACCGTGCCCTTTGGTTTACCAATTGGTCTGTGCGGGATGTTTTTTCATCAAACACCACTGCACCAGGTGCACAGGCAATCCTGTAATTTCTTTTTACAATGGTATATTGAAGCACTTTGTCGAAACCAGCGCCTGACATATCACTGTTGCCAAGGCACTGCTTGTATAATTCTGTGGTAAATGCCATACCCGAACCTGCAAGCGCAGCAGAAGAGCCTAATTCAAACAATATTTCACCGTCATAAAAATGATAATAAATATCTCTTGCAGCATCAAGGCAGGCGATAGTGGTATCAAGGTTCTTGGCTTTGCGTATCCCCTGTACGGCAGAAAATCCTTGGTCAAAAAATTTATTAAGTTCAGTTAAGTACGCCGCATCTACCAGGTTATCACTGTCAATAATGGTAAGGTGTGTATGTGGCCGCCTGAAACGGTTAATGGCGTAAAAATGTGATCTTACATTGCTTTTCAATACTTCTTCCGGCCTTAGTATTATCACCCGCTGGTCATCAAAATGGAGTTGGGATATGTCACAATTATCAGCAACAATATAAACAAGATAATTACTGTAATTAACAGCCAGTATAGAATCTATTACAACCGGCAATGTATGGGTTTGTTCATATGCTGTTACAATAATAGCATAATCATAATTGCTGCGGGGTAATGCAATATGTTCCTTTTTGCCTTTTACAGTGTAAATTAAGTATAACAAAAGTGGCAAAACAAGATTGTAGCCTGCCAGTAATTGTACAATAAGCCACAGATATATTACAAATGAAGACATTGATGTTATTTATTGGATTTATATGCTTTCGCTTACAGTAAAAACTGGCTTATGTTTTATTTAGTAGCCACCCTGCAAATGATTTTCCAAGCCCGGAAAGATAAGCGGCGCCTTCTCTTTTTGCTTCTGTAATAGTTCTCCCCTTCTCAAAAACCGCCGCTGTTTTGTCAGTTACCTGTATCCATTCTTTTGCCTTGTCCATCTCGCTAAGTGCTGCCGTTTCAATTAAAATGATGTCAAACCTGTTTTTAAGTTCTCCTAACTTTTCATTTATCAAATTTCTGCCCCCAATCTCCATTAACGATGTGCCACCGCCCCTGTTACCAAGAATATGTATTGCATTGGGGGTTGCATCCGGCGACGGTTGTTTACCTTTTAAATAATCTTCCAGGTAATGTGTTGGTTTTACGATACCGGTGATTGATGGATGCGCGAAGTTGCCATCAATCAATAATATTTTTTTATCTGTCATTGCATAAGCGTATGCAAGGCTAAGTGCAACAAATGTTTTACCCTCATTCTCAACAAGGCTGGTAATGGTTAGTACTTTATTGCTGTCACCCATTTCATGATCTACTTCAAAGCGGATGGATCTTAGTTCATTTCTAAACTGCAGAATATCTTTATTAACTGCTGCAGATTGCCACATTTCTTTTAGGTCCACTCCCCCGCCTTTTACTGTGTTCAAAGTGCCCAGTACAGGTGCATCTGTTTTAGCCACAAGTTCTTTTGCGTCAGTAATGGAATGGTCAAGGTAAAACATCACAAACAATATCATTATGCAAAACACAAGGCTGATCATACCGGAAAGAATGACCAGCAACATCTTCTTGGAAGGAAGAACACTTCCGGGCATTGCTTCCTGTATCTGCCTGAGTTGTATTGAGAAGCTGGAGGTCATGCTTGTTTGATTAAACTTTCCCAGTATTTCAAGGTATTCCCTGCTTGCTACGTCAATATCATTTTCGTATGATTGTATCACCGCTTCGTGTGGCACCAGGGCGTCAAACTTACGGTTAAGCCTGTCTAATTCCTTAGCTATGGAACCTACACTATTCTGTGCAAGCTGAAGTGATATTTCCATCGAAAGTTTTTGCGCTACAATATCCTGCTTGGCGGCAAGAGGATTGGTGATATACTTGTCAGAAGACTGGATGATCCTTTCATTAAGTATGCCCCTTAAAGAGTCTATCCTGCGCTTATAAGTTTCATCAAAATTACTTTTAACATAGTCTTCATTTAAATTATACAACTGGTCTTTAGCTGCAATAACATCGCCGTTTACCTTTACCATAGCGCTCTCAACATACCTGCGGTCCTTAGGGTCAAAGCGGTTGTCAATATCTTTAAGCGCAGCTGTATAACCAATAATATCTTTTTCCGCAATTTCACGCCTTGTTTCAAAATCAGCTATTTGCCCGTACAGGCTTTTTGCCATTTCATTCAGGTTCAACACCCGGTTTTGGATCTTATAGTTCTTCAGCTCATTTATTTTTTGGTTCATAGCCGCATATTTTTCTTTAAGCAGCTTATCAAGAAAAGTAACGGCCTTAAGCTGGTTTTCTTTTACAATCGAAGTGTAATAACTAATGAACTCCGTGCAAAGTGTATTTACAATGAATGCTGACAATTCGGGTTTTTCCGCCGTACATTCTACATCAATAAAGTCACTGTTGTTTACACGGTAAACGGTAAGTTTTTTGTTAAGCGATACATCATCATATTGCATTGATTTAAGCACCTCGTAAAGTCCAGTTTCGTCTTTGTTCCATAAGGATAGCTCTGTCCTGTCCTGGTAATGTTTTTTATATACTTCAAGAGCATTCTTACGCACCTCCGGCGAAAGGGTATTGAAAAGCTTGCTTGGTGCCCTAAAGGGCGTTTTGGAGGTAAGGTCATGAATGATGAGTTGGTATGAAACCTGGTCAAGCATTTTTTTCAGCATCATCATCTGGGTAAGGTTGCTGAATTCCTGGCTTATCTTAGACTCCTGTACATCTCCCTGGTTCATTACCTGCTGCGACTGGTCAACAATGCCAGTAGCAATACGTGAAGTCGACATAAATTGATCAGGCAGGTAGCGCACAAGAAAATACGTAATGATAACAGTAACAACCGGTATGCAAATAAGCAGCAGCCTGCGCTTGTATAATAGCTTAAAAAATTTTATTATATCCATCAGTTTATTTCCTCTAATTTTTTGCCGACCAATTCTTCCAGGCTGCTTTTAGCAACCAGCAATGAACCTTCAGATTCTATTTTTGATTGCGTTCGGTCAGAAAGATTTATAAGGGCTTTATTATAATCGTCAAGCGACCCCTCTCCTTTTTCATATTTGTGCTTTATCATTTCCATATTGCTTTCAGCATCCAGCTCAACATTAGCGCGAACCTTAAGAATGGCCAGTTGCTGTACATATAAAAAATACCTTTCTTTAACCAATTCGGCAAGGTTAACATAGTATTCATCCCGTTCGTATTGGCTTACGTTAAGCTCTTCTTTTGCCTGTTTTATAAGTGTTGATTTTTGAAGCAGGCTTCCCAGGTTAAAAAATACGCCAACCTGGTAGCCGTTAAGGAAACTTGGGTTAACCAGTGTAGTGCTGTTATTGGGGCTATATAGAAAAGTGAACGTAAAAATATCAAACCAGCCCAGCTTCATTTTCTTTAAGTTAAAATTTGCAGCGGCAACCCGGTGGTCAAAGGCTTTTATCCGCGGATAATTTTGTTTGGCAGCCTCTATAAGTTTATCCAGCGTGGGATAAGATACTTCCGGTAACATAGAAGGTACAGATGTTTGAGCTCTTGTACTTAAAGTTGAAACAATAAAAACGAGCAATATGCAGTGCCGGAAAACCATATTAATAAGTTTATGAAAATTAGGTTTCTTAAAGATATTCTTATTTTTATTACCACCAAAGGGTTTCCTCATGGCCATTGATAATTGGATTTTGTTCTATTGCGTTAAAGTAACGAAAATATTCAATCTTTAATAAAGTGATTGTAATTTGTAATATATTTCGTGAGCAATCACCAAAGAAAGCCTTGCTGAACATATATAGTTGCCTTATATTGAATACTAAATTATAAGTATGTCTATTGCAGACTCTATTAAAAATAACCCCCGGCTAAAGAAGCTTGTACATTGGATGCTTATTCCGAAGAACGATTACAGGCCCCGTTTTTGGGTAAGAAATTTTGCCAATATATTTTTTCATAAAAGAGGCAGGGGCTCAGTTATACGCCGCAGGGTAAGGATGGATGTATTGCCCTTTAATAAATTTGAATTGGGGGAACATTCCGTTATCGAAGACTTCAGTACCATTAACAACGGTGTGGGGGATGTATTTATCGGCAATAACACTCTTGTTGGAATGAGCAATGTATTAATAGGCCCTTTGCGTATAGGCAATAATGTTATCCTGGCGCAGAATATTGTAATAAGCGGCCTGAACCATATTTATGAAGATATACAGGTGCCTATAGTGAAGCAAAATGTTACAACGTCGCCGATTGTTATAGGGGACGATTGCTGGATAGCGGCCAATGTGGTAATAACAGCAGGTGTAATCATAGGAAAGCATTGTGTTATCGCTGCAGGTTCGGTGGTTACAAAAAGCATTCCCGATTACACTGTGGCAGCAGGAAACCCCGCGCGCGTTATTAAACAATATGATCATATCAGCGGAATATGGGCGCGGCCACCGGCATAAGCCCAGGCTGTTTAAATAAGGCGTACTTTTTTTATAACAACTACTTCACGATATAAAGAAATATCTTTGAAACGGAGTTTGCCTGATAAAGCATTGTTTTATGAGCACATTATACAGCCTTACAAAACTGGAATTGATAAGCGGGGGCGATGAAGAATTTATAACAGAAATAAAGAAAGTATTTGCTGAAGAAGTGCTCTCTTCCCTCCATAAATTGAAAATCGCGACAGCAAATAAAGATTACAATAGCATCAAGCAGATCGCACACTCCATCAAACCTTCTATTGACAGCCTTTCTATTGAATCGTTGTATGATGAAATAAGGCTTTTGGAGAGCCTGGCAAACAAGAAAGAAGATATGGAGGCGATTTTACTCCTGGCAGAAAAGGTGGATACCATACTTCGTGAAGTGATAGAAGATATGGAAAAAACCACCATATTAAAGAAACAAAGTTAAAAGCACCAGGTTAAGTATGACAATTAATGTTTTAGCATTTGGCATTGCAAAAGATATATTTGGAACCTCATCCATACAAGTTCAATTGGAAGATAAAATTACCGCAGGTGGGCTGAAGGCACTGCTTGAAACAACGTATCCCCGTTTAAAACAACTCTCATCTTTTATGTTAGCGGTTAATAATGAATATGCGCCGGCAGGTGATATTATTGAGGACACAGACGAGATTGCGGTTATTCCACCGGTTAGCGGAGGATAGCTATTCCTGTTGTTTCCATGCTTTAATCCCTCCTTCCAGCGAAAAGATATTTGCACCCGGAAATTTTTTGCTGATTATCTTAACTGCTTCGGCGCTGCGGTTGCCCGATGCGCAGTAAAACACAACCGCTTTACCAGAATTTAAGTATGAAGTATCTGTTTCAATCTCATTGATAGGTATATGTAATCCGCCAATGTTAAAAGTTTCCCGCTCATCAACATTTCTTACATCAACCAATACACATGAATTGTCATTTATTTTCTTTTTCACTTCCTTCACCGAAATAACGGGAATGATAGTTGTTTTCTGTAATGAAGAAATATGTGTTTTTGTAACTGTCCCTAACTTAATGATACGGCTTTGTAACGTTTGCGCATCAAGTATCAATATTTTACCGCTTAGCAATTCGCCGGTGCCTGTAATATACTTTATTACTTCATTTGCCTGCATACAACCAATAATTCCCGCTATTGTTGGTATTACGCCGCCTTCAGCGCAGTTTGGTACCTGCGATGCATCAACCTCCGGGAAAATATCCCTGTAATTGGGTGTATATGAGCCATCTGTGTTTAAAATATTCCATATTGCAACCTGCCCTTCGTACTGGTAAATGGCGCCATATACCAGTGGCTTGCCTGATAAAACACAGGCATCATTCAGCAAATAGCGTGTTTCAAAATTATCGGTACAGTCAACCACGATATCATATTCCCCAATAATGCTCATTACATTTTCAGAACCAACCCTTACATCATGAGGCATGATCGCTATTTGCGGGTTTTGTTGCCTTAACTTATTAAAGGCTACCAGGCTTTTTTTGAAACCAATATCTGCCGGCGTAAATAATATTTGGCGGTGCAAATTTAAAATAGAGACAATATCATGATCTGCAATGCCAAGCGTACCAATACCCGCAGCAACAAGGTATTGGGCAGCCGGGCAACCAAGGCCGCCAGCGCCAACAATAAGTACTTTAGACTGTTGCAGCTTTAATTGATTGCTCATCCCAAAGCCCGGCAATACAAGCTGGCAACTATATCGTAAAAACTCCTGTTCCATTATATGATCTTTATCCGCACTGGTTTTAATCATTTTTTTATAACATTTCTATCCCGGAGGGCCGCAGTTCTTATAGCTGCGGGCTGCAATACACTTAAGTTATCTGATGGTTTGTCAAGATAAAAATATGCTGTTGCAGAAACATCATCTGAACGGTAAAAGTTCGTCCACCCTTTTGGCTGGGCCGGCCTGCCCAATTGCACAACACTGTCTTTTTTATAGAATTTATTAAATTTTTCACCATCAGTAGTAACCGGTATCAGCGGAGCATTCGCCTTTTGATAAGCCGCTACATTATCTGTGCCATCGCCGCCCAGTTGCTGGATGGTAACGCGGCAGCCGGTTTTAAAATAAATTGGATCCGGAATATGAAAACGGTAAAAAGCCCATTGCCGCAATGAATCGTCAGCAACAGTACAACCGGAATAATTTGTAATAAATTTCCCTTGCCCCCATCCTGTTCCTAAATAATCCTCCGTTCCCGTTCCGTTTAATGTGGGGTAATCTCTATCGCCGTCAAGGTAAATTTTTACTTCTCCTTCGCCAAACCATGATCTTTTATATTGAGGATTTGCGGCCACACCAATGTTTACCCCAAGGTATCTTCCCTTGCCATTAACCTGCGGCAGCATTTCAAAATCTTTTGCCAGCTTTGTCGCAGTATCACGGTGCCAGAAAGCGTGAAAGTATAAGTAATTGTTGTCCCACTCTTTTAACAGGTTATAATCAACATCAAAAAAAATATTATGCAGAGTTTTACCAGATTCATTTGTTATAACAATTTTTGCACCTGTTTTAAATGGCATTTGTATAAAACAGTTAAATGACCTGCCTTCAGGGTTTGCAAAAAATACATTTTGAAAAGCAGTTATTTGCCCAAGCCCCATCCCAAAAAAATCACCAAAGGGAACAGATACAGCAGGTTTTTTTTCATTATCCCAAAACATTTCAATTTTCAGTGCCCGCAGCATTTCGGGAGAACGGTCATTAATAGTAATCCACATACGGTTAATGACGCCCTGTCCCTGGATATCTAATAACGAATATGGTTGACCTGCCCCTATTGAATCATACGGGTGGCCTTTAGCTCCGTTATTTTCCTTCCCACCTGAGCCTTTCTCTCCATTCCTGTTTTCAGGGCTGCTCCAGCGGGTTTCTGCGTTATCATTATATTCGAATAAATTCGAGCTTCGTTGCGGGCAGCTGTATAAAAGAACAATTAAAACAGGTACAAGAAATAATAACTTATGCCGGAATGGGTTTTCAAATCCGGGAAGATTTTTAATAACGGGCATAAAGTTTTATTTAATGAAAAGATGTTTTAAAGATATGTTTTACGAAAGAAAAAACTTATTAAGTATATCACCTTAATGCTTCATTTTTAAGATTGTCCCATGGAATGAACTCTCCCGGATTTTTTTTATACTCTTCCAAACACCCTTACCTTACCAGGTAAGGCGCTCAAATAATTATGCTATTAAAGGAGTATTGGAGCAATATAATATAAAAGCGGCCCTTCTTCATTTACCTGATAACCCTGAAATTATAAAACAGCAATTACAGGAATGCCTGCTGCGGTATGATGTTATATTATTAAGTGGGGGTGTTTCAATGGGTAAGTTTGATCATGTACCGGGCATCTTGGATCAGTTAGAAGTAAATAATCTTTTTTATAAGGTACAACAGCGCCCCGGTAAGCCTTTTTGGTTTGGGGCTCATGCAAATGGTGTATTAGTGTTTGCATTTCCAGGCAATCCGGTTTCAACATTTATGTGCTTGCACAGGTATTTTTTACCCTGGTTAACAGTGTCTTTGGATATTCCTCCTTCTCCAAAACAATATGCTGTTTTAGATGAAGAAGTAAGTTTCAGCCCGGTGTTACAATATTTTATACCGGTGCAATTAACGCTTAACAATAAGGCAGAATTAATTGCAAAACCTCTTGCAGGAAATGGTTCCGGCGATTTTGCCAACTTAACGGAAGCTAATGCCTTTATGGAACTACCGCTGGAACAGAGTACCTTTAATAGGG
>JABDFW010000032.1 GCA_013286305.1 Bacteroidota bacterium
ATTGATAACTTTATAGAAAATAAAAATATCCATTTTTATCAACCCGAATTTAAATGGAATTTTATCGCCGCTGATCCCGATGACAACAAATTTGTTGATTGCGCTATTGCCGCAAATGCAGACTATATAATTACAAATGACGCTCACTTTACGGTTCTTAAAAACATTCCTTTCCCACGCGTAAATGTGTTAACATTGCAGCAGTTTATTACATTAATAACTGAAGGTAAAACCAACTAAAAATTATGAGCATTGTTCATACCATTATCCTTGCCATTGTTGAAGGCCTGACTGAATTTTTACCGGTTTCCTCAACCGGCCACATGATAGTTACCAGTTCGCTAATGGGTATTGAAAAAGATGAGTTTACCAAATTGTTTGAAATAGCTATTCAATTGGGCGCCATTCTTTCCGTAGTAGTTTTATACTCAAAAAAGTTTTTTGACTTCAGCCGCTGGCAATTTTATATAAAGCTTATTGTAGCAGTTATACCTGCACTGGTATTAGGCGCGTTTTTCTCTGATAAAATAGATACCCTTCTTGAAAGCCCCCTAACTGTCGCGGTCGCCTTTATAGCCGGTGGTATTATTCTATTATTTGTTGACAACTTTTTTGTTAACCAAACTATTGACGACGATAAAAATATAACCTATGCAAAAGGCTTCATTATAGGTATTTGGCAATGCCTTGCTATGATACCGGGTGTAAGCCGCAGCGCCGCCAGCATTATTGGTGGTATGCAGCAAAAGCTAACCAGGAGGCTTGCTGCGGAATTTTCTTTCTTTCTTGCTGTGCCCACTATGGCAGCTGCAACAGGTTATAAACTGCTGAAGGCGTATAAAACAAATCCTGAAATGTTGAAGAATAAAGATAACCTGATCGCTTTAGGCATTGGCAACGTAATTGCTTTTGTAGTTGCCATGATAGCTATTAAGTTCTTTATTACTTATTTGCAAAAGCATGGCTTTAAATTGTTTGGATGGTACCGTATTATTGCCGGTATTGTAATACTTATCCTTATTTATACAGGTAAAATAGCTTAATTGATCATTGGAATAGCAAAACCTTGTATTATCGCTTTAAATCATTAATTTTTCATTCTTAATTAACAGGAATGCAAACTGCTTCTAAAAAAGTGGTGAATGGATGGGCCATGTACGACTGGGCAAACAGTACTTACAGCCTTGTAATAACATCCACCATTTTCCCAATGTATTATACTTTTGTCACCCCTAATCCTATAATCCTTTTTGGAAGAACGTTTGACAGGGATGCGCTCGCATCTTACGCCATTTCGCTCTCGTTCCTCATTATTGCAATTCTTTCACCGGTATTGTCCTCCATTGCAGATTATAAAGGCAACAAAAAATCTTTCATGAAGTTTTTTTTGTTACTTAGGCTCCTTAGCCTGTTGCCTGATGTTTTTCTTTACAAAAGACAATATTGGATTCGGGTTATTTTTATCTATAGTAGCATCAATAGGTTATTGCGGAAGCATTGTTTTTTATAATGCGTACTTACCGGAAATAGCGGCAGAGGAAGACCAGGACAGGGTAAGTGCCAAAGGCTTCGCATTGGGGTACATTGGAAGCGTGATACTAATGATAGCATGTTTGGCGCTGATATTTATGACCAAAGACAGCGACTTTGGAAAGCAATTTTGGCCTGAAAAAATATCGTTTGTTCTTGTAGGTATCTGGTGGACAGGTTTTGCCCAAATAACTTTTAGCCGTTTACCACCTTCAAAAGCCTCCGAGCGGCGCCCTGAACACAGCATTCTTACCAACGGTTTTCACGAATTAAAAAAAGTTTGGAACCAGTTACAACACCATCCTGTACTTAAAAGGTACCTGCTTAGTTTTTTCTTTTACAATATGGGTGTACAAACGGTAATGTACATGGCAACTTATTTTGCCGCAGGTGAAATAAAAATGGAATCTACCCAGTTAATCATAACAATTTTAATTATTCAGCTTGTTGCTATTGGCGGCGCTTATCTTTTTTCTATTCTTTCAAAAGCAACGAATAATATTTTTTCCCTGGCTGTACTTGTAATTTGCTGGATTGGGATATGCATTGGTGCATATTTTACCAAAACAGCTTTCGAATTTTACTTTCTTGCATTTGCTGTTGGTATGGTGATGGGAGGAATACAATCAATATCAAGGTCAACCTACTCAAAGTTTCTGCCGGAAACGCATGACACTGCTTCTTATTTCAGTTTTTATGATGTATGCGATAAAATTGGTACTGTAATAGGTACTTTATCTTTTGGTTATGTAGCAGAAGTATTTGGCGGTATGCGTAACTCGGTACTGGCTTTAATGACCTATTTTATCATTGGTTTTATATTACTGATGTTTGTAAGAAGAAAGAAAGACAATACTAGGGCTGCCTTTGAACCACAAATAGTAACAGCAATATAGATAAAAGCCGGACATGAATGAACCTTTATACTGTTAATACAGAACTTTTTAAACTGGACGGTGGTGCAATGTTTGGGGTAGTGCCTAAAAGCATTTGGAACAAGCTTAACCCCGCTGATGAAAATAACCTGTGCAACTGGGCGATGCGCTTACTGTTGATCGAGGATGGCAATAAGTTAATACTAATTGATACAGGTATTGGCGATAAGCAGGATGCTAAATTTTTCAGTCATTATTACCTGCATGGCAATGATACGCTTGACGGATCATTAAAGGCACTCGGATTTAGTAAGGATGATATTACAGATGTTATTTTAACGCACCTGCATTTTGATCATTGCGGGGGAAGTATAATAAGGGAGGACGGCCTTTTAAAGCCTGCTTTTAAAAATGCCATATACTGGAGCAATGAACAGCACTGGCAATGGGCAACACAGCCTAATGACCGCGAAAAAGCATCGTTTCTTATAGAAAATATCTTACCCATACAGCAAAGCGGGCAATTAAAATTTGTTGGAACCCCTTTGGATGCGGTTGAAAGCTCCGGGCCATTGGGTTCAGCATTTTTCAACGATAATATTTCTTTGCGTTTTGTAAACGGGCATACCAGCATGATGATGTTGCCTCAAATAAAATATAGGCAAAGAACAATAGTATATATGGCAGACCTGCTGCCGGCTGCAGCACATATACCCATACCTTATGTTATGGCGTACGATATGTTTCCGCTTACCACATTAAAAGAAAAAAAATCGTTCCTTAAAGAAGCAGTTGAAAATGATTATATTTTATTCTTTGAGCATGATGCTGTAAATGAGTGCTGTACATTACAACAAACGGAAAAAGGTATAAAGCAGCAGGAAGTTTTTAAATTAAGCGGGATATAGCTTTTTTACCCCTTTTTTTAAAACTCCCGCGTTTAAAAAAGTCTTTGCCGTGGCTTAAGTGGCAAAAAATAATATTTAAGTTATATTTAAGGCAGGCAGGCAAATTAATAAAAGCATAATTCGTACTTACTATAACTAACTGGCCAATGTTTTAGGTTGCAAATAAAAACAACGCTTAAAAAACGCCTCATTGTTTAATTATCAGCCTAATATTGCGGTTAACACACTTCGTAGTTCGTTAATCTCTTTTATGAGAATCAGCTTATCCTCAAAAAACAAATTTTTAATTAAACTGCAGGCGGTACTACTATTTATTTTCGTTCTTATTTCAACCTGTTGCCGCGCACAGGTTCTGTCTAACAGCGGAAAGGATTTCTGGCTGGGTTATGGCGCTCACGCATCTATGTTCAACGCTGATGGAACAGTAAATAAAACAACAGGCGGCACACAGGAAATGCGCCTGTATTTAAGTTCTTTTATTACAGCTAATATAACCATAGAAATGCCTTTAACAGGGTGGCGCCAAACAATAACATTAACAACCAGCCCGGTAGAGGTGATAATACCAAAAACAGGACCGAATGACGCGAGATTAACAGCAGAAGGTATCTTTAATACAGGCATTCATATCTCAAGCGACCAGCCAATAACTGCAGTTTGCCATATGTATGATCAGGGTAGCTCGGCCTCATCATTACTAATACCGGTTGAAATATTAGGGCAGGATTATTACACGCTGGGAGCTAAACAGGCTGCGCAGGAAAATAATTCATTTTCCTGGTGTTTTGTTGCAGCAACTGAAGATTCTACCCTGCTTGAAATTACGCCTTCTGCAAATACGCAACAACATATTGCAAACGTTCCGTTTACGCAGGTATTGCAAAAAGGGCAAATATTAAATCTTATAGGCGCACTTACAGGTACCATTGGAAATATAAATACCGGGGTAGATTTAACCGGTACCAGGATAAGAACATTAAGCACCGGTATTGGGCCTTGCAAAAAAATAGCCGTATTCACCGGCAGTTCAAACACTTTAATTTCATGTGCATCTTCGGGAACGGCTGATGATCTTTTTCAACAGGTATTTCCGTACAGGGCGTGGGGCAAAATGTTTATCACGGTACCCACCGTAAATATGGATATGAACTTGTACAGGGTATTTATAAATAACCCTTCAACCAGGGTTACCGTTAACGGCATACTGTTAACTAACCCCGTTAACGGCAAATATTACGAATTTCAAACCAATAAAGTAAGTGAAATTGCTTCAACTCTTCCCATACTTGTTGCCCAATATATTACTTCAGAAGGGCAATGCGGAAATACTGGTAATGGTACAAACGGAGATCCTGAGATGATCTATTTAACCCCGCTAAATTATGCGATAGCAAGTACTTTGGTTGAAAGCCCGCAATATTATGCCATCACTTCTAACTACGTTAACGTGGTGCTTAATACGGTAACCATAGATTCTTTTTTTATTGATAAAGTAAAGATGGCTTCTTTTTTTAAACCTTGCCCCTTTAACGCTTCTTTTTCTTACGCCCAAATTCCATTAACACAAGGAATTCATTTTTTACATATAGATTCTCTATCCTTTACAGCAACTGCCTATGGATATGGCAATAATGAAAGTTATGGTTACAACGCGGGCATTAATATGGGTAAACTTTCGGCTTTTGCTGAAATGAATCCTTATTCAATTTCAACCGTGCAAAAAATTTGTAAAACGGTTCCTTTCACCATGTACATTGATGTAAAGATAAAACCAACCGAAATGATCTTTGATTTTCAAAAAAATCAATTCCTCTCGCCAAATAATATAGTTGACCTTATTAACCCGGTACCAGACAGCGCTTATTTATCCGGGTTTGATACTTTTTACAGATACAAATTGCCTTCTGCATATAATTATGCCGAAAACGGTTCCACATCTTTCCCGGTAAATATTACTTTATTTCTTCCAACCGCAGAAGGGTGCATTGAGCAAAGAAATGTTTTATATACTGTTGCTACATCAGAAAAGCCCGTTGCAGGTATTTCTGTAAATTATAATTCGTGCTCCATTGACACGCTATTTTTAAGCGACAGCTCAACAGTGCCCAGTGGACGATTTATAAACTGGCTATGGAATTTTGGCGACGGCACATCCCTGGCCAATCAACAAAACCCTGGCAAAAAATATACCGCTTATGGCAATTATAAAATTTCACTCCGTTCAATAACTGATATAGGATGCTTTGCTGATACTTCAAAGATCATTTCTCTTAATGCTCCACCTGTCGCCAATTTTGGATTTTCAGGGCTTTATTGCCCGTTCAATAATATCCAGTTTACAGATTCTTCAACGGTCTTAAATCCATGGAGGATCGCAAAATGGCAATGGGACTTTGGCGATGGCACTGCATCAACAACACAAGACCAGGTTAAACAATATAACGCAGGCGGTAATTATAATGTAAAGCTGGTAATATATACCGATAAGGATTGTGTGGACTCGATTGTGAAGCCAATTAGTATATTTATAGCTGATACTTTCACGCAGTTTATTACTATCAAAAATCCGTTTGCAGTTTCCATTACACAAAAGGTGTGCAGCACAGAACCATTTAATATATCAGCCACATTTACCCTAAGACAGGCACAGTTACACTGGGATTTTTTAGGTAATGCAAAGCTTACCCCTAATAACAATATTGATATACTTAGCCCGGCTCCTGATAGTGTTTATTTTAATGGTACAGACTCTTTTTTCCGGTATTCTTTACCCGCAAATTACAGCTATAGTGGAGCAGATTCATTCGCGGTAAAGCTTACCGTATTCACTCCTACAAAAGGAGGATGCCTTTCGCAAACTGTATTTAATTATACCATACACGTTTCACAAAAACCAGTGGCCGACTGGGCGTTAAACTATAACCCCTGCTCGAATGATACCCTTTATTTTAAAGATCAGTCAAATTCATTTGGCGACACAACAATACTTTGGCAATGGAGTTTTGGCGATGGTACTATAGATTCAGTTAATAACCCGGTTATGAAATATACAGACTATGGTGATTATGCAGTATCCCTGCACATTGTTACCAATATTGGATGTTTTGCGGATACAAGTAAACCAGTATCGTTAAGCCCTGCGCCTGTTACAGGTTTTGGGTTTAGCGGCGTTCTTTTTTGCCCCAATGCAAATATTATTTTTACTGATTCATCTACTATACAGGCGCCGTGGAAAATTGTAAAATGGCAATGGAATTTTGGTGATGGCACCTCCTCAGCTTCGCAAAATATTTCCAAACAATATGCGGATTCCGGTAATTACAGTGTACAGCTTATTGCCGGCAGCGATCATAATTGCAATGATACGCTTACAAAACCTATCAACATTTATAGCATACCCACAATAAATGTACTAACGGATTATTATGTTGGTGAAGGTGCCCCTTTTCAAATAACACCGGCTTATACAGGCACAGGATTGACATATTTATGGACACCTCCTGATTATTTGAATAACGACACAATTGCATATCCCCTTACAACACCTCTAAAAGATATTATTTATACTGTAACTGTTACGGGGAATGGCGGTTGCCAGGCCGCTGCAAATATTGATGTTCATGTAGAAAAATTGATCAGTGTGCCTAATGCCTTTTCACCAAACGGCGACGGCATTAACGATAAATGGATGATTGGCAATATTGAAGGATACCCCAACTGCATTGTGAAAATATTCAGCAGAAGCGGCCAGTTAGTTTTCAGTTCTGTGGGATATAATAAGCCGTGGGATGGCACGCTTAATGGTAAACCTTTGCCCATAGGCACCTACTATTATATAATAGATACCAAACAAAAACTATTCCCTGGAAAAAGTGGATATGTGGTAATATTAAGATAAACCACTTTGCTAAATACTCATTTAAATTGCAGCCAATTTTTTTAAAACTTCTAATGCCCTGTCTGCATCTTTTTTGGGCACAAAAATATGGTCGTGATAATAAGCAGCAACTATGTTACAGCTTATTCCTTCTTCTGCAAGGGCTTTTGAGAAAGTGGCGGTTAACCCAATTGCTTCCAGTGAAGAATGTACCGTAAGTGTTATCCATGATGCAATAAAACTATAGGGGAGGTTTAATTCATCAGCCAGGTCTTTAGAAATAATAATCGTTGTCCCTTCCTTTTCTTTGAATGAACTTACTACGTGAGAATGGTCTATTTGAATTCCGGAAGGAAGGATACAAAATACATAATCACCTTCATTAAGTTCAGGCTTCATTGATTTAAGAAGGACTGCAAGATCGGCTTCACCAATGCTCCCGTGATCCAAAGGAGAATAATATACTACAGGCAATGACCGCATTTTTAAATATAGGTATTTTTTTTCCGCTAATTAAACTGCACCGGTAAATTGCCGGAGGAACCGCACGTCGTTTTGCGAATATAAGCGAAGGTCGTTAACACGATATTTTAACTGGCACACACGCTCAATGCCCATGCCAAAAGCAAAGCCAGTATATTTGTTTGAATCTATATTAAAATTTTCCAGCACTTTGGGGTGCACCATGCCACTACCTAAAATTTCTACCCAGCCGGTGTGCTTGCAAACGTTGCAGCCACTGCCGCCGCAAATAAGACAGCTAATATCCATTTCGGCGCTTGGCTCGGTAAAGGGGAAATAAGAAGGGCGAAAACGCACCTTAATATCCTTACCAAACATTTCCTGCACAAAAAAGTAAAGGGTTTGTTTCAGGTCTGCAAAACTCACATGCTCATCCACGCTTAACCCTTCTACCTGGTGAAAAAAGCAGTGCGCCCTCGCGCTAATGGTTTCGTTCCTATAAACACGGCCGGGACATATAACACGAATTGGTGGTTTCTGTTTTTCCATCACTCTTGCCTGCACACTGCTGGTATGTGTACGTAATAACCATGAAGGGTTTTGACTAATGTAAAAGGTGTCCTGCATATCTCGGGCAGGGTGGTCTTCGGGCAGGTTCATTGAGCCAAAGTTGTGCCAGTCATCTTCAATCTCAGGCCCTTCAGCTACCGCAAATCCCAAACGCTTAAAAATGGAAACGATCTGGTTACGAACTATAATTAAAGGGTGTCTTGTTCCAACTCCAAAATCATCACCGGGCAGTGACCAGTCTATACCGTCCGAATGTTGAGCAATATGCAAAGAGTTATTATTTTTTAGCTCCTCAAACTTAGTTTCTACAAATTGCTTGAACTCATTCAATATTAACCCGAACTCTTTTTTGCTTTCATTGGGCACACTCTTCATTTCACCCATAACAGACTTAACAATACCTTTAGTGCCAAGGTATTTTATACGAAATTCTTCCACTGCATCTGCATTAGCTGCTGTATATTCAGCAACTTCCTGTTTATAGTTTTTTATCTGTTGTAACAACTGTTCCATGCAGCGAAGATAAGAAGTTTGCCGTTTGCAGCTAATTCAGGCTTAATCCTGCAAACTCTTTTTATCTAAAGCAAGTTGATGTTATACTAGCCCTTATCTTTTACTATAATCCTTACAATCTTTTTAATCCCCCTCCAGAGGAGTCCATTGGAAAAATCCCTGTTCAGAAATTTTTATACACATCCGGGTTATGTTTTTGCATAAACCTTTTACTAACCTCTTCCGTAAATCTTGTCCATCCAAATTGTTCGTACAATCCGTGTGCATCCATAGTTCCTAACACCCACCTGCGCAATGTTTGCAGGTCAGGGTGTGCATGTATTACTTCAAGCAGCCATTTAGATAAACCTTTTCCCCTGTGAGGTGATAAAATAAATACATCTGCCAGGTAAGCAAAGGTGGCCTTATCGGTTACCACTCTCGCAAAACCAATTTGCTTTTCATTACAAAAAACACCAAAGCATAATGAGTTAACGACAGATCTTTCCACGATCTCTTTTGGGATACCCATGGCCCAATAAGACTCTTCAGATAAATACTGATGAATTAAATCCACATCCATTTTGGTGCTGTCTGTTGTAATACCATACTCACCCTTTATTGCCTCAAAGTGTTGCATACGCTATAGATTATGTAATAACAAATGTACAGTTGAAAATATCACTTGTTAAATAGCTTGTTTAGGTTTTGCCCTGGCCGAATAATTTTTTATAGGTGCTTGCTTTAGACAGCTCGATCATTTCTCCCGGTTTCATCCCGTTTAAAGTAATGCCCTCAATGCGGTAACGGATAAGCCTCAATGTAGGAAAACCAATTTTTGCCGTCATCTTTCTTACCTGCCTGTTCTTTCCTTCCGTTAATATCAATTTTATCCATGGTGCAGGTATCTGTTTTCTAAAACGTATGGGCGGAACCCGTTGCGGTACCTGTGGCTCCGCATCAAACAGTGTCGCCGTACATTTTTTTGTTTTGTATAATTTGCCATTTACACTTATCTCTACCCCGGCCTGTAATTGTGCCAGGCCATGCTGTGTAATATTACCCTCAACCTGCACCCAATATTCCCGTTGGTGTGCAAAGGATGGATGAAGCAGGCGGTTATTTAGCTGTGCATCATTCGTTAATATTAAAAGCCCCTCGCTGTCTTCATCAAGCCGCCCGACAGGATACACATCTTTAGGAACTTTAAAATAATCAGCAAGGGTTTGCTTGGCAAGCTTTGAAGTAAACTGCGGGAGTACCAAATATGGCTTATATGTAATGAAGTAATAGTGCATAAAAACCAAAATCCCGCAGATGCGGGACTTTGTATATAGATGGGTTAGTAAGTAACGGGAATAAAATTCCCGACACAATATTAAAAATACTTTTTTCTAACACAAAAAATTTTTTAAACAATTTTATGCACATTTTTTTATTTGATTGTGAATAGCCGCGGCATTTTTATGCCTGGCACCACTAAAAAATAAAGTTTCCATGCACTTTCAATGGATTAAAATTTACAATAACAATCGCTGAAATAGTTATGAACAGGGCATTTCAGCGTTTTTTAATTTTATTGATCTATTTACTTTTGCCTTTCCTTAGCTTTTATTTTTCATGGCATGCGCCCCAAAATTTAAACTTGCGGGCGAATGTTAATTTTATTTCCCGCACCATGCACTTATTACCTTTGTGCTTCTAAAAATTGCAGAAAATGAAATTTCCCGCGCCCGTTACAGTACAATGGATAGCCGGCCTTATACATGCCGAAGTGATTGGTGATGCATTATTAAATGCTTTTGGCATTAACGAAATACATAAAGTGGAAGAAGGCGATCTGTGCTTTGTAGATCATCCAAAATATTATGATAAGTGTTTAAAAAGTGCCGCAACACACATCATTATAAATACCAAAGATGTAACATTGCCCGGGGGAAAAACATTGCTGGTTGTTACCGACCCGTTTGAAGCATACCTTACAATTGCAAACCACTTCAGGCCATTTACTCCGGCAACACAACCGGTAAGCAATACAGCAGTGATAGGACAAGGAAGTATAATAATGCCAAATGTTTTTGTTGGTAAAAATGTAAGGATAGGCAGCAATTGCATTATACATCCTAATGTAACCATTCATGATTATACGGAGATAGGTGACAACGTTATTATACAGTCAGGCACCGTTATTGGTAGCGACGCCTTTTATTACAATACAAAAAAGACGCGGGATGTGTGGTATAAACGAATGCAAAGCTGCGGCAATGTAATTATTGAAAATGATGTTGAAATAGGTGCCGGCTGCACTATTGACCGTGGGGTTACAGAAAGTACCAGGATAGGACAGGGTACTAAGATTGACAACATGGTGCACATAGGCCACGACACCAGTGTTGGCAAAAACTGTTTGTTCGCGGCGCAGGTGGGTATTGCAGGCGCAACGGTCATTGAAGATTGCGTAACACTATGGGGGCAGGTAGGTGTAAGCAAAACATTAACCATAGGGGCCAATGCCACAGTACTTGCACAAAGCGGCGTAGGTTCTTCCTTAAAAGGCAATAAAATATATTTTGGCTCGCCGGCTGAAGATGCAATTGCAAAGAAAAAAGAACTGGTTTGGATAAAACGAATACCGGAAATGTGGGAGAGGTTAAAGGGGTCGTAAAATATTAGAGCAAAATAATTTTAAAAAAGTTATTTAGGCTATTAGTCATTCAAAATACCTGGTACCGTTCCAGTAAATTTTAATTTGTCTTGCATTTTATTTTTTAAGGAATAATAATTGTCGCGATACTCTATAAGTCCAATTCGTTCTATCAGCATAAAGATAAATAAGCATATAAAAAACCGTCACGTAAACACGTGACGGTTATACTTACTAACCCACCTAAAAAATCCAAAACATTATTCAGTAGCAACAGGTGTTGCAGCTTCCATTATTTTAGCCCTTATTTTAGTTTCAATCTCATTGGCCAATTCAGGGTTATCGCGCAGTAAAATTTTAACCGCTTCACGGCCCTGCCCAAGTTTACTTGTTTCGTAGCTAAACCAGCTTCCGCTTTTTTGTATAACGGCAAGCTCAACACCCATATCAATTATTTCACCCACTTTACTTATCCCTTCTCCAAAAATTATATCAAACTCTGCGCTCCGGAAAGGCGGCGCTACTTTGTTTTTTACCACTTTTACTTTTACACGGTTACCCACCGCTTCGTCGCCATCTTTTATTTGTGCAAGGCGGCGAATATCCAACCTCACAGAAGCATAAAATTTAAGCGCATTACCACCGGTAGTAACTTCGGGATTACCAAACATTACACCTATCTTTTCACGCAACTGGTTAATAAAAATGCAAATAGTATTTGTTTTGCTTATGGTAGCGGTAAGCTTACGCAAAGCCTGGCTCATTAACCTTGCCTGCAAGCCCATTTTACTGTCCCCCATCTCTCCTTCCAGTTCGCCTTTGGGTACCAGTGCGGCAACGGAGTCAATAACTACTACATCCAGCGCGCCGGACAATATTAGCCTGTCTGCAATTTCCAAGGCCTGCTCGCCATAATCCGGTTGTGATATCAATAAATTGTCAACATCCACACCTAATTTCTGCGCATAGCCGCTATCAAAAGCATGCTCAGCATCTATAATGGCGCAAATGCCACCCTTCTTTTGCGCTTCCGCAATAACATGTATGGCAATGGTTGTTTTACCAGACGATTCAGGGCCATATATTTCTACTACCCTTCCTTTGGGCAACCCGCCAATACCGAGTGCTACATCCAGGCCGATAGAGCCTGTGGAAATTATTTCCTGTATCCTTTCTGCCCGTTCATTCATCATCATTACGCTTCCTTTCCCAAAATCTTTGTCTATTTTGTCTATGGTAAGTTTAAGCGCTTTAAGTTTTTCTGTATTTATCATAATCTTGCTATTTTTCTTCAAATGTAGTCAGGCTGTAAAAATAAATAAATAATTTATATAAACTAATTTATTTAGTATTATTTTGATAAATTATTTGGGAGGTGGCCGGGAGTTAAAAAGTTCACAAGTTTTAACCGATGCCGGGCTACTCCCGTTTAAACTATTGTGCCTTTAAACGTTTTATCCCCTACTTTAGCGCTATCTAATTATTTGCGTGTTATGAAAAGAAGAATGATCGTGTTGCTTGTTATTATCTCATCCATTACATCATACGCCCAGCAAAAAACCTATTGCAACCCTATAAATATTGATTATGGTTATTGCCCCATCCCCAATTTTGCCGAACAGGGCAAACACAGGGCAACAGCTGACCCCACCATTACCTTATTCAAAGGTGATTATTACCTGTTCTCCACTAACCAATGGGGCTATTGGTGGAGCACCGACATGCTAAATTGGAAATTTGTGCCGAGGAAATTTTTAAAGCCCTACCAAACAGCTAAACCCATATATGATGAGTTATGCGCACCTGCAACGCTGGTGCTACACGATACTTTGCTGGTGATCGGTTCAACCTATTCGCTGGACTTTCCCTTATGGATGAGTACCAACCCACGTGTTGATGATTGGAAAGAGGCTGTTGATTCCTTTAAGGTTGGTGCATGGGATCCCGGCTTATTCCTGGATGATGATAACAGGATATATATTTATTTTGGTTCAAGCAATACTTACCCAACTTATGGGCAGGAAATTGACCGTAAAACCTTTCAGCCAATAGGCGAACGTAAAGAGCTGCTGCATTTAAATGACAGTATTCACGGGTGGGAGCGCTTTGGCGAGTACAACGACAATACTTTTCTTAAACCCTTTATTGAAGGCTCATGGATGAATAAACACAACGGTAAATATTATTTGCAGTATGGTGCACCGGGAACAGAATTCAGTGGTTATGGGGATGGGGTTTACACAAGCGATAAACCTATGGGGCCTTTTACTTATCAAAGCCACAACCCATTCTCTTACAAACCGGGCGGCTTTGCGCGTGGTGCCGGCCATGGCGCTACGTACCAGGATAAATATGGCAATTGGTGGCATGTATCAACCATTGTTATAGGTACAAAAAATAACTTTGAAAGAAGGATAGGTATATGGCCTGCAGGTTTTGATAAAGATGATATTTTATACTGCAACACCGCGTACGGCGATTACCCCACCTGGCTTGCAGAAGGAAAAGAAGATCATTTAGCAGGCAGGTTTACCGGCTGGATGCTCCTTAACTATAACAAGCCTGTTACAGTTTCTTCAACGCTGGGAGGGCACGAACCCAACTATGCGGTAGATGAGAGCATAAAAACATACTGGAGCGCAAAAACGGGCGATAAAGCCGAATGGATTGAAACAGACATGGGCAATATTAGCACGGTACGTGCTATACAAATAAACTATGCCGACCAGGATGCCACCACCATGGGTAAGATACCCGGCCTGTACCACCAGTATAAAATATCTTCTTCTGAAGATGGAAAGATTTGGAAAACATTGGTTGATAAAAGTCAAAATCAAACAGATGTACCGCACGATTATATAGAATTGGCTTCACCTGTTCAGGCACGTTTTATAAAAATGGAAAATATTCACATGCCATCCGGCAAATTCGCTTTAAGCGGCCTACGGGTATTTGGCAATGGCAATGGCAGCAAACCGGATACTGTGAAGCATTTTGTGGTATTGCGTGGCGATACAGATACACGCAACGCGTGGCTTAAATGGCAGGCCTCTGACGATGCCACAGGATACACTATTTATTGCGGTATTGCGCCGGATAAGATTTATACCAATGTAATGGTGTATGGCAATAATGAATATTATTTTAAAGCCATGGATAAGGATAAACCCTATTATTTTACGATAGAGGCATTTAATGAAAATGGAATTTCTGCGAGAACGCAGGTGGTGAAAGTTGAATAAGGCCTAAGGAAGAAACAAGGAACACAAAAAGGCAACTGTCATCTTCTTTTGCCTTATCTTTGCACCGATGAACCGTTTGCAACTGATTGAGCAGATACAACAAAAGAAAACTTTTTTGTGTGTGGGGTTGGATACGGATATTACCAAAATACCTAAGCACCTGCAGCACCATCCCGATGCTGTGTTACGCTTTAATAAAGCGATCATTGATGCTACAAAAGACTACTGCGTTGCTTACAAAATAAACACGGCTTTTTACGAATCGTTGGGGCTAAAAGGCTGGGAGGCCATGGAACAAACGCTGCACTATATTCCCGAATCACATTTTACAATAGCCGATGCAAAACGCGGCGATATTGGCAACACCTCTGCACAATATGCAAGAACTTTTTTTGAAACACTGCCCTTTGATGCGGTAACTGTTGCGCCTTATATGGGCGAGGACAGCGTGCGCCCATTTCTTGAATACGAGAATAAGTTTGCGATAGTATTGGGCTTAACATCTAATGAAGGTTCACATGATTTTCAAAAACTGATGGTAATTCGCAATACTGACCAGGAAAGATATTTATACCAAACGCTTATAGAAAAAGTAGCAGGCTGGGGCACGCCTGACAATCTTATGTTTGTAGTGGGCGCCACAAGGGCAAGCGACCTTAAAGATATACGCACTATTATCCCCGATAACTTCTTGTTAGTACCGGGCGTAGGCGCACAAGGCGGCAGCCTGGAAGAAGTTGCCAAATATGGAATGAATAAATATTGCGGGCTGCTGGTAAATGCAAGCAGGGCGGTTATTTATGCATCCTCCGGTGAAGGGTTTGCCGATGACGCCGCAAAAGCTTCAATGGAATATGCGGAGGAGATGAAGGGCTATTTGTAAGACAGGTTTAAATTTGAAGCCAGAAGAATAGATGATCGGAATGAGTTAATAATTAAGATTACCTCACTAAGTAATAACGAATGGATATGGAAAGTTTTAGAACGGAAGAATGAAAATAAAGTACTTTTTACCTCAAAAATTCTTCCTACAGAACAGCGATGTATCGATCAAATTAGAAATTTGTTCGATTGGGCACCGGAAAATCTTTATATTTTCTCGTGATTTTAAGAGACTGTTCTAAATTTTAAATATCTTATACAAGCTAAATGCACTTTGGCTAAAGCCAATACCAATTGTATTTATAACCCCAGCTTTAAAGCTGGGGTTAATTGAAGAAAGTGCGAACGGCTTTAGCCAAAGTGTATTTTTAGATAAAACTTTAAACAGTCATTAGGAATACTCACTATAATCAGAAAAACTATCTTTGTCCCACAAATAATAAGACGATGAAGTGCTTGCGACGCCCGCCTGAATGACAAAGTCGGGCAGGCAACGATGCTGCAATCCCGCCTTAAAGCGGGACAAAAGCCGGTATCCAAAAATCTGAAATCTGAAATCAATAAATCTGCAATCGTATGGCTTTAGATAAATATGGAATTGCTAAACGTATTGCGCAGGAACTGCGTGATGGCATGTACGTAAACCTGGGCATAGGCATACCTACGCTTGTGGCTAATTTTATCCCGGAAGGTATGAGCGTGGTATTGCAGAGCGAAAACGGCATACTGGGCATGGGGCCTTACCCTACAGAAGAGGAAATTGATGCTGACCTTATTAACGCGGGCAAAGAAACTGTTACCATTATTAAAGGCGGCGCTTTTTTTGACAGTGCCGAAAGCTTTGGAATGATACGTGCCGGTAAAATTGATCTTACCGTTTTGGGTGCGATGGAAGTGAGCGATACGGGTGATATTGCCAACTGGAAAATTCCGGGTAAAATGGTCAAGGGCATGGGTGGAGCGATGGACCTGGTAGCGAGCGCGAAAAATATAATTGTCGCTATGCAACATACTAATCCAAAAGGAGAAAGCAAATTATTGCCTGAATGTACGTTGCCGTTAACCGGCGTAAAATGCGTAAAAAAAATAGTGACCGAATTGGCCGTGATGGATGTTACGCCAAAAGGGTTTTTATTGAAGGAGCGTGCGCCCGGCGTTACCGTTGAAGAAATCAAAAGCAAAACCGCAGGCAGGCTTACCATACCTGCCGATGTGCCTGAAATGATTTTATAACCGTTGCTTTTGTTGGTGTTTTAGGTTCTTTGTTGGCCGGCACCTCTATTATCTCTTATTTGGACTTTGAAATTTGCTTTTTTGAACTTGTCAACGGTATTGCCACGAATAAACTTATATGCTGCCAGTATAATTTTGGGGTTACATAATTTTTTTCAACTGTGGTAAAACTTCTTTCAAATTGTAACCCAAACTTCAATTGATTATGTAATTGCAGTGATGGCCCTGCCTGGAAACTAAAAATGCTGCTATTAAGCAGTGAAGGATTGTAATATATTTTATCATACCGCGAATCTGTAATAAGCCATCTGCGGCTAAATGCTGATGCAAAAGACAACCCTCCGTCAATCATAAACTTTGTTTTGGCTTTTGGATTAAACACGTAACTAATGCCAACTGGTACTTCAATTTGCCAGGCTTTGTTCACCAAGGTGTTTGAAGGGCCCGCCTGGTAATAAAACGGCACAGGTATTATTGCACCTGTAGCAACGTTGAAAGAATTATTATAATAAGCGCCTGTTTTTTGGGTATTTGAAACATAAGCAATTTGCAGCCCCGCAGATATTTTCCATCTTGATGATAGATTATATTGATAAACCCCTCCGGCCGCTACCCGGAAACCAATGCCGGGTTTATCTATGTCCTGTCTATATGCTGCAAGGGAGCTTAAAGGCAAAACGGATTGATATGCGTAAACTCTTCCGGGTGAGTAACTATTGCCGCCCGTATTAAATGAACCCCCGGCGGCAGTTTGTGTGGTACCTGATGAAAGGGAAAAAAACCATTGGTGTTTTGAAGGGTTAGTGGTTTTAGAAACAACATTTGCAACGGGCAAAGAAGCATCCTTTGGTTTTAAGATATTCTTTGCCTGGCTTTCTGAAGCAATATCCTGCCTATTGATCTTTTGGCCGTCGTTTGCTGAAACAGAAGGGGGTTCTTTATCAGCAACCTGGGGGGAAGCAATTGAATTATCTTTTGATACCATTTTCTTATCAAGGCCTGTTTGGGTGGTAGTTGCCGTATTATTGTTTTGCGCTGTTACAATATTTGGGGTTATTACTGTTATATTATTTTTTGAGGGTAACAATTTATCTTTCCCACCGGCATTTGTTGCAACGCTTCCATTAAGCCTGCCAGTTTTTGAAACCATTCCTTCCTTTAAAGAAGAATGGGGCGATGCTGCGCCGGAAATATTTTTTTGCGCTGTTGCTGGTTCTATTTTTTCATCCTTTAAGGGATTGGGGTTTAAAGGTGATCTTGCGAGGTTATTTTCGCTTGTATCTTTTATAATACCAGGCTGAAGATTGGATTTATCCCGCATAATATTATTTTTTTCATATAATAAACCACCCCCGCTGCCTATAATTAAACCCAGCAGTATCCACCACCCTATAAATATTCTGCGGTGCTTTTTTTTGCTTAATACAGCATCTATTTCATCCCACACCTGGTGGGATGGCTGTATGCCGAACGTATGCATCCGTTCCTGTATCTTCTTTTCAAATTCTTCCTGCATAGGCCTGGTTTTCTGAAGAGTTATTCATTTTTTTTAACCTGTTTATCAGCATTGTTCTTGCCCTGTTATACTGGCTTCGTAATGTGTTTTCATTCATATTCAGCAAACGGGCTACTTCTACATGGCTGTAACCTTCCACCCCAACAAGATTAAATACGGTTTGATAAATAAGCGGTAATTCTCTTATTATTTCCACTAATTGTTTTGTATCAATAAGCACATCGGGGTTGTCGTCACTTACCGGGTGTACCGCAACATCATCAACCTGCAGTTCCCTTTTATAGCGGTTATGTTTATTAATGTAAGTAATGGCTGTATTTACCATTATACGCCTTATCCATGCACCCAATTCGCCGTTGTTTTTAAACTGGTGCAGTTTTGTAAATACTTTTATAAACCCTTCCTGCAAAATATCTTCTGCGTCCGCCATACTTTTGGTATAGCGGTAGCACGTACCAAGCATTAAGCCAGCATATTTATTGTACAAAAAATGCTGCGCAATCCTGCTACCGTTCAAACATTCACGTATAAGTTCTTTTTCCTGCATTGGCGTTGCTACTAAAATATGACCTGATATTAATGCAAATCATTGCATAGATGGGCAATTATTTTATACTTACCCAAAAATTGTGCTCTTAACAGCCTTTAATTTGCAGGAGGGTTAGATTAAAAAAACAAAACCGCCCCACGTTTGAGGCGGTAAAAAAGGGAACGGAGCGGGTGCTGGGGATAATTACATTTTGCTGCACACAAAATTTGTATTTACGGTATTGTGTTACCGTTAAAAGTAAAGGTGGCGTTTGGGAGGTAAGCGTGGGTTTGCAATAATACCAGGGTCAATAAATGATAATTGATTAAAGGTTTTTCACACAGGGCCAGGTCGGGGAAAGTAAAAATATTCTGCAAAATATTTGTACGTCCTTATTTTCAGCAGCTACATATAGATAATACGCAGGCCTTTTATTTTGGTTTATTCCGGCGTAAAGAAATTTTTAAAGATTGAAAGTGTATTTCTGTGAGAACGGGGTAAATTATCCGGCAAATTGAAGCACGGGCGGCAGATACTAACAATATTTTAAATATTGGAAAATCATTGACTTGCAGTAATCAATTAGGTTTGTATAAATTATCTAAAGATGAGAAAGCTATTTCTTTTAGCAGGCATGGTTCTTTTGGTTTGCAGGCTTTTTGCACAGCAAAACCCTCCTACTTACTCCGGGGGCGAGGGCGACGGAGCGAAAAAAGGGTTTAACAAAGAGAATATTTTTATTGGAGGAAATATTGCCCTGGGCTTCTATACAGATGTATTTAATATAGGCGCTAACCCCGAGATTGGCTACAGTGTGGCGCAATGGCTTGACGCAGGCGTTGTATTTAACATAAATTATACCTCGCAAAAAGCCGATCCTTATTATAACGGGAATGAAGGGATAAAATACACAAGCTATGGTGCAGGCGTATTCGCAAGAATATACCCTGTAAGGTTTTTATTTGTAGCGCTTCAGCCTGAACAAAATTGGGGGCATTATACCAGCACCATCAGCGGCTCGGTTAATACGCAGGCAACAAGCTTTATAGCCGGTATTGGTTATGCATCGCGTTTTGTAGGGCAAAGCAGCTCTTTTATAATGGTGGGATTTGACCTTTTACATAATACCTATTCACCTTATAATGACCCCTATACAGGCTCCGCTTTACCTATTATCCGGGCAGGTTTTGATTTTTATTTGCATCCATCCAGGAGAAGATAGCATCCGGTGTTTCAAATACTTTCAATTGATCTTTCCAGTCTGTATAAAGAAAATCCTGTGACTGCATATTGTTAATATGGCCTATAAGAAAATTATAATATCCTGCTGAATTAAGCAGGATTATTTTTTTATTGTGAATGTTTAAATTATTCCAGGTCACCATTTCAAACAATTCATCCAGTGTGCCAAAGCCCCCGGGCAGTATTATAGCCGCATCACACATTTCATACATCATTTTTTTACGTACATGCATATCCGCCACTATATACATTTTTGATATTCCTTCATGCTGGTGTTCAAGTTCTTTTAATAATTCAGGTATTACCCCTATTACCTTTCCATTTTGCTTAAGCGCAGCATTTGCAACAGTGCCCATTAAGCCTTTGTCTGCCCCGCCATATACAAGTGTGATATCGTTTTGTGCTAACAATTTTCCAAGGTCCTTGGCATGTTGTTCGTAAATGGGGTCCCTGCCTGTTTTTGAGCCACAAAATATTGCTACCGACTTAAACATCATCTGCCAATTTAAAGGCAATATTAGCAGTGTTTTTGAATTTTACTGTTATATAACAGATATTTGTTTGTTATCTGTTCGTTAGTAATTGATAAATATTTTACATGTCGGCAACATTCCTGTTCTCATTTGTTATTGTATATTTTTTATTGCTTCTTGGTGTGGCATGGTACACCAGCCGTAACAGTAATAACGACTCTTTTTTTATTGGCAACCGTAACAGCAACTGGATGCTGGTATCGTTTGGAATGATAGGCACATCCTTAAGCGGTGTAACATTTGTAAGCGTACCTGGTACGGTTGGCGCTAACGGTTTTGGCTATTTCCAGGTAGTGATGGGTTATTTTATCGGTTATTTTGTTGTGGCATATGTACTGCTTCCTTTGTATTACAGGCTAAACCTAACATCCATATACAATTACCTGCAACAGCGTTTTGGCTATACTGCCTATAAAACCGGCGCGCTGTTTTTTATTATTTCAAGGGTTCTGGGTGCAACTGCAAGGTTATACCTTGTTATAAATGTTTTGCAGTTGTTTATTTTAAATAATATGCACATTCCTTTTTGGCTTACCGCATTCGTTATTCTGTTAATGATACTGCTTTATACCTTTGAGGGTGGCGTTAAAACCATTGTGTTTACTGATACCCTGCAAACAACTTTTATGCTAACCGGCCTTGTTGTTTGCGTGATCTATATTATGAACAACCTTAACCTTTCGTTTACCGGCACTGTTCATTCTTTAACGGAAAAAGGTTATACAAAGATCATTAACACAGATGTTAAAAGTGCCGGTTTTTTTCTAAAGCAAATTATTGGCGGCATGTTTATTACTATTGGTATGACCGGGCTTGATCAGGAGATGATGCAAAAGAATATCAGCGTAAAAAATTTGAAGGATTCTAAAAAAAACATGATCACATTCAGCATTGTTTTGGTTATTGTAAATCTTTTATTTCTTCTGCTTGGAGGCTTACTATACCTGTTTGCACAGGCTAAAAACATTACTATTAAGGGCGATGATCTTTTTCCAACCATTGCATTAAATTATCTTCCATCAATAATTTCCATCATTTTTATCATAGGGCTTATTTCAGCACTATTCCCAAGTGCTGATGGCGCTTTAACAGCGCTTACCTCTTCTTTTTGTATTGATATTTTAGGTATAAAAAGACGAACAGATATAAATGAAAAACAACGCAGAAGCACAAGGCTTATGGTGCATTTTATTTTTGCGGGTATTTTCTTTTTGGCTGTGATGATTTTTAAATGGATAGATGATAAGTCAATTATCGATATCATTCTTAAAGTGGCAGGTTATACATACGGCCCGCTGCTTGCCCTCTTCTCTTTTGGCATACTTACCAAACGGCAACTGGGTGAAGGGATAAATGTATTATTAATTTGTATTGCTTCGCCTGTTGCATGTTTTTTTCTTGACCGGTATTCAACCACTATTTTTAACGGCTACAAGATAGGGATAGAGCTACTGTTAATTAACGGCCTTATTACGTTTATGTGCCTTTGGCTTATATCAAAGCCTGCGACAGGTAAGACCGGGGTAAACACATAACAAATCGCTGCATAGGATATGCATGTCGTCATAACGAGGCGAATGCATGGCTTTTGTGAGAGGGCATTCGCCGTGGTTATCTGCCATTGCCACTAACTTGTTTACCATGTTTTAACATGATATGACTAAAATTGAACGAACAAAAAAAATCCCGCTTCTTACAAAGCGGGACAAGTGTTAGTTTTTTTGTAGTTGCGGCCTATTTGTACAAAAGATCGTAATACTCGTGTGCCATCCTGTTACTATCAAACTGAAAGCGCACATCCCTCATGCCATTTTTAATTACCTGGCGCCAGGTATCGTATCCGCCGTAATATAACGGTAAAATTTGTTTTTCCAATATATCGTATAACGCATTAAGGTCATAATCATCCTGTGCCTGAACATTCATATTTGCATAGTCGGCCTTTGGTACCACAAAACCGTTGTGGCCGTGATTAATAAATTCTGGTATCCATCCATCATCTGTTGAAAAATTCACAGCGCCATTCATTGCGGCTGTCATACCGCTGGTGCCTGACGCTTCACGTGGAACGCGGGGGTTGTTAAGCCAAACATCGGCAGCCTGTTTTAAGCGTTTACTTAACGTAAGCTCGTAACCAACAAGCACCGCAACATTTTTATAATTCTTACTTAAATGCACCAGGTTATTGAATTGAGATATAGCCGGATAGTCAAGTGGGTAAGGCTTGCCTGCCCAAATTATTTGCACCGGGTATTTGGCGTTTGCAAGTAAAGCGTTGAAACGCTCCATTTGCCATGTAAGCATATCTGCTCTTTTGTAGCCTGCAAAACGACGTGCCCATACAATAGTAAGTGCATTAGGATTGAATAGTTTTCCTGTTTGGTCTGCAACTATTTCAAATGCTCTTTTCTTCAGGTATTTTTTACGGTCGTCAAATGCCCAGTCATTCCCATCTTCCATAGCTTTGTACAATTGCTTATCCGCCCAGTAACGCCAGTTTTGTGCATTGGTAATTGAAATAATTTTACATATTCCGTCATACTTGCTCCACATTTCACGCGATACCTGCCCATGCAATTGCGAAACCCCGTTTGCCAGTTTTGCAAAACGAAGCGCTGTAAGGGAGTGATTAAACAGGTCATCCGTTGTACCAGTCAATTTTCTTACCTCATCCACACTAAGTCCGCAGAAATAACTCATTTTATGACAGAGATAAATATCGTGTTTTTCATTACCTGCTTCTTCCGGCGTGTGCGTGGTAAATACAAGGTGCTTGCGAACCATTTCAACACTCTTAAATTTATTCAGCAGGTAAAACGCCGCAGAAATGCCGTGCGCCTCATTCAAATGATACAATTCAGGATCAAAGCCAAGTTCATCTACCAGCTTGGCGCCACCTACACCAAGCAAAATAAACTGCGCTACTTTGGTAGCAACATTCGCATCGTATAAACGGTGTGTAATGGTTTGCGAAACGTAATCATTTTCCGGCAGGTCGGTAGAAAGAAAAAATAAAGGGGCAGTATTAAAGGTTTCAGGATTAAGATAATAGGCCTTTACCCAAACAGGGCTGTCGTGAATGGGTATTTGAAATTTTATTCCGGTATCTTCCAGGAAAGTAAATAATTTTTCCATCCAGGTAACCTGCAATGTCTGGTCCTGGTTACGGGCCTGGTCGTAATAACCATACTTCCACAGAATACCTATACCAATTTCGTTTTGTTTCAATTCGTATGCGCTCCGCATGTGTGATCCGGCTAAAAAGCCCAATCCTCCGCTATAAATCTTTAAAGGCTGGTGAACTGCAAATTCCATTGAGAAATAAGCAACTTTTTTTGAATAACGTTCATCTGTTTGATAGGGAACCTGAAAATTTCTAAAATTCATAATAGCAATTTGGTTTTTAAGCCGCCGCAATTTAGGGGATATTATTTAAAATGTACTTTTTACACTTTAAAGATTATCCACTCTAATACACAATCGTTATTTTTTTATGGTATTAAATAGAAAAAACGCATAAAACGGCAGCGAAGGTGTAAACATTTATAAAAGAAATGAGTTTTATTTCGACATTTTTTTTGCTTTGCCTTCTCTTTTTTTATGAAAAGTATCATCAAAATAACATTTTATTCCCCGGTGGCTGCCGCAATTTCCCTGCTCCTTCAATGTTATTTCATTATCCTCAAAATTAAAATCAATTACACATGGGTCTCCATTTCCCTGGTAAAAGCCTTTGCTGTCATCACGCATTGCCATCTCCCCCTTCAATTCACCGGTACAATCCCCATCATCCTTTTCAAAGTGTATAAAAAATTCGTACCTGGTCGAATTTTTACCATCCCGTACTGAAATAAAATTCTTTTTGTCCCTTACATAATCGCCGCTGTATTTATTTTTACGCGGCAAGGTGTCGATGGGATTAATAATAGCGGGGGTTTTATTTTTACCTTCATTTGTATCATCCACTACCTTTATAAAAGTGCCCGATTCCGCATTATACGCATACCCGGTTTTTGTGTAAAATACATTATCATCCTGTTTTTTCTCCCGGCTTACAGTAAATGTAGGTTCCCTGTTAATTACCACGCTGTACGAATAACCGTTATTAGCATTCCTGTTTGCCACAAGTTGCAACGCTGCAATATATTTTTTCTTTTTATCTAATAAAAAAGAAACAAGAGAGACCTTCCTGTTTTGTGTGATGGTCGCAAGCAAGTATATATAGTTGTCTTTTTCAATTCTTCCAACCGGGTTTATTGTTAGTGATTCGATATTTTGATCAATAAATTTTTGCAGCGATGAATCCGGCACAAACTGGGTAAAAACCGTGCGGCTTATAACGGTTGTATCAGCGATCTTAGCCACATTAGTATCAGCGGCAGCAAATGGTAATGTAAGTAAAGGGAAGGCAGTTTCAAATTCTTTGAAGCTCACCGGTTCATCACCCGATAATGACGCCGTATTGCTTTTACAGGCTATTAACAATATAAAAAGGATAGATACTAACCAAACCCTGGGCATATTTCGGGATGTTTTGATAAAAATATGTTATTCAACGTATCAATCATAAAGAATTTTTTTTAGATTTGTCTAAAAAATATTTACGTGAGCTCTAACTTTTCAATTACAGAAGAAAATTATATAAAGGCTATTTATCATTTGCAGCAGGCAACAGGGAGCGTGACCACCAACGAACTTTCGGCAAGTTTGCTAACAAAACCTGCCTCTGTTACCGATATGCTTAAAAAGTTAAAAGTTAAAAAGCTGCTGCACTATGAGCCTTATAAGGTGTTTTACCTTACCGCTGAAGGAAAAAAAATTGCACTTAATATTATACGCCGTCACCGGTTATGGGAGTTTTTTTTGGTAGAAAAATTAGCTTTTGGCTGGGATGAGGTGCATGAGGTGGCGGAAGAGCTGGAACATGTAGGCAGCAAAAAATTAGTTGATAAACTTGATTCATACCTCGACTTTCCGAAGTTTGACCCCCATGGAGACCCGATACCGGATGTAAATGGCAAAATGAGCATAGTGCAGCAGGTGAATTTAACTGAGCTGCCTTTAAATAAACTTGCACAGGTTACTATGGTTGGCAGCCAGTCAACCGAATTACTTGAATTGTTAAGCCACAAGGATATAACCATTGGTACAAAACTGGAAGTAAAGAAAAAATTCAGTTTTGACAAATCGGTGGAAGTAAAAGTAAAAAACCTTGCACCCGTAAATATTAGTGAACAATTAGCAAAAGTATTATTTGTAAAACCGGTATAAACTATGGCACAGCAGAATAATGAATATTCTTTAGGAGATGTACATGAGAGCATAGACGCAACCAAACACAAAAAACGGTGGAGAAAAGTGCTGTCTTTTGCAGGGCCTGCCTACTTGGTAAGCGTAGGCTATATGGACCCCGGCAACTGGGCTACCGACCTGCAGGGGGGCTCTAAATTTGGATATAGCCTTATATGGGTGTTGCTGATGAGTAATCTTATGGCGCTGTTACTGCAAACCCTAAGCACACGCCTTGGCATCGTGCGCAGAAGGGATCTTGCGCAGGCTAACCGCGAAGTGTATCCGCCTTTTGTTAATTTCTGTTTGTACCTGCTTGCCGAATTGGCCATTGCCGCCTGCGACCTTGCAGAAGTGCTGGGTATGGCCATTGGCATATACCTGCTTACCGGCCTGCCGGTATTATGGGGCGTAATAATTACGGTGCTGGATACTTTTATTTTGCTGCTGCTGCAACGCTACGGTATTAGAAAAATTGAAGCTTTTATTATTTCGCTTATTGCCATCATAAGCATTGCATTTTTAATTGAGCTGATACTTGCAAAACCGCATTTTGGCGAAGTGATAACGGGTTTTATTCCAACAAAGCTTAATGCCGATTCATTGTACATCGCAGTGGGTATTATAGGCGCTACAGTTATGCCGCATAATCTTTACCTGCACTCCGCACTGGTGCAGACCCGTAAAATAAATATTAACGAGAGTGGTATAAGGCAGGCACTGAAGTTTAATTTTCTTGACAGCACTATAGCCCTAAATGCAGCTTTTTTGGTAAATGCAGCTATACTGATACTGGCAGCATCCACTTTTTTTGCAACAGGCAGAACAAATGTGGCAAGGATAGAAGATGCCTATCATTTATTGCCGATGCTTGGTAAACTTGCCCCTTATTTATTTGCCATCGCTTTAATAGCCGCCGGGCAAAGTTCTACTATCACCGGTACTCTGGCAGGGCAAATAGTAATGGAGGGATATTTAAGCCTGCGTATAAACCCATGGATAAGAAGGCTGCTAACGCGTTTTATAGCCATTGTGCCCGCCGTAATAACTATTCTTATTTTTGGTGACAGCCAACTGGATGCACTATTGGTGTTAAGCCAGGTAATACTAAGCATGCAGCTTGGTTTTGCAGTTATTCCGTTGATACATTTTGTAAGCGATAAAAAAACAATGGGGCCCTTTGCTATAAAACGGCCTGTTAAAATAATGGCGTGGCTGGTAGCATCTGTCCTTCTTTTTTTAAATATACAATTAGTAACAGGTGAAGTAATTAAAGTGTTTAACTCGCAGGGCAACTGGCTTGGAAAGAGTGTTATAGTTATATCAGCCCTTATTTTTACATGGCTTTTTATAATGATGGCGTTACTGCCGGTTATACGAAACAGGAAAGCAAAAAACCGCCTGCAAATGCACAGTGAAGAAAAGCCTTTGAAAAACCTGGAGATACCACACACAAACACTATTGCCATAGCCCTCGATTTTGGCAAAAGCGATGAAAAACTTATTGCTTATGCTATTGCGCAAGGCAAGAAAGAGGCTAAGTATGTTTTGCTGCATGTGGTGGAAACAGTATCGGCAAGCTATTTTGGCGAATCGTCCGACGACCTGGAAACAAGACAGGATACAGGCCGTTTGGAAAAATATGCAAACCAACTGAAAACGATGGGCTATGATGTATTAACAGAAGTGGGTTATAACAGGCGCGTAAAAGAAATAGTGCGTATAGTAAAAGAGGCTAATGCAAATATGCTGGTAATGGGCGCCCACAGGCACAGTGGTTTAAAGGATTATATTTATGGCGAAACAGTGGATAAAGTAAGGCACAAACTTTCCATCCCGGTTTTAATTGTAAGCTGATGAATAAAGGATTTATACTAAGAAAGATACAAAAGGAAGATAATAAACTAATTGCTTCTCTAATACGTTCCGTACTTGCTGAATTTAAAGCGAACAGGCCGGGAACAGTGTATTACGACCCCACTACGGATGATCTTTATGCTTTATTTCAAAAACAAAATTCTGCGTACTGGGTTATTGTTTACGATAATGAAATTGTTGGTGGTACAGGCATTTATCCAACAGAGGGCCTGCCACCCGGTTGCTGTGAGCTTGTAAAATTGTACCTATCTGCCGATGTGAGGGGAAAAGGATGGGGAAGGTTATTGATTGAAAAATGTTTTGAAGAGGCAAAGCAATTGGGCTGTACATCCATGTACCTGGAATCAATGCCTGAATTAAATACGGCAGTTAGCTTGTACGAAAGATGCGGGTTTAAACATTTGCAGGGCCCCATGGGCAATTCAGGGCATTTTGGATGCGCTATATGGATGTTGAAGGAATTGAATTAGGAAGATTAAAATTCCTTTTCTGTTGCAATGCCAAGTGAAGAGAATTTTTGCATTAGTCCTTGCCAATTCTCAAAGCGTAAAGAACCTGCGGGAAAAGATCTTGAGTTTGATTCTTTAAAATTTATATGTAACGACTTTGACTCTTTATACCTTTCTTCAATATATACACCTTGAATATCCTTCAAATCGTATTCAATATTTCGCCACCACCAATAATGGTTTTTGATTATGATCTTTGAACCGGATACTAAAAAATAATTCATTTGGTAACCAAATAAAAAGAAAAAGCCTATAACCGGCGCTATCAAAAATAAATTATTGAATTCACTGCCCGCTTCAGGTTTTACAGCAAAGGCTATGCATACCATTAAAATGACAAATCCAACAAAAGTCAAATTTTTGCCTGAAAAAAAAGCATTACCTGAAAACTCTTCGAATTCATTGTTGTCTTTAAAATTTACCATTGCTTTATTTATTCGGTTACCTTATCAACGTAGTTGTTCCCTTTGAGGAATAGGTTTGCCCTGTACCGCTGTCAGTGTAGGTTAAAAACCAAACATACACCCCATTGCCCTGCTTTATTCCATTAACGGTACCATCCCATTTTTTCGTCCAGTCTCTTGTTTCAAATACCTGCTGTCCCCAGCGGTTAAATACCCTGAACTCCAGGTTTGTTGCTTTGTAAGCATTCAACGGGTACAGGTAATCATTTATACCATCTCCGTTTGGTGTAAATGCCGATGGCACTGCAATGTAACAGTTGTATAATACTTTAAGCTGCTGGTAACCTGTATCGTAGCAGGGTATAGCATTGCCAACAATAAGCCTTACCGGGTAATAGGTTTCGCCTGTTGACGGTATATAGGTTTGTGCTGGCGGGTACTGCATATTGCTGGTATTGCCATTGCCAAAATACCAGTTCCAGGTAGTAATATTTCCTATGCTGCTGTCTTTAAATATTGCCACATCGCTGGGGCAAAGCACCGAAGGTGATGTGAACATGGCCTTTATCTGGTTATCCAGCAAATAGTTTTGCGATACGGTGCTTGTACAAACGCCGTTGCTAACCGTTAAGGTGGCTGTTTTTGTTCCATAATCTTTATATATTCTTGTTTCTGTGGGCAGGGTATCTGTAAAGCCATCTTCAAACGCCCAGTACCAACTATTGATACTGTTGTTTCCGTTATTGGATACAACAACAGTATCCAGCCTGCAACCCAGCAGCAACTGCACGGTAAACCCTGCAGAAACAGTATCGGCGGTGCTGAAAGTAAGTGTTTCCCCAGCAGGTGTTTCGTCGTTACATTCATCTAAAATAGTATTGCCATCACTGCCTTTTACAAGGGTTAAAACGTAATCGCCTTTATGTATAACGGCTGAAGAAAAACTAAGCTTAATGCCGGTGGTTGTTCCATTGACATCGCAGGTGCCGCTTGCTGCAGTAATGGTAAGCGGGTATGGGCCTGTAACGGTAAAATCGCTGCCATCGGGCGCTATGGAACTGCATAATATATTTTTAGTGAACACTAATTGAACAGACTGTGGCGCACAACCCACGGGGGCAATACTGTCCAGGTTAACCGCTTTGTTTGGCGAGGCGGCAAAATAAACCGTGTTTCCCACCGGCACACTGTCGCCGCAATTATCAATCAACGTATTGGCATCACTGCCATTTTGCGCAGATAAAGTATAATTGCCCCCTGGTAAGGGGTTGCTTAATGTGAGCACCACGGAATCCATATCAAAACCATTGTTACAATTGTAGCCTGTTGCAGATGTTATGGTTGCCAGTTGTGGTGACAATGTAAAATCACTGCCATCTGCCGCAAGGCTTAAACATTTCATTTTTTTACTGAGCTTAATACCTATTTGCGTGCCGGGGCAATTGGCTGTTGCCTTTTGTAATGCAGGAGCCGCGGCGTCTGTAATAACGGCTGTACCTCCGCCAAAAGATAATTTATAGCCGCTTTGCGTTTGCGTATAATGACTTACCAGTAAAAGGTAGGTATGCCCCAGTTTTAGCAACGGCATGGCGCTAAACGTATTTTCAGTAACACCGGGAAAAGTTGCACACTCTACATTGGCTGTACCTGCCAGAGATGCACCTGTAACACCCGCATCGCCAGACCAGTTGCCGCAAACAAATAAGCTGTCAACCGTGTACACATCGTTGGCATCGTGGTTGGTAATATCAAACAACTGCCAGTCGTAATCATCGTGGGCTGCGTCCTGTGGTTTTATGCCAAACCCCAGCGTACCCGCTACATAACAGATAAACCTGTACCAAAAGGGGTTTGTATCATAATAGGTTGTTACCCCTCCGCTGCAGCCAGGCACGTTAATAACGCCGTTGGTGCAGATGGGAACGGAGTCCTGTGCAAAAACAGCGGTGCCGCATACCGGAAAAGCAGTAGAAGGTGTTTGCCCAAGCGTTGTACATTGTGCGTTTACTTTTATGCAGGTAAAGGATGAAATAGCAAGTAAGATAAATGACGCCCGTTTAACCCAAATAGTTTTAAATGCCTGTGAAAACAAGTTATTAAAAGCCGGCAGATTGATGTATGAACAGGCACCCATATAAAACTAAATTTACGGTTTTATATGCACGCCTTTGCAGGAGCTTTAATATTGTTCGCTTAATTATCTTTTACATTAACAACCGGTGCAATTTATCTTATCAGCACAGTCGTTCCCTTTAGTGCATATTTTATTCCTGTATCAACATTTGTATAGGTAAGCGACCAAACGTAAACACCGCTTGCCTGGGGATGCCCGTTGATAGTGCCATCCCATTTATGCGTCCAGTCTTTTGTTTCAAAAACTTCTTGTCCCCATCGGTTAAAGACCCTGAACTCTAAGTTTATTGCTTTGTAGGCATTCAGCGGGTACAGGTAATCATTTTTACCGTCGCCATTTGGTGTAAAGGCTGATGGAACGGCAATATAACAGTTGTACAATACTTTTACTTCTTTGTAAGCGGTATCAAAACAGTTTACGTTATTTACAATAAGCCTTATGGGATAATATTTTTCGCTTGTTGATATAGGATAGGTTTGTGATGGAGGGTCCTGTATATTGCTTGTGTTGCCATTGCCAAAATACCAGTTCCACGAAACAATGCTGCCAATGCTGCTGTCTTTAAATACCGCGATATCATTAGGGCAAAGGAGTGAGGGGGAAGAGAAGGCCGCCTTTAACTGGTTGTTAAGCGTAAAGCTTTGTGATGAACTATCGGTGCAAACCCCGTTGGAAACCAGGAGCGACACAGATTTTATGCCGTAATCATTATAAATTCTTGTAACGTTTTGTGTTGTATAAGTAACCCCATCATCAAAAACCCAGTTCCAAATATTTACCGCATTTCGTCCGTCATGTTGCAGAACGATGGTATCCTGTTTACATCCTAAAAGAAGCTGCCCGTTAAACACTGCTGAAACAGTATCGCTTCCTGTAAAATTTATGGACGATCCCGCAGGCGTTTCCTGCCCGCATTCGTCAATAATGGTATTGCCGTCAGTGCCGGTTACCAGCGTTACCGTATAATTACCCCCAACCACCAGCGGGCTTGAAAAGTTGAGTGTTATGGTGCCGGTTGTTCCATCAGTATTGCAACTGCCTGTTGCGCTGCTTATAGAAACCGGGCTGGGGCCGTTAATTACAAAGTCGCTTCCATTGGGTGCAATGGTATTGCAAACAATATTCTTTCTAAAAACAAATTGCAGGGCATTTGGGGCGCAGGCAATGGGCGTCATGCTGTCAAAAGGTGTGGGTGATACCGGGTAAATTATAAGGGATACACTATCGCCCACCGGGATATTATTGTCGCAGTTATCTAATAAACTATTATCATCTGTACCATATTTGGCAACTACCTGGTAGGTTCCGGGCGCTAACGGCTTGTCTAATGTTAATACAATGGAATCCATGTCAAAGCTGCTGCCGCAATTTGTACCCGAAGCTGATATAACATTTGCTACCGGTGGCGAAATGGCAAAGTCGCTCCCATCTGCTGCAAGGCTGCTGCATTTAACCATTTTATTGGTCAATACGCCAATTTTTGAGCCCCCGCAATCGGATGCCGCGCTTTTTAACGCCGGCTGGGTTGTGTCTGTAATTACCGCACTTCCTCCGTTGAATGTCAAAGAATAACCGCTTTGTGTTTGTGTGTAGTGGCTAACCAATAAAAGATAAGTATGCCCCTGTATAAGAAAAGGGGGCTTGCTAAAAGTATTTTCATATACTACCGGATTCGAAGCACATTCAATAGTGTCTGTATTCCCTGGTGCAGTGCCTGTTTTTCCAGAGCTGCCAGACCAGTTGCCTACCACAAATAATTTAGGATTGGTATAAACATCGTTAGGGCTTGCAACATTTGTTATATCAAACAATTGCCAGTCGTAATCATCGCCTAAATTATTAGGGGTAATTAAAAAATCCAGTGTGCCCGGGCTATAGCAAGTGAATTTATACCAAAAAGGATTTACATCGGGGTAAGGGCCGGTAGCATTGCAGGTGGGTGGGTTTATCTCGCCATTACTGCATTGGGGAACCGTATCCTGCTGAAAAACACTGGTACCGCAAACAGGGAATGCCGTAGTGGGGGTTTGCCCAAGTGTTGTACATAGCTGGGCATTAACCTTTATACCTATGCACAGTATTAGCAGCAGTAATGATATATATTTAAACGGCATACATTTAATGACTTGTAAAAATAACCGATTGCTGCAAACGCTGTCAATAATTTAACATATCTGTTTCAGGGGTTTCCGGTTTTCAGTTCTATGTTTTGGGTTCTACGTTCTTTGTTCATTCCTAAACTTCAATATTTTCGCCGATGTCGGGTGTTTTCAGGAGACTATATACGTGTTAGACTATCAGCTATCTTTTTGTTTTTAATTATCTGATAGCAAAATATAAAGATATTAGACCAATGGCAATAAAACATATCCCAAATTTTAATGATTTTGCCGGATTTGTAAGTAATGCAGCTACACCTCCTCCAATAGCGAAAAGAGCTACTGCAAATAGCCTTAGTGTAGGATTGGATATTTTCTTCATTCTCGTTTTCATAGCATTTGTAACGTAACATACTCTTTGTTGATGAAAACCCCCAACAAAGGCGGGGCAGTTTCTTATCCCGAACTCACATCACCTTATTAAAACTGTATTTCCTTTCAGTGCATATTTTTGGCCTGTATCCGCGTCGGTGTAAGTAAGCGTCCATATATAAGTACCGCTGCCCTGCGGTTTGCCGTTAATGGTACCATCCCATTTGCGTGTCCAGTCTCTTGTTTCAAAAACCAACTGGCCATAGCGGTTAAATACCCTGAATTCCAAATTAACCGCTTTATATGCATTAAGCGGGTACAGGTAATCATTTTTGCCGTCGCCATTGGGTGTAAATGCAGAGGGTACTGCTATATAACAATTCTGCACTTTTATTTTGTTATAAGCAGTATCGTAACAGTAATAATTATTTTGAACAATGAGACGGACAGGATAATCGTTTTCGCCTTTTGAAGGATAGGTTTGTGCCGGCGGCTGTTGCATATTACTTGTATTTCCATTTCCAAAATACCAGTTCCATAAAGTAATATTGCCAATGCTGCTGTCTTTAAATATCACAGCGTCTTCTGTACAAATAACCGGGGTAAAAGAAAACATAGCTTTAAGCTGATTGTCAAGTGTAAAATTTTGAGATGAAGAATCAATACACTTATCATTTGAAACCACCAGCTTTATTAATTTGTTGCCGTAAGTGT
>JABDFW010000033.1:0-30428 GCA_013286305.1 Bacteroidota bacterium
CATGGTGTATTGCACCTGGTTATTACGCTTAATGGTGAAACTATTAAAAAAATGTGTGAGAGCCTTACTTACCGGCAGTTTATTTACGTGACAAGCCGGATGGATTATTTGTCTGCTCATATCAATAATCATGCGTGTGCCTTATGTGTTGAAAAAGGATTACAGGTTGAGATACCGCAAAGGGCGCAGGTGATAAGGGTTTTGATGGATGAATTAACGAGGATTGCTTCACATGAGCTTTGGTGGGGGGCAATGGCGATGGATATTGGGGCGTTCACTCCGTTCTTTCATGCATTTAGAGAGAGGGAAACCATCAATGACATTATGGAAGAAACTTGTGGCGCCAGGTTAACCATGAACTATATGGTACCGGGTGGCGTTATGCAGGATATTCATGCAAATTTCCAGGGCAGGGTAAAGAGTTTCATCCAGTTATACAAACGTAAAATTCATGAATATGCCGAACTGCTGACCGGCAATATCATTTTTCAGAACAGAATGAAAACGGTTGGGTATTTATCACCGGAAGATGCTATTTCTTATGGTTGCACGGGGCCAACAGCAAGGGGCAGCGGAGTAAGCTGTGATATAAGAAAGTATTATCCCTATGATGCATATGATAAGGTAGAATTTGATGAAATACTTGAAACAGGCGGTGATTCGTTTGCGCGCTACATGGTTAGAATAAGGGAAATGCAGCAATCAGTAAGAATTATAGAACAATTAATAGACAATATCCCCGAAGGCGATTTCCAGGCAAAAACAAAAGCTGTATTGAAATTGCCTAAAGGAGAATTTTATCAAAGGGTTGAAACAGCAAGAGGCGAACTGGGTGTGTATATTGTGAGCGAGAGCGGTACAACTCCATACAGGATAAAATTTCGTTCACCCGGATTCTCAAACCTGTCTGTATTGGATCATATTGCCCGTGGCAGTAAGCTTGGAGACCTTGTAGCAATGATGGGAACACTCGACCTTGTAATACCGGACATAGACAGATAAATAAAAACAATGTGGAGTTTTAGTCATATCGCCGATGAGATCAATGAATGGTTAAACAAAACCTTCAATCCAACGCTTGCTTTAACTATTGAAATGGTTATTGCCGGTGTCGCGGTAATTGGTTTGTTTGCGACATTAGGTTTGGTACTGGTTCTTATGGAAAGAAAAGTATCAGCCTGGATGCAAATACGCCTTGGCCCAAATAGGGTAGGCCCTAAAGGAATGTTGCAATCTTTAGCTGACACTTTAAAACTATTGGTAAAAGAAGGATTAACCCCTAACGGCGCTGATAAATTATTATTCAATCTCGCTCCATTTATTGCTATGATCGTGGCTATGTTGCTGATGGCGCCTATCGCATTTGCAAAAGATTTTCAGCTGTGGGATCTTAACATCGGGATACTGTATGTTTCTGCTGTTTCATCCATCATGGTCATCAGTATTTTAATGGCTGGGTGGTCAAGCAATAATAAATATTCACTTATGGGCGCCATGCGCAGTGGGGCGCAAATTGTAAGCTACGAGTTATCTGCAGGCCTTTCCGTATTATCAATCGTAGTGCTTACCGGCAGCTTGCAGGTTTCGGATATCATACAATCTCAGGCCGATGGCTGGTGGATATTTAAAGGGCATATACCCGTGGTTGTTGCCTTTATAACTTTTATTATTGCTGTTACCGCGGAAACCAACAGGGCGCCCTTTGATTTGGCCGAAGCAGAATCAGAACTAACCGCAGGTTTTCATACGGAGTATTCAGGAATGAAATTCGCATTGTTCTTTCTTGCCGAATATGTAAATGTATTTATCGTTTGTGCTATTGGTGCTACATTATTCCTTGGTGGATGGATGCCTTTTCACATTGGCAACTGGCAGGGATTTAACCATGTGATGGATTTTATTCCTTCAAGCATTTGGTTCTTTGGAAAAACATTCTTTTTAATATTTGTGATCATGTGGTTCAGGTGGACATTTCCGAGATTAAGGATTGACCAACTATTGAACCTGGAGTGGAAATATTTATTACCAATAAGTATGGTAAATTTATTGGTAACAACAGCAATGGCAATATTGGGATGGCATTTTTGATAAAGGTGTGTGAGGCAAACAATATTGATAACATTTGTAAAATGAAGCAAACAAAATGTTTATAACAAAATACATAAAAGACGTTTGGGGTGCTGTGAGATCGCTGGCAACAGGGATGAGACGTACGATGTATTATTTTACGCATCACAAAGAGATCATCACGCAGCAATACCCTGATAACCGCGATACACTGGTTTTACCGGAGCGGTTCAAGGGCGAAGTGGTGATGCCGCACGATGAAAATAATGAACACCGTTGCACCGGTTGCACTGCATGTGAATTGGCTTGCCCCAACGGCACTATAAAAGTGATCACAAAATTTGATATTAGCCCAGAGGGGAAGAAGAAAAAGGCTATTGATAAATTAGTATATCATCTTGAGTTGTGTACCATGTGTAACCTGTGTATTGAAGCCTGCCCGTCGGATGCCATAAAGATGGCGCAAACCTTTGAACACAGTGTTTTTGACAGGAATGAGCTAACGAAAATTTTAAATAATCCCGGCTCCAAAATAATGGAAGGCGTAGAATGATGAATGGTTCAACCATAATATTTTATTTGCTCGCATTGCAAACACTTACGTGCGGCTTGCTGTCTGTTTCAACACGGCAGATATTTCGTGCTGCTATTTATCTTTTATTTTCATTAATAGGCATAGCCGGTATTTATTTCTGGCTGCAGTACCAGTTTATTGCTGCAGTGCAAATAGTGGTGTATGTTGGGGGCATTGTTGTGCTCATTATTTTCTCTATTTTTTTAACACAACAAGCTGGTGAAAAATTACCAAAGCAACGACTGGGGAGGAAAATATTTTCTGCGCTTGCAGTATTCTGTGCCTTTGCATTAACCATGCTGCAGGTCTATCAGCACGATTTTAATAGCCCGGCTGAAGCAGCACAGCCGGTAACAGTGCTTAATATCGGTAAAAATATGATGAGTGTAGGCGATGGGGGATATGCTTTACCCTTTGAAATTATTTCAATGCTATTATTGGCAGCCATGATAGGATGTATTGTAATAGCGTTAAGAAGTAAACCCGAAAAAACATGATGGAACCCGGACTGTATCATATTTTATTTATCAGTGCTGCACTTTTCTTTATTGGCGTATATGGTTTTCTTACACGCAGGAACCTTATTACCATGCTGATGAGCATCGAGCTAATACTGAACAGTGTGAACCTTAATTTTATTGCATTCAATAAATATTTGTGGCCCGGTAAAATGGACGGATTGTTCTTTGTGGTATTTATTATCGCAATAGCGGCCGCCGAAGCCGCTGTAGCCATAGCAATCATTATCAATTTGTACCGTAGCCATCATTCCATTGATGTTGTAAATGACGAAGATCTAAAGTATTAACAGTATGCCTAACGCAACCATTATAGCGCTGATCCCTTTATTGCCCCTTGCCGGCTTTGTTTTGCTGGGCTTGTTTGGCAGAAAGGTTTTCAGGAACAGTTCCGGTATTCTTGCCACGGTGTTATTGCTCGCGTCAACGGTTTTGGCATTATACACCGCTTACGAATATTTTTTTGTGTATGGAAAGGTTGATAGCATCTATCAGAAATTCATTCCGCTTCAGTTAACATGGCTTGAGTTTTACAAAGGCCTTTCAATTGATATGGGAATATATATTGACCCTATTTCAGTGATGATGCTTGTTGTGGTCACTTTCGTTTCGCTCATGGTGCATATTTACAGCCTTGGTTACATGAAAGGGGAGGAGCGGTTCCCGGTTTATTATTCTTTCCTGGGATTATTCACTTTCTCGATGCTGGGGCTTGTGCTGGCTTCCAATATTTTCCAGATATATATTTTCTGGGAGCTTGTAGGAGTTTCATCCTTCCTTCTTATTGGATATTATTACGATAAACCCAGCGCAGTTGCGGCCTGTAAAAAAGCTTTTATTGTTACCCGTTTTGCAGACCTTGGATTTTTGATTGGGATATTAATATTATCGTTTTGTTCCGGCACGCTGGATTTTCAAACACTCATACAGCGTTTAACTGTGCCAGGTTCTTCGGAGTTTAATACTGCGGTAAGCTATTCGTTTATGGGGGTTTCCGCCATCACCTGGGGTGCAGCATTGGTCTTTGTTGGCGGTGCGGGTAAAAGCGCGATGTTCCCGTTACATATTTGGTTGCCAGATGCAATGGAAGGCCCAACACCTGTTTCAGCATTGATACATGCCGCAACAATGGTGGTAGCCGGTGTTTTCCTTGTTACAAGATTGTTCCCGGTGTTTGCAATCACTACCCCAAATACACTGGTAATTGTTGGCTGGGTAGGCGCCGTTTCAGCAATATTCGCAGCTATCATTGCCTGTACACAAACAGACATAAAACGGGTACTCGCTTATTCAACAATGTCGCAGATTGGTTATATGATGTTCGCGCTTGGTGTTTCAAAATATGGTGGCGAAGCAGGTTTGGGTTTCACAGCCTCATTATTCCACCTCTTTACGCACGCCATGTTCAAGGCATTGCTTTTCCTCGCGGCAGGAGCCGTCATACATTATGTACATAGCAATGAAATGAAAGATATGGGCGGGTTAAGAAAACAGTTGCCCATTACACATATTACCTTTCTAATTGCTTGTTTGGCGATAGCCGGTGTGCCGCCGTTTGCCGGGTTTTTTAGTAAGGAGGAAATTTTGCTGGCGGCGTATCAAAATAATATTGCTATTTATTATATAGCGTTGATCACATCGGGCCTTACTGCTTTCTATATGTTTCGCTTGTACTTTAATATTTTCTGGAGCAAGCCATACGAAAGTCATGGCGAAAGCCATCACGGCGAAGGAGGCTTTGTGATGATGCTACCACTTGTGTTATTGGCAATTGGCGCCGCAGCAGCAGGCTTTATTCCGTTCGGAGAATATGTAAGCTCTGATGGAACACCACTGAAATCGAATTTCCATTTACAATTTTCCATTGCGCCGGTTGTTTTAGGCCTTACGGGAATTTTTACAGCCATGTGGCTTTACCGGTCACAGAATGACAGGCCTGCTAAAATTGCCGCATCGCTCAATGGGTTTTACAAGGCGGCATATCACAAGTTTTATATTGATGAAGTATATGTTTTCATAACAAAGAAAATACTGTTCAATCTTATCGGCAAACCTGCAGCCTGGTTTGACAGAAATGTGGTGGACGGAGCGGTGAACCTAACGGGTGCAACAACCCAGGCGATTTCGGTTGGGATCAAAAAAATTCAATCAGGTAAAGTACAGCAGTATGCCATTTATTTTTTGGCAGGAGTTATTGTGCTGGCGGCGTTATTTATTTACGTTTGGAAATAGGGTATTTGATAAATAAAAATTGATGAACCTTTTATTACTCTTAATTGTACCGTTACTTACAGCTTTAGCAGTATTACTGTCAGCCAACGGGCGACAGGTAAAATGGCTATCATTTATTGGGTCTCTGGCGCAACTGGCATTAGCCTTCATTTTGCTTTATACTTTTGAAGAGGAGAGGGCAACAGGCAACACCGCGCAAATGTTATTTGAGCAGCGCTACCCGTTGTTTCAATCACTGAATATAAGCCTGCATTTTGGTGTTGATGGTATTTCAGTGGTCATGATATTGCTTACCGCATTTGTTTCTATTGCAGGTGTACTTGTTTCCTGGAATATTGAGAAGATGACAAAAGAATTTTATTTCCTGCTTCTTCTTCTCGGGCTGGGCGCTTATGGATTTTTTATCTCGCTCGACCTGTTTATCCTTTTCTTCTTTCTCGAAATATCAGTGATACCAAAATACCTTTTGATCGGCATTTGGGGTACGGGCCGAAAAGAGTACAGTGCCAATAAGCTGGCACTAATGCTTATGGGAGGTTCTGCTTTGATATTGGTTGGTATTCTTGGTTTGTACTTTGTAGCCGGCCATAGTTTCGATTTGACAGAAATAGCAAAAACCACTATACCGGGCAACATACAAATGATTGTATTCCCCCTGCTGTTCGTTGGGTTTGGTGTATTTACCGCATTGTTCCCTTTGCATACCTGGGTACCTGACGGGCATTCATCTGCGCCTACTGCAGGGTCTATGTTTCTTGCGGGTATATCTATGAAACTTGGTGGTTACGGCTGTTTGCGGGTCGCTACCTATCTTTTACCGGAAGGTGCGAAAGAGTATGCAAACATTATTATTGCTCTTTCGGCGATTGCAATTTTATACGGGGCTTTTGCTACAATGATGCAGAAGGACCTGAAATATATCAACGCATATTCGTCAGTAAGCCACGTGGGTTTTAGCTTGCTTGGTATTGGCATGTTAACGCAAACCGCTATAACAGGCGCATTGATACAAATGGTATCACATGGTTTGATGACGGCTCTCTTCTTCGCTGTTATTGGGATGATATACGACCGCACACACACACGGATGGTAGCCGAAATGGGAGGGTTGATGAAAGTGATGCCTTTTATTGCTACCATATTTTTTATCGTGGGCCTTTGCTCGCTTGGCCTGCCGGGCCTGAGTGGTTTTGTGGCTGAAATGACTGTACTAGTTGGCTCCTGGCAGAATAATGATGTATTTCACCGGGTAGCCACTATTGCGGCAGCTATGAGCATAGTTGTTACGGCAGTGTATATTTTAAGGGCCATTGCGCGAACCGCTATGGGGCCGATAAAAAATGCGGCTTTCCTGCAACTGAAAGACGCTGCATGGAATGAAAAGCTTGCCGCCATTATATTGGTTGCCGGTATTTTGAGCATTGGTATAGCACCCAATTGGTTGAACGAATTATTAAGGCCGGCTGCTGAAATTATTATGAACAGGATTGCCGGAAAATAAAATATGATTGGATGAATGATATTTTTACATTGATGAAAAGTGAACTGGCGGTTACTGCCATCATCTTTCTTTTATTGCTGATAAAAATTGGCAAGGGAGTAAGGAATGAGGCGCTGTTGCCGATTATACAGGTTTTGTTATTGATAAATCTTATCAGTGGGTTTTTCTTTAATAAAGAAGGTGCATTGTTTGGCGATATGTTTCATACTTCAACGCTGATTGCTTTTCAAAAGAATATTTTAAACCTTGGAGTTTATCTTATATCGTTGTTATTCACTGACTGGCTAAAGAAAAGCCAGCATATGGCTGAATTTTTTATGCTTATACTGTCAGCTCTGCTGGGTATGTTCTTTATGATCTCCAGCGGTAATTTACTTATATTCTTTTTGTCACTGGAACTGTCCACGATACCAGTAGCAGCATTGGCAAATTTTGACCTGGAGAAAAAACGATCTTCTGAAGGCGCAATGAAAATGATCCTTTCTTCAGCATTTTCTTCGGGCATATTACTATTTGGTATTTCGCTGATGTACGGTGCGACAGGAACCATCAGTTTTGCTGAAATTCCGGCAAAATTAGATGGCTCATCGTTACAGGTGCTTGCATTTGTTTTCCTGTTTTCGGCGTTTGCCTTCAAACTATCTATAGTTCCTTTCCACTTATGGACTGCCGATGTGTATGAGGGTTCGCCGATTGCAGTATCGTCTTTCCTTTCTGTTATATCAAAAGGCTCCGTTGCATTTATTTTTATAAGCGCTTTGTATAAGGTATTTCAGCCTATGCAGGCAGTGTGGTATAATATGCTTGTAATACTTGCAGTTGCCACTATGATAATTGGTAATTTATTTGCACTGCGCCAGCAAAATATTAAACGTTTTCTTGCATTTTCGTCTATTGCGCAGGTGGGCTTTATTTTAGTTGGCATGAGCAGCAGTGACAACACGGGTGTTACTGCTGTAACTTATTTTATATTGATATATGTATTCTCCAATCTCGCTGCATTTGGCATAGCATCTGTTATCAGCGAACACTCCGGCAAAGAAAATATAGACGATTACAAAGGATTATATAAAACCAACCCTTTTCTTAGCTGGGTTCTTGCGCTGGCTTTATTCTCTTTGGCCGGCGTTCCGCCAACCGCGGGCTTCTTTGGTAAATTGTTCTTATTAACTGCAGGCGCCGCAAAGGGTGAATATTGGTTCATCACAATTGCCGCGTTAAACATGGTCATATCCCTTTACTATTATCTAAGGATCGTAAGGGCGGTGTTCATGGATAAAAACGAAACGCCGGTAGATAAAATAAAGCTTAATGATTCAGTAAAACTGGCGTTTATAATTTGCGGAGCTGGCATTGTACTTACAGGTTTATTTAGCTGGATATTTGATTTTATACAATCATTACATTAGTTGGTTATGGCTATTAATAAGAATCATGAATTTGAGGAACTTGATGGTGTTAAATACGGCATTGCTGAAAAAAATGTAAAGCCTGAAAGAGTTGCCTTTCTTAAAGAATTGCTTGAAAGTAATGGCTATACCGTAGTGGTAGCGCCCACCCCGCCGCCTAAGATAGCCCCGGCGCCACCGCCTAAACCGGGAGAACCTGCAGCAATGCCTCCGCCCCCCCAACCTGCGCCGGAAACATTTACAGTTGGCGTAACTGATTACACTTTTAATCCCGTCAATGCTATTTTTGGAAGAATGCTAAAAACGAAAACCGGCCACATAGTTACATTAGCCTATTGGCAACAAAAAGAAACTGTTAGCCACGATGAAATACCTTATTTTGATGATAAAGGCGATGTGGATATAAATGGCTCATGACTTTTATTGCAGCTTATAAACCTATGATACTTGCACGGTCTGCCTTTGCCTTAAAATGAATAAAAGCTTCTGCTGCTTTTACGCTGGCTTGCAAGCCCCGGAAGTCTTCGAGCGGCTTAAAGTAGGAATTGTATGTTTCTTCGGGAGATTGTGTTTTATGGGCGAACATGGCAGCCTTTTTTCTGTCACGAACATCGGTAATGTCAACAAAATCGGTGGGTGTAAAGGCCATTGTTTCCACCCCGGTATTTACCTCGTAAAAATAAAGGTCGAATTGCTGGCCCGATTTTACCCAGGCTGTTAATGCCAATAATCCTGTAACCTGGTGGTCAGGATGCGCATCAACGGGCCACTGTGTAAAAACAATATCTGGTTTTTCTGATGAGATGAGCTTGGTAGCTTCTTCACTTTTTTGTTTGTTTAATTCTGTGTTACCGTCAATTTGGCCTGCAAAAACTGGCTTTGCATTAAGCACTTTGCAACTAACTTCAGCTTCCTTTGTGCGCAGGGCGGCCATTTCTGCAAATGTTTTAGAAGGGTCGCTTGCCTCGCCGCGGGTGATATACAAAAATGTTACAGCATGGCCTGCATCGCTGTATTTTGCCATAGTGCCGCCACATCCAAATTCAGGATCGCCGGGGTGTGCACCCACACATACGATATTCAGCTTTTTGCCGGCTGTGTTGGCTGAAGCATTCAATATCGGAGTTTCTTTTGTTCTGCTGCCTAACGGCGCAACGGCTACTCCACCCAGCCCCATCGCGGAAAGCTTAATAAAATTTCTTCTTGCAGATTTATTTTCATCCATGGCTTAACAGTTAGAATTTTTTTGAAGATATTACAGATAAAATGAAATGGGTGAATCATTTTGTTTCAGTTTTCTTAACTCCGGATGAATTACGTGTTTTTAGAAAGATGAATAGCGGTTATTATAGTACAAGAGTGCGATGCAAGTAAAGCCTAATAGGGATTTACCGCCGGTAACAAAAAATTATTTATTGGCTTCGTAGTAGTTCCACATAATGGTGAACACTTTTTCTTTCAGTTCTTTATAAGAAATATCTGCGCTGCTAACAGGTGGCAGAAAATGCATTTCAATTTTGTGGGGTGTCATAAAAAAAACTTTGTGTACCGGTAATACTTTTTGTGTATTAAATAAAAGCACAGGCATAACAGGCTTGCCTGTTTCAACAGCCAGGCGAAAAGCACCGTCGTAAAAGGCTTTAAGCGGATTGCCTGTTCTGTTGCGTGTGCCTTCCGGGTAAATTACCATATCGAGCCCAATGGCCAAAGTCTGTTTCATTTGCTCATAGCTTTCACGCTTGCTTTGTTCGCTTTTTCGGTCAACAAGTATTGCCCCGGCGCCGTATATCCATCCAAACAATGGTATTTTGGCGAAGCTTTTTTTGGCAATTGTTTTATTGGCATTCAGCATGTATGGCGTAGTTACAGGCACGTCCATTAAACTATTATGATTGCATACTACCACATAATTTTTGCCTTTTTCATAATTGTGTTTACCAACTATTTTAAGCGGGCAGCCTGTAAGGTTTAAAAATATGGCCATCCACACTCTTGAAACTGTGCGAAACCATTTTGAGGCATTAGGCTCCGGCAATACAAAACAAAAAAGGAAAAAAAGGAAAAAAATCAACATAGTACCTGTAAAAAGCAGCAATGCCCACAAAGCCCAAATCCTGCCCGCTATTTCTTTTGCAAATTTCATAAAGCGCAAAAGTAGGGAAAAACCGCTGTAAGCTATAGGCTGTAAGCTATATGCTATGAAGGTTTTGCGTATAGCGTAAGGCGTATAGCATGCAGCTTTCTTAGCTCACGCTCCAGTCAATAGGATCAATGCCGCTTTGGGATAGTAAATGATTTGTTTTACTGAAATGCCTGCAACCAAAAAAACCTTTATCTGCGCTGAAAGGAGAGGGGTGTGCGGCCTTTAATACATGATGTCTTGTTTCATCTATAAGCTGCTGTTTATCGTGTGCAAACCTGCCCCATAGTAAAAATACAACCCCTTCTTTGCCTGACGATATTTTTTTTATAACGTTATCTGTAAATTCCATCCAGCCTATTTTTGAGTGGCTTGCCGGTTCGTTGGCACGTACTGTTAGCACAGCGTTCAGCAGAAACACACCGCGTTCGGCCCACTTGGTAAGATTGCCTGTACCGGGTATGCGCATGCCAATATCTGTATTCAATTCTTTGTAAATATTAACAAGAGATGGCGGCGGTGGTACACCGTCCGGCACTGAAAAACATAAGCCATGAGCCTGCCCGGGGCCGTGGTAAGGATCTTGCCCCAGTATAACTGCTTTAATATTATCAAAAGGCGTTTTATCAAATGCATTAAAAATGAGGGGACCGGGTGGGTAAATAATTTTTCCCTGGGCTTTTTCGGTTTTTAAAAATGCGGTTATCTGTTGAAAGTAATCTTTGGTAAATTCATTTTTCAGTATTTCCTTCCAGCCAGCTTCTATCTTTACATCCATCGGGTTCGTTGATTTTTGATTGGTAATTCCTGTAATAAACGGTTGCCAAAATTAGCCAAAAGCAAGGCAGGGCGTAAGGTATTATATTTCCGTTTATAAAACTGTTTTGTATATCCCTGGTATTGCCGGAAAAATTTGAAAAAAATACCGATAAAGCGCAAACCATAACCGCGATTACAATAAAGCTTGAAATGATGAATTTTTTGTAGAACTGAATGATATCCCTGATGGTGAAAATGGTGGCCGAAACAATACTTAGCCTTATGATAAGCAATATAAAAGATATAAAGAACAGGCTGAACTCCAGGCCTGTATAAAATGCATAAATGATTGCCGCAAAAAAAGGAAAAGCAGATACTTTTGTTGTTACAGGCAATACCGCATTAAGAAGAAAAGTATTTGTATATACTGCGATAAGAAATACGCCTGTACTAACCACGAGGGCAAGGGTAAAAATTTTTAGTATTAGTATGACAAATTTGGTGATTGGCATATTTAAAGCTAATATCAGCATTATTACGTTTGGTTACAAGCGAATTAACATTTATTTTTGCGCCCCGCAAATACGGACCGGTAGCTCAGCTGGATAGAGCATTCCGGTTTCTAACCGGGAAGGCCATTGGTTTTGAATTTGATATTTTTGCGTAAATACGGACCGGTAGCTCAGCTGGATAGAGCAGCTGCCTTCTAAGCAGCAGGCCATTGGTTCGAATCCAATCCGGTTCACGGCAACACCACAAAGGGTTTCATTCATTTGGAACCCTTTCCTTTTTTAAGCACAGTCCCTAAAAACTTAATTATCTGGCACTGGATGGGTTCTAAGACGGCATATCCCTGGTTCAATTCCGGTCAATCCTGGGCGCCCTGACTGGTTTCTTTAGGTTTATACTCTTTTCAAATTCTGTCACAGCTGCCAAACCCAAATACGACTATGGGATGGTTTCTGCCATAATGTCTGACAACGTTTGTTAGCATGAGATTTGAAACATTTTTGGGAAAGAAAATTTATGAGAGAAATATTCGACCCTATTGTTGCAGAAGTTACAAAACACATATCTGGTTTGCCCCTACATTACTTGGAGGGAAATTTGGTTTTGACTAATATTAAAAGTAAATATTCAATTAAGCTTTTAGATTTAGACACCCAAAATACAAAATCAATTATTGGTGCTAATAAATTCAATCTTAACAATGCACCTATCGGTTTACCGGTAGGCTTGACTGGTACAGTGTACAATTATGTGCAAATGATTGTTCCAGTAAAGGGTGATTATCATCTTTTGGATAAAATATTTCCTTTTGGATTTCTTGATGGCAATTTCTATATATCAGGCAATTCAATCGTTTATAAGGAATATACAACACATACAATCGCTGGCAATGAAGAAATAATTAATGGTATAAATAGAAATGCAAAAGCAAGATTTGATGGTGCTAAACACTATATGGCTAATTTTAATATTGAAGCAGAAAAGTTTAATGAAAAATTGCTTATGGATGCAGGCACAATGATAGAATTAAGAAAGAAGGATTTGAACACAAAACAAGAATCTGAAAGAAAGCTAAATCCATTCTTGTAATTTGTCTATGCAGGTTGTTACAACGAATAAAATAATGTCATAAAAAATGTATATGAAACAATCCGGTTTAACCCCCAATCACGTTCGTGACAACGTTACTATTGAAGAAAAGACGTACCCGGTTTTTATCGGTGTAAGCAATGCAGCCGGTGGAGACTACGCCATCAACCTGGAACGGATTGACTGAGTTGTTCATATTTGCGCAGGGCAAGTGCTATATGCCGACCCGGCAATTATTGCCCTGGGCGTCAAATGCCAGAACCAGGCGACATGGGGCCGCCGCCTTGTGCTAAAGAATCGCTGAACGTGGCAATATATGCCCTACCAAATTTCAAGAATCCTCACAATTTAATTCTCAATAAGCCTCTTTTGATTTCCCTTGTTTGTTATAGGCGATTAAGTTTATAACTGCATTAAGGATTCTTGACTCAAGATTCTCTTCTTCATTCCAATTAATGTCTATGTCGAAGTTATCAGTCCAATTTCGCCGTTCCGTTTTCGAAATTGGTTCATAAGAATATGAATACACCTTTTCACCTCCGGTAACTAATTCAACGCCACTCTTACCACTTTTAAACCTTACTAGTTTGACATTAGTAACATCATTTAAGTCTATATAACTATAGCCGCTATTTTCATCTTCCCAGTCAAAACCTATTGTTGTGCTGTCGCCAAATTGTTTAGGACAGTCGTTGCCGCCCTCTTTGAAAGTCATATAGTGGCCGCAGTCACAAAAGGTCTCATGTCTATTTTTTATCTTTGATTTAATCCAAGCAATTGTTTCGTCTTTAGTGGGTTCAGAAGAGGTAGTTTGCGAATAACCATTGGCCATGAAAAAAAGAATGCATATAAAGCTGAAAATTGGTTTTTTAGATTTTGAATTACTTGACATATTAAATGCATTAAATACTACAGAATAAATTGTTTTACTTTGAATGCAATCAATAATCAGAAAAAGATGTTTTTTAATTTTCATAATCATTTATTTTGGCCTTAATCAATAAGTTGGTTTTCCATTTTTTAAGGTTTTTAAAGTGCTTGATTCGCCGTCATAAATTAACCGGTAATAATCGTTACCATTATGGTAACTAACCTCGGCTGATACGACCCCCGATACACTTTGGAAAGTATGGGAATTACCGTTGTCTTTTAATTCGAAATACTGCCTGAGGTTACTTGCATAAAATGTCGACATCGTTACCTTATTATTACAATCATAACCTCGAAGTTTCAAAGTTATACTCACTGAATACGGAAATGAATGGTAAAGGGCTATAAGTGGCCAACCACATGGCGACCCACTTATACAATTACTTGTTTGCACACGGAAAGAAAGAACGCCACCGCCACCGCTGAATGCGTCTCGCATACTTCCCCATTGATAGTTACATCCACTTTGGGCAAATGATGTATTAAAATTTATGATGCTAATAGCAATACATAAAATTAGTAAGAGTTTGAGTTTAGATGGTTTCATAAAAAACGGTTGAAGTATTGGAAACTAATTTAATTCAATATTGAAGTTGAATCAAATTTTTTTTATTATTAAGGGAATTTTAAGAATCCCACACACTAAAATCCGCACTATTTAGGGTTCGGAACGGCACTTTTGTAGGGTTCATTCAATCCATTCAAAAGGACGATTTACCTGGGCCAACTCGCCCAAAATCCGGTTTCCCATACAGTAGGGTGAACCAGCATAAACCAATCATAACCAATAGTAAACCAATATAGAACCAGTAAAAACCGATGTCAACCGCTATAAACCGGTAAAGACCGACATCGTAGGTCTTGCGTCGCCTTCTAAGCAGCAGGCCCGGTTCGAATCCAATCCGGTTCACACTCGTAAGGATTGCAGAAATGCAATCCTTACTTTATTTTACATAATCTTACAGGCAAGACATTGATTTTCAAGTTACTATAACAAATGTGTCTCGCCGCATCTTCCTACCTTTACAATGGTTGACAATTCCTTAATCGGGTAAAAATCGAGTAAAAAATCGAGTAAAAATCGAGGTAGTTATGTTGTCACCAATCAAAGCGATTTGCGAACGCAAGGATATTCGCAAGGACGGAACCAGTTTAATCTTTATCCAGTACTGCTACAGTTCAGGACACAGGACATTGTTAAACACTGAAATAGCCATCCCACCTGGTTTTTGGCTAAACAGAAAAAAGAAACCTTCAATTATCTCACAGCAATTGCCAGTTGAATTCGGTGATGCCGATGCGCTCAATGAAAGCATAAAAAAGATGCTTCGGCTGACTGAAGATATTATTGAACTGGCAGAGAGAAATAAGGTAGTTGATCGGGCAAATTTCGTGAAAGAGTTATTTAAGCCAGGTGGCAACATCGCGGAAGTTTCAAAAAACCTTGCTGTAGCAGTCAAAACTTATTCAACAAGCTTTGATAACAAATTTAACAAGGAACTTTTCTTCCAGTTAGACGATTACATTCTTTCCAAAAAAAATAAAGTATCTGACGGAACGCAACGGGTGTACAAACAAATGTCTAACCGGTTAAAAGCGTTTGAAGAATTCAGAAAAGAAACCGTTTCATTCGAATCAATTGATTATAATTTTTATGAAGATTTTGTTGATTACCTGACTTTTAAGTACAAGCACAAAAGAAGAAAGCAAACTATAACGGGGCTAAAAGTCAATACCATCGGGCAGACGGTTAAGCAGTTCCGGATATTTATTAAAGACCGAACCCGGAGAAAAATTATCGCCCCTATTGATTTGACAGACTTCAAAATTTTGGACGAAGAAACCGATGCTATCTACCTGAATTACGAAGAGGTGGAGCGGATCTATATGACAGATTTAACTGAAGCCCCCTACCTGGTTGAGTACCGGGACCTGTTTGTGATGGCCTGTTTAACCGGCTTACGGTTCTCTGATTTTTCCAGTTTGCGGTATGAAGATCTTCGGAAGAATTTTCTTTACAAAAAACAATTCAAATCGGACCACTGGGTAGTTATCCCGTTAAGAACAGAAGCGATGCAATTATTTGAAAAACAATTTAAGGATAACATCCCCAAATTAACCAACGTGGAATTCAACCGTCACATCAAAAAAATCGGGAGGCTTGCCGGGTTGAATGAAATAATAAAATTTTCTTATAAAAAGGGCAATAAGGATGTACAGGAGATAAAACCAAAATACGAATGGATCACCACTCATACGGCGAGAAGGTCGTTTTGTACAAACGAATTCCTGGCGGGTACACCGGTAAAACTTATTATGAAAATCAGCGGTCATAAAACGGAAAAAGATTTTTATAAATATATCCGTGTAACACCTGAAGAGGCGGCAGGTAAGATCCAGGAGTTGTGGATGGAAAGAAATAACCTGGGCGCTTTTGGAAACCAGCTTAGAAAAATCTCCTAAAAAATATTACCATGGAAAAAACAGAGATCTTATTGACCGAGGAACTAATTATGCGCAGGATATTTTTAGTACATGGCAAAAAAGTAATGCTTGATGAGCATCTTGCAGACTTGTACCGGGTCGAAACAAAACAGTTGAAAAGACAGGTGCGAAGGCACCTGCAGCGTTTTCCCGAAGACTTTATGTTTGAATTATCGAAAGAAGAGTTTGAAAACTTGAGGAGCCAAATTGGCACCTCAAATTGGGGCGGGACGAGATACCTGCCGATGGCGTTTACCGAACAAGGTGTGGCGATGCTGTCAAGTATTTTAAACAGTGAGCGCGCTATAAGTGTCAACATCCAAGTCATCAGAATTTTCACCAGGATACGCGAGATGCTATTAACGCACAAGGATATTTTACTGAAAATAGATGAAATAGAAAAGATTGTTGTTAGCCATGACAACAGCATTGCAGTGATATTTGAATACCTCAAGGAATTGCTTACTCCACCAAACCCGCCGAGGGCCAGGATCGGCTTCATTCAATAACAGCGACCTCGTGATCAAGTATGGATGTAAGTTGAAAATAACATTCATGCTTTTTTTTAGTTAATGGAATTGTCTTATTGCCGACGAGCAACTTTACCGTATTGCCGGGAACTTCGGCTGCAAGTTTTACCCTGATATCAAAGGGACCGACAGGAATCAGTTCATCAAGTGGTTGTTTCCAGGTGTTTTCATTCGTTAAATTGACAAGGTGAATGATCATTCTTCCCGGTTGCTGATAAAGCTGAATGTCAATAAGCCCTGTGCCTGTTACTGATACCGGTAAATCATCTTTAGCAGCCCACAGGATAATATTCTTTAACAGGTCACCATGATCTGGCAAATTGGAACGGCCGTATTGTTTATCAATATCCGCTGCTAACCAAGCGAGGCGGCTGCCGTTGTTGTTGGAGCGAATGATAAGGCCAGGGATATCCGTTTTCTTCACGCGCATCCATGCTTTCTCAGGCGGGTATACCGGGAATTGAGGGATAAACGTAAGTAATACTTGTGCGCCGGTATCAACGCGCAACGGGTATAACAAACCACCGAAAGGGATAATGTCCGTTTCTTCAAAGCCTTTCAATATTTCATGCCGTTTTCCTTCGATGGTTGGTTCATCTGGTTTGTGTGGCCCGTCAACCTGCCTGCGTAATTCAGGTGTAAGGCGCAGGTAGGTGTGGTATGCTTCACCCGCCAGTTTATTTTGTTTTTCGCCCGTATTATTTTGCTGTATAAAATGAACGCCAAAAATGTCAGCCAATGCAAAATCGGTTCGTGCATCACCCCATTCATCAAACAGGCCCGTATCACCACTTGCGATAACACTGCCGCCATTTTCCGCAAAGCGTTTTATTGCGTTCACCTGTCCGTTTGTCAATACCCCAATGTTTGGTAAAATAAGAACAGAAAGCTGCTTTGCCTCTTTTTCAATATCATCGGCATGGACCGGCAAATAAGGGATACGTGCACGAATGAGTGCTTGAGAAATGCCACGCCATGGCAATTCAACTTTTTCTTCTGTATTATCCTGCCCATAAAAATCAGTATTTAACTGGCTCCATACAACGCCAATATTGGTCACTGGTTTACGGTTGATAAGGTATGCTTCATTGGCCTTATGCCAGTTAAATACTTCTTCGGGGTTATGGTACATCCTGCGGTCCTCGTGGTATGCGCTGATCATGTGCCACCACGGTTGTATCCCGCCTGCAATGCCTTCCACCATCCACATCCTCGCCTCCGGCACGGGCTTGCTGGCCAGCCTGAACCACGGCTTGTGTGCCTGGTACATCGCCATGCTTTCCGGGACGAGTTTATCCCATCCTAAAATACCATATATTAATTTTCCTGTTTCCGAGTTGTGCATGAACCCGCCGTTTTCCGAACGCGCCTGGTCGTCGAGCATGATAATATCCGCCTTTTGGGCGATGGCCTTAAAATCCCGGAAGCTGTTGCTCTGGCCACTGATTGGGCCGCTGTTCATGCCACTCCAAATGCAATGTTCACCGCCTGCAGATTTCGTCGTACGATTATTTAAGTCCCACAGCTCAAGCCTGCGCTGATAATTCCAGTTGATCCATTTCTTGTAAATTTTATCGTTCCAGTTTTTGCGCCGGGGTAAATCATAACCTGTTTTATCGTGAAAGCTTTTTTGACAATAATTGCAGTAACACATTTGGTCGCGGCCCAGGCCGCTCCAGCTGTTATCCGTAAAGCCTTCAGGACGATAAAGGATCGCGATCTCTTTTAAGATAGCAGGAATATGTTCGTTATAATAAGGGCTGTTCACGCAGGAAATATACAAGTCGTCTGCGCGGTATGGCGTGGCTTCAGCATTAACTGCAAACCAATCCGGGTGCGCCTTATAAAAATCTTCGCCTGCCCTGTTTGAATCCATGCGCGCAAAGACAACCAGGCCATCCTCATGCGCAGCCCCGCATATTTCCCCAAACAAATCCCGTCCCCCAAGGTATTCCGCTTTTTTATGCAGAGGTATTTGCGTAGGATAATATGCCACGATGCCACCGGCGTTTACAATGATGCCCTGCGTCGCGGTGCGTTTCCAATACTTTCGCCACCAGGCGATGTCATATTGCTGAGGGTCCTGCTCCGTAATATTCACCTGTCCCCAGCGCGTGATCTTTTTGTACCAGGGCAGATCGTTACCATTAGGACTGTTTGGCGCTGCATTAACTGCCGCTATCAATTCAGTACCGGGCATAGACAACAGCATCGCTGCGGATGCAGTGCTTTTAATAAAATGCCGCCGTGAAGATTGGTTCCAATTGTTCATACAGTAAATATAATTTTTACGGGTTACACTTTGTTTGTTGCCGCCTGCTTTTCGGCGAGCAGCCTGGTTACTTCTTTTTCTATCATTTGCTTAATGTCATACTTCACCTGGAAATAGTTGTCCATCACCTGTTGCTGTGTTACACCGGACACTTTCGGGATAAGCTTAAAAGATCTTATTTCGGCGTTTAGTTTATCTGTCTCGTTGATGATCTCCGAATGAAACATTTTCAGTTTTATTTTTTCGTGCGGGTCATCCGCTACCATCCCCACGAACTGGCCGGAAGAAAGGGCTGCGATCTTTGAGGGTGGGATAGCATTGTCCAATTGCATTGACCGGCTGATGGACGTGTCAGTGCGGTTAATAGACAAGCTTTCGCGTTGCTGCATGATCTTGCCGAAGCGTTCGGACAGCAACTTGGATGTTTCACCCGTTACCTGCCCTGATATGATATTGCCGGTGATGTTGACAATCACGTCCGCCTGCTCCCTGCCATAATCTTTTTTAAGCTGGCTAAAATCCTGCATGGCAAGAGTCGTGGCTACCTTGTTGCTTCTCGCCGTAGCGATAAGCGAATCAATATGGTTAAAAAAGATCGTTGGAAATTCGTCAAATACAAGGCTGCATTTTTGCTTGCCTTTTTTGTTCACCAATTTTATCAGCCGTGAAATATACAGTGACAAAACAGCGCCGTATATATCTTGTTTTTCAGGGTTGTTGCCAACGCAAACAATTTTCGGTTCATCCGGGTTATTAATATCCAATTTAAAATCATTGCCTGACAAAACCCAGTAGAGTTGTGGAGAAGCAAGCCGGGCCATACCAATTTTTGCTGAAGCGACCTGGCCTTCCAGTTGTTCCATGGCGTTGTTTTGATAGGCTGTGATAAACGGATTGACCATCACTTCGATCTCCGGTTGTGTGTTTAATACCGGCAACAGATCCTCGTAATCTGCCTGCATCAGTTCGATAGCGTGTGGTAATGTACAATATATGCCGTCCTGGTATTTGCGGAGGAACCAGATGATCGCCGTTACAAAATTTATTGGAGACTCTACGAAAAAGTCACCCTGCTTGCTGATCCATTCTTTGTTTAAACCAAGCAGTATCGTTCGCGCAGATTCTGTTGCGTCGGTAATATCGTGCATGGCTTCCGGGTCCAATGGGTTGCACCGGTGCGATTGTGAAAGGTCATCAAAATTGATAACAAAAAAGGCTGGCCTTACGCCGTAATTCTTTTCATGTTTCAGCAGCCAGTTGTATGCGATCTTTGAAAGGTCGTCAAACTTAAAATCATATACGAACATAGCGAAGCCTTTTTCGATATGCTGTTTCATTATATGCTGTATGACAAACCAGGATTTACCGGCACCCGGGCTGCCGATTACCAGCAACCCGCGAAAAGGGTTGATGATGTTGATCCAGCTTCGACGGATTTTCCCTCTCAGGTTATAGACGGCAGGCAGGTTGATGGAGTATTCATTTTTGATCAGCCTTTCTTCCTGCGGGAATGTTTCATTGACCTCATTAAAAATATCGCCTGCCATTTTTACTTTGATCAGCCTGCTTAATAATGCACCGCCGGATAGTATCAACAGGTAGCCTGTAGAAGTGACGGTTATATAAACAGCGGTAATGATAACTGCCGTGCTGTCAAGATAAAAAACCAAACTGCTCACAAAATACAGCGTCAGCCCGCTGCACAGCAACGCAGTAATTGGTTTCCAGTTTAGTTTTTCCTCTTTCCTGCCCTGGCTCCCCAGCAATGATATCCCCAATAATGCAAGGGCGATAAGTTTCGACGAGTAATCATGTTTAAATAAGCCCGTCTGGACTATATTGAACAATAACCTGTCTGTTATTTTTGTTGTTAGGTTCCATGTTTTAAACGCCGCGTAACAATAATAATAGAAGTTTAGCAGCAGGATAAATATTCCTGCATACCTTGTCATGTCCATTATCTTTCTTAAATCTGTTTCATTCTCTCCTGTTGATGACATATTGTTTCCTTTTTTTTCTTTTCTTCTTTTTCATAAGCTGGAAGGGTACACTGTCAAATTGTTGTGTGGGTGACATGAGTTGTTCCAAAAAGGCGGTGGTTGCTGGAGGCCTGGTTTCCAAAAGTTGCTTGTGTTTTTTAACCGGGTGGGTTTTCAGGATAGGGGCGGGAGTGTCTGTTGTTTCTTTTTCGCTTATCGGAGGCCCCGCTGCATCATTTTTAAGCAGCTGTGATTGCAGATGGCTGATGCTGCAAAGCTTTCCAATTTCACTGCCGTTAAAGACAGTTCTGTTTTTATTGTCTACGAAAGTTATCCCATATATCCTGCCTTCAGCGTTTTGGCGGATAGCGGTGAATACCTGTTTTGTTGAAAGGGTTTGTTTAAGCTGCGCAATACTTCCGGGGTTTTGCTGCAATGCTTCATCAAGTATTGTTTTCAGCTTTTGTTTGAAGGTATCCCTGGTTGTTTTATTTTTTTCAAAATGGGTTTCCAGTTTCTCCAGCGTCGGTTTGTTATTGATGGAACTTGCTTTAATAGGTACGCCAATAGCAATACCTTCATTGTTGAGTATCCTGTATAAAAGCCCTTTATTTTTAAACATGATCCCATCTTCCTGCCCTCTGTCAGCCATGACATTGAATTGTTTCAGTATGGCGTTTAATTCAGGCAGGGATGTATAATTGTATTTGGTAACAACTGCATTCAGCACGTTTGTAATGCTTCTTTTTGTTTCTGATTTGCCATATTGTACCTTTTCTGCATCGACCGGCTTTATTTCATTTGGATATTGCCGTTTTTGGTTTTCCGCTTTGACCAGGTTAAAATCTGATTCAATTTCTTTGCGTGCTTTTTCCGATTGGTTACGCCCAATGTTATGCGTGTTGATGCGGCTGCCATCTTCCTTAATTGTTGTGCTTACAATGTGCATGTGTGGATGCCCGGCATCATGGTGCTGATAGATAAGATAAGGCTGCCCGCCAAAACCAATCTTTTGCATGTATGTTTCGGCAATATCAACGAGTTGTGCAATTGGTATTTTTTCTGAAGGGTCAAAATTTAACGACACATGCAAGGTCTTTGTCGCAGCACGGTCATTTAACACGTTCCTGTTTTCAAACTGCGCCAGCTTTTGATAGAAGTTCATATTGTCATGGTCGAGTAAACAGTTCCTTTCACCAATACATTGAGCAGCGCCTTTCTGGACTTTCTTTTCATTGTAGTTCAGTGTTTCAATCAGGCTGTGCGGTATAGTTATATTCGCGACCACTGTTTATAGATTTTGCATATATGTGATTTGATCTCGTCTGTCTTTGCGAAGAATGCTTGTTTTAGCGCTTCGTTTTGCTGTACCCAAACCCTGAATTCAGGTATCTTGTCCAGCGTATGCAATTTTTTTACGGCCTGGTTATAATTGTTGCCGATAGCGTTGAGTTCTTTTCTTAAGAGTGCCATCTCTTTTAGAAAATCATCTGAGGATTGGTTTCTATGGGTTACTATTACCGGCTTTTGTAACAGTATTTTCCTGATATAATTGCTGGCGTATTTTTCCGTCGTTTTTTTCTGCAGGCTGGCGAATGTTTTAAACTCTGCTTCATTCATTCGGACGACCATCATTTTATTTCTTACTTCTGCGGTATCTTTTTTCATCACTATACATTGAAGGTTCTTTGGCAAGCTTTGGAGTGTCTATGGGAACCCCGAAACGACTTCGGAGTGAAGGGCAAGATGCCGCAAACGTATAACGTTTGTACATCTTGCAATGGGCAGGAAGACGCCCATTAAGCCCTTATAGATTCAAGGATTTTTGAAAAAACCAACAAGAGGCGGGGGGTTATCTAAAAAACCGCGAAATGAAGATAATTTTTCAAAATGGCTTCCGTTAAATATCGTGGGGTTATTGCTGTTATTAAACGCTTGATTTTTGTATTTCATAACTCACATTTTTCTTTCAGCTCCAAACAAAATAGTATTGCGCTATAAAGATAAATTAGAAGTGTAAAACCCACAATACATGGCTAAATTTTAGCCATGCTAAAAGTATTTACCGGCATGCTTTCGAATTCTTAAATTTGCAGCATACTTATGGATGATAAATTAGACAGTTTAAAGCCAACAGAAAGATTTAGCGACAGGGTGGACAATTATGCCAAGTACAGGCCTTCATATCCCGGAGAAGTAATATCATTCCTTGAAATGGAAACTGGATTGCAAAAAGACTGGAATATTGCTGACATAGGTTCAGGAACGGGAATATTTTCTGCTTTATTATTAGAACAAGGATATAAGGTATATGGGGTAGAGCCAAATAAGCAGATGCGTGAAGCCGGTGAAAAGAACTTAATGAAGTATTCAAAATTCACCAGCGTAGACGGAACAGCCGAAAGGACTTCTTTAAAGGACAGGAGCATTGATTTAATTACTATTGCGCAAGCTTTTCACTGGATGAAGCCAGCAGAAGCCAGGCTTGAATTTAAAAGGCTTCTAAAACCACCTGGCTACATAGTATTGATTTGGAATATCCGCATTACAAATACTCCATTCCTTGAAAGATTTGAGCAGCTTAAAATTGATTTTGGAACGGATTATAAGGGTACAAGAATGGTTAAAGAAAGTGAGATTGGTTCTTTTTTTGAGCCTCCACCGTATAAATATCATGTTATCCCCCACAGCCAGGTATTGGATTTTGATGGACTGAAAGGGCAATTATTGTCAACCTCATATATGCCGCTGGAAGGTAGAAAATTCGACGAAATGCTTATTGTTCTCAAAGGGTTATTTGAACAGTACCAGGAGAATGGCCTTGTAAAGGTTGACTACGAAACAAAGATATACCTCAAGGGTTAAATATTACCAGCAGTCTCAAGCAAAATAAAGCTGCCGGGCCTTTCTTTTGCGCGGCAGCTTAAATATATTAAAAACAGATAATTCGCCCATTCTGGCAAGCTTCTTTTTCCTCAAAAGCAGCCTCGTAATTTTCAAATTCTTTTGTTATTCCATCCTCATCCATTACAAATTGCGGATAAGGGAATAACTCAATTACATAGAATGTTTTACCGGCTGTTTTTTCCTCATTCAATTCTACATAGCCTAACATAATTTTAATGTGTTTCATAACTGTATATTTTAAAGTGATAATGGCGTTGTCCTAAAATTCTTCAGGTTCATAAAAAAGCCCCTGCATTCAATCATACCCTGGCTGAATAAATTCCAAAGCAATGAGCCGCCTAAATTGGCAAGGGAAGAATTGATAAATAAATCCTGTTGTGTTAGTGCTTCTGCGAGCGAACAACTGGGAGCTTTATCTTCTTTTGCAGCTACAAATAAATCTTTAAATTCCACTGTCGGCAATGGAAGGCTATCAACCGTTTCAAAATTTTTAGATGGCGGTTGTTCTATTTTGCCAATGGTCGCCAATAAAACCTGTCCAGTAAAACGGCTGTTACCAAAATCCATCCAATACCTTATCCTGTCCCTTTTATGATTATTTGATTTTGCCATTTTTTGTAAGACCGCTGCAATGTCAAACCTTGCCTGTACCTTGTCCACGCAGCTTATCGTAATGTGTGCCCTATATTCATTCAAATTTGTAATGGTTGACCTGTTAAACGGCATGGTGTAAGCTTTCCAGTCCGTGCCAAAAAAACGGTTGACACGGTTTATCAATGCTGCTGCTTTTGGCAATCCTATTTCACTATCTGCAAATAACTGCCTTCCTTTGTTTGCAGCCGTTATGATGTCGTCATCAAACACCCGGACAAAAATGCCGGGATGCTGCAATGCATTCAATGATAAGTTTATCCTGCCTAAAGCCGTGAGTAACTGGCTGCCTGTACCTCCGGCACCGATCAGGTTCACCATGACGGGATTGGTTGGTTGCAAGAGATATTTGTCCGTAAAATGTACTTTCGGTTTTTCCGGTTTCATACGATTATATTTTTTAAAATTTGACCTGTTTCTGTTAATGCCTCTAAAGGAAATTTCTTGCCGCTGTTTACCTGACTTTGCCATAACTGCACAATGTTTTCTTTCACGGGAGAAACTCCGGTAATCAGGTGGCTGAAATAACTATTCCAGTAACAGTGTTCCCATGCAGCCATAAAATCTTCAAGGTTGTTTATTTTTTCCATGCCTGTATCTACCGTCCCCATACATACACTTCCGTTGTCATTCAGGTTAAAAAATGGTGCGCGCAACAAAGCAGTTTTTAAGGAAGTTTTTCGCTCCTTAACTGCATATAGAAATAGAGAAGATTTATTTGCTTTCCAAACCAGCGGCGGGATGTATGCTTTGCCGCAAGGGATTTGCAGGCTTTCGGTAAAAAGTAAGTTTACCTCCTGTTCGGGTGTATTCCAAATGGCGAAGCCCTGTGCCGACTGTTGGATATGCAGCACTTTATCAGGCAACAAACCTTTGCTTTGCAGGTAATTTGTTTGCAAGCCTGTGGAAGTATTCAGGCTTTCTGCAAGGGCTATTGTTTCCATCAGCGACAGGGGGTGCGCGTTAATGGGTTTGCCATTACTGTTTATATCGTAGGCTTCCACGTATGTGCCATCGCTTTTTGTTGCTGACTGATATATCAGCAGCGCTTTGGTTGGTGAGTAGGTGTCATTGAATACGCCAGTGATGTTTTCCATTACAAATCATTTAAAAGGTCTGCTAAATGGTCAAGGCAGCCAAAGAAACGTTCTTCAAAATCGAGCTCATGTTTTTCTGCTACCTGCGGTTTGTCAAAGCATTGTATTGCCTTCGGTTCTTCGGTACATGCCATTTCCTGAAAAGAGCAGTTTACACTTTCAAGTAATTGGTCAAATATCAGCCCGTCTGATTTCCATGAAAAAGAAATATACTGGTCAGGCAATATCCGCTCTTCTTCTTCGGGGTCAAGCAGGCGGCAGTACAAGTTATCAAAAAGGTTGCGGGTTGGATATTGCTTATACAAGTTTAACACGAGCATGCTGACCCGCAGTATTTCAGCATCTACTTTTGTAGTCGGCTTGAAAGTGATAACCCTGTTTTCAAACTGCTGCAGGTGGTATTTATGTTTGATGCTTTTCAGTAGTTTTTTGCCAAAGAAATTCATCGCTTTATAGTCCTGCAGCATTTCAGTGTATTCCTTTTGGTCGTATTCATCGGGGTCTTGTGAATACCAATCATAAATGTGCTCATATTCTCCTTCCAAAAAGCCATCAATAAAGTAAGGCATCCCTGCTGTTTGGTGCAGGTAGGCAAAAACGGATAATAGTATATCATGTTGCTTGCTTTTATGACGATTTTTGAACAGCGATAATAATGGTTGAACAGGCAGGTAATACAGGCAGTAACCTGTGTTGAATGTTTTCACCGTGGCAATACAACATTTGTGGTTTTTATCTTTCAGGATAATTACATCAAGGCTTTTATTTTCTTGCTCAAATAAATGTTTTGCCTGTTGAAACGATTTAGATATGTTGAAAGGATAAGATAAATTGTTAAAGCAGGGCAATTTTAGCCCGTATAAGGCTGCAAAGTTTTGAAGTGAAAGATAGAATTCCTTTTCTATCTTTTTCGCTTGCCCCAGTATCCCCAAATCCCTGCCGATAACAGGAGTAAAGGAGTGCTTTAAAAAACCATTGGAAGGAGCGATACAGGTGCGCTCCTTAAGGTGTCTTTTTTGATGTCTGCTGCGTTGGCAAGCCTGTCCAGGCTGCCTGCAAATTGCGCTATGCTGTTGTGAATAATCCATGGCTGTTCTGCTTTTAAATGTTTCACTTTTCTTACTGCAATTTTCTTTTTCATTTTTTATCCTTTAGTTCCGATGGTGGATACAAAATTGTATTGCACGGCGTCTTCGATAAATTCAGGGCCTTCAATTTTAGCCGTAGTTAGTATTGGGTAAGTTTGCGAATAAAAGTTTAGCACCGCTTCGGGGCTTAAATTAAATGCGGGGTCGGAAAGTTTTATTTCCTGTTCTTTTTCTTTGAAAAGAAACACCCTCGGCAAAGTATTTACGATTAACATATATTGAAGTTTACAGGTTATTTAAATAAGTTGTTTTCCTTTTCATCCTGCTTCTCCCACAGTTCCTCTCTTTTAGATTCTATTTCTTCCACATGGTCGGGATACTTTTCTTTGCTTGGCAGTTTTAGTAAGGCTTCGCTATATTTCTCCTGCTCTTCCAAATCTGTTACCTTTTTCATTTCAGTTTCAAATGTTGTCTCTTTTGCGATGTCCGGCTTCTTGTCCTTAACCTTTTTGTCCTTTTCCATATTGGATTGTTTTTTAGCTTCTGCAAGCCCTTCTTTATATTGTTTCAGGTTGGTGATAAGTTCAACGGTTTGCTTTAACGGTTCTGCAATGCCATCAAAGAAGCCATTATCCAATTCGGCGGGAGTGCCGTGCAGCGTTAACGGTTTAATTAATTTGAGCGTTTTTTCATCTGCCTCATCATCACATAAGAGAAGCGACACAACAAGTGATTTGTCTTTTGTTATTTTTATGTTCATGGTGCATGTGCCCTGTGTTTGCAAACCAATAAGGTTTTGAAAGAAATTGGTAGTCATAAAATGTAATTTATCTGTTACTTAATGTTGATTTGTTACTAATTCATTGTTTGTTTTGCCAACCGCTTCCAATATTTCAGCTATTGCAAAATCATGGGTGTAAAATTCCTCGCCTGTATGCTTGCCGTATGCCTTGTATTGTATTGTGCCATCCCATGAAATAACCACCTGGTGAGCAGCAAGTTTATTTTCCGGCTTAGCCAAGGTTTCTAACTCCTTTTCGTCAATAGTGATAAATGCCCAATCATCATATTCCGCAAATATTTCGTCTATACCTGTATAGAATTCATCGCCTTCATCAGCCGTTTTAAAAAAACCTATTGGTTGTTCCCAATAAGAGATTTGATTAAAGGATTGGTCGTTTTTAAATTGTTCCAGTAAAGTAAGCCTCGCCTGTATTGTTTCTTTCCATTTTTGTGTAATTTCTACAATTGCGTATTCGCAAAAATCCCATTCGCTGTTTGTGTCCGCTTTTACAATGATATAGCCGGAAATGCCTTCTGCCTTTTTCATAACTTTAATTTTTTGTGTTATAAACCAATTCTTTTTTCCTGTCAAGCAGCGTGTCCAAAATTTCTGTGTCGCTGTCATATACTTTGCCTTCAAAAATCCATGTATCTTCATCTTCGGGGTTGGTATCGTATTGGTCAAAATCTTCTGTGTTAAGGAATACGTCTGTTAACACTCGATCTATATAGGTGCATTCGCCGTAAATAAGCATGTTGGATTCTGTGTAAGATTGCGTAAATGACAGCCCGAAATGGTCGGCAATCTTTTGCATGATTTCAATATTGGGCGCCCATTTTGTTTCAAATGAAACATTGTCATCGTTGCAATATATTTCATGCATCCAGCCATCTTCAATTTCAATGAATGGCGGTAACTGCCCTTCTCTTTCTTCCTTTTCCTTTTTTCTCATTTGCCGGAAAAGTGCTATTGCGCTTTTGACAGCTTCTTCTATTCCTTCAAACTGAACGAAGTTGTAACACCAGTTTGCCATATACTTAATTTTATTGTTGTTGATTTTTTAATGCTTCCAGTTTTGTTTGTATGTCAAGCCAATACTGTTTTATGTCCATATCAGCCTGTTTAAATAATTCATCTGTTTGCAACTTTTCCACAAATTCATTTACATGCAACAAAGCACTATTCAGGTCAACAACGGTTATTTCCTTGCCGTTTATATCTGTGATTTTCATAAAATGTTTTTTGAATGATTTATAAGAAGGGGGCTTGCGCCCCCGTTTGAGGTTTAATTTAATTGCAGTGCATCAGCACCGTGCTTCGCGAATGATGCACACAGGTTAAATGTTGCCTGTGCCTTCTTCTGCGCTGTGCCGCCGCATAACAAGGAATTGATTTTTTCTTCGCTGTCCTTGTAAGTACGGACGTTTTGAAAATACCCTGTTACCGCATTGAATGCCCCAAACAAAGTGCCTTTGGTGGTTTCCAGTTGCTGGCTGTCTGCCATCATTGCATAGCTAAAGGTGTTTGCACATTGGTTTTTAAATACGGTCGAATTTTCATCCGCGCGCCCTTCTCTAATATTTGTTAGTGTTTCTTTATTGGGTGCTAACGCAATTTGGATTAAACGCTGTACCTCGCTATCTGTAATACTTACTTTCGCCCATTGGTTAAAAGCTTGTTCCATTAAAGGCGATAGGGTATTAACCATACCCATTACTTTGTGGGCTTCCTTTAACTGTGCCTGCGCATTCGCGGTATGCCTTATTTTCAAAATATTTGAACAATTGGCAAGGGCTGCATTTAGGGTGTTATTGCACACGATACGCACGGGCGTAAATGCAATGGTTATGCTTTCGCTGCCATCATGTGCGGTTGTTAGAAACAGGTATTGCTCAATTACATCATCATTGCCCACCTTAATATATGTGGGTAACTTGGCGGTTATAAAAATCCGTTCGCCTTTGCCTAACGCCCCTGCGGTTTCGTACAGGATACCTTCGCCACCGACAATGCTGTCAAAGAAAGTGAATGCGTCAACGTTTTGCACAATATGGTATTCGTCGGTAACGTGCCTTCCTAATACTTCTTCTGTATCTGTCCTGTAAGTAAAAAAATCATTCTCTGCAATGAGTTCCTTGCTTGACGGGAAACGGAATACATTCGGGGCTTTGCTAACGGGAAAGTCAAGCTGCGATTGTATTATTACCTGCCTGCTGTTTTGCCGTTCCTGTGAAACCTGCCCGTATGTGTGCCAAGCGATTTCTTTATGAGAATAAAATGAATACTTCCCGGTTTGCTCGTTGAAATTTAAATTGTGTGACATGTCTAATAATTTTATATTGCTGTTAATGATAAAGGGAATAGGGTTGCTCCGCTAAAACGGCAAGCCATCTCCCTTGTCGCCTGCCGGAACTGTTTCTGTCGTTTCTTCTGTTGCTTCGCCTTCTTCGGCTATCCCTTTATTAGCACCGCTTATCAGTTCGATGTGCTGTACGTGCAGGCGAAATACACCAACCGGATAACCTTTTTTATTGACGTACGCATCAATTTCAGGATAGCCGAATAACTGCACCATTGTTCCTTTGGTGAGAAACGGTGCAATACCTTTGCTAAACCAATAATCGCATTCCACAAACACCACTTTGCGTGTGATTTCCGTAGCGCCCTTTGAGCGATAACTGTGGTTGATTGCAACGCTGAAATTAACCACCTCTTTGTCTGAATTTTTGACGGGCTTTACGGTGGCATCGCCTGTAACCCTTGCTGTGATTTCCATAACACTTGTTTTTAATTATGAATGAAAAAATGATTACAACCCTGAGATGTTAGGGAGCGAAAAGAGCGGTGACCCGTACTAATTATTTTCAACGGTCAATCAGCCACTCAAAATATTTTTTCGCCTCTAAC
>JABDFW010000033.1:30438-31427 GCA_013286305.1 Bacteroidota bacterium
CCTCTAACAGCGAAGCGGACTTTTCTTATAAATCCCCTTGCGAGCCGGAGAGAAGGGGTTTAGAAGAAAAGTCTTGCTCCCGGAGGGGCAAAGGCCTTCGAGTTTCAAAAGGATGAGCGTGATTGAATTTGGTTAGCAGGAAAAGGAAGGCGGTGCCGGAAATGAGTAAGCAGAGTAGTAGTCAAATCGTACAAGAGTGCGACGCAACGAAGACGAGTAGCGTCATAATGCCCGGCCCAAAAGAAAGCGCATTAACGATCTGAATTGCACGGCAATTTATTCCTTTTGAGATACAGAAGAAAAACGTCAGGCGGAAAACGACTTCCGCTATACTTTATATTCGTCGCCAATCCATTTTGTTTACGCAGGTCAAGCGAATTGCATTCATAGCGTTTGCGGTATAATATTTTATTGGATAAGACCGCATCGAATAGCGCTTGCTGGCCAGGTGATAAAATAATATTTTCCTCAAAAATCACTTTGAATTCCCAATCATATTTATTCGTTTCTATATAGTGATTGCAAATATTTTGATATAACGAAAGTGCATTGAAATCATCAAACCCTGATGGCTTTACCTCAATAAGGAATGCCTTGCCTGTTTGCCAATTACGAATAAGAAAATCCGGCGTATATCTGCGTATCCCTGCCCTGAGATAGTTGGTAGATTTCTCTGTTGAAGGATCATAAAATATTTTTATGCCCTCACGCATAAATGCAAAACCCTGTTCTATGCTGATTGCATAACGCAACTCCAGCAAAGAGTCAAACCCCAGGCCTTTATAATCTATATGGCAGCCCTTATATTCGTATGTGAAGGGTGTTTCCATGGCGATAAATTTTGTGATTTAATGACGGTAGGTAAAGGTTTATCAAGGATGCGGAAATGAAACGCTTCTGCAACATGGTCCAGTTGAATAATGTCACTTGCTTTCAGGTCAGCAATAGTGCGGGCAACCTTCAGGATGCGGGCGTATGCCCGCATAGAT
>JABDFW010000033.1:31437-33068 GCA_013286305.1 Bacteroidota bacterium
CAACTCCAGCAAAGAGTCAAACCCCAGGCCTTGGTTGCCTGCTCCACTTTGGTAAGGATGAATTTTCTTGCTGTATCTTCCAGCATGCAAAAGCTGTCCAGGATATTATCTTCGATCTGCGCATTACAAGAGATGCCAGGCGTGTCTTTGTAGCGCTGGTATTGAATATTTCTTGCCGCCATGACCTGTTGCCGGATGATTGCAGATTTCTCTTCTTTTCTTGTTCCCTGGAATAATTCCTGCATTGATTGCGGTTCGACCTCAATATGTAAATCAATCCTGTCTAGTAATGGCCCGGAAATTTTGCGGCGGTACCAATACAGCGCGCGCTTGCTACAGGTGCACGGTACTGTTGGATGGCAAAGATACCCACAAGGACAGGCGTTCATAGCTGCTAATAACATAAAAGATGCCGGGAGCCGAAGCCGCATATTAGCCCGGGATATATATACTTCTTTGTCTTCCAGTGGCTGGCGCAATACTTCAATCGCCGAGCGTTTAAATTCCGGCAGTTCATCAAGGAATAGAACTCCATTGTGCGCAAGCGAAACTTCACCCGGCGTGATGATAGTCCCGCCCCCGGCAAGGGCAATGTCGCTTGTCGTATGATGTGGCGAACGAAAAGGCCTCTCTGTAATTAATCCTTTGGCGGCACCATTTGCGATGCTGTATATTTTCGTCGTTTCGAGGGATTCCTTTTCAGAAAGCGGGGGGAGTATAGATGGCAGCCGTTTCGCTAACATTGTTTTCCCGGTGCCTGGCGGGCCGATCAGAATACTGTGATGGCCGCCTGCCGCAGCGATTTCCAAAGCACGTTTGACGTGTTGCTGGCCTTTAACGTCAGCGTAGTCATTTGGATAATGACGGTTTTGGTTAACGATACTCACCGGGCTAAAAGGCTGAATCGAATAATCAGACTCAATGAAGCTCCGTATTTCATTGAGGTGTTTTACAGGATAAATGTTTATGCCTTTTATTAATGCTGCTTCTTCTGCATTTTCGAACGGTAATACAAGGCCGGAAAATTTTTCTTTTTTTGCTTGTATGGCTATTGATAAAGCGCCTTTCACGGGATAGACCGTTCCATCTAAGCCCAACTCGCCAACCAATAGGTAATCTTTTAATTTGCCAATATCTGCAATCTGTTCTGATGCCAACAGGATAGCTATTGCCATTGGCAGGTCAAACGCAGTGCCCGTTTTACGCACATCTGCCGGGGCGAGATTTATCACGAGCCTTGTACGGGGCATTTGGAAGCCGTTATTATTCAAAGCTGAGGACAACCTGCTCCAGCTTTCTTTGATGGCATCGTCAGGAAGCCCGGATATCGTATAACCTATCCCTCTTTCAATGCTCACTTCGACTGTTACACGAAACGCATCTATGCCGTACAGGGCACTTGAAAATATTTTAGCCTGCATATAAACTTTTTTTAACGGTCAAGATTGAGCAGTGTTTTTGCAACGATTTCTGTTACGGTTATCTTATTACCTATCTTATTTTTATAACTGCGGTATATGATGTAGCCGTCAACCAGAATGTGGCTTCCCTTCAGAAAATTTCGTTCGGCAAATACAGCACATTCAGCCCAAGCTACTACCGTATGCCAGTCTGTTATGTAATTCTGTTCT
>JABDFW010000034.1 GCA_013286305.1 Bacteroidota bacterium
AGATATTTATAAATATATAGGCAACTTAAAAATTATTCCAGGTTAGGCCTAAGCCATTTTTCGGCTTCTTCCTTGCTCCAGCCTTTTCGTTTTGCATAATCCTCAAACTGGTCATTCGATATTTTACCTATGCCAAAGTATTGGCTTTGCGGATGACTGAAATACCAGCCGCACACACTTGCCGCAGGGTACATAGCCAATGATTCGGTTAAAATTATACCTGTATTTTCAGTAGCATTAAGAAGGCTGAATAATTTATACTTCTCGGTATGTTCCGGGCATGCAGGATAACCCGGCGCCGGGCGAATACCAACATATTGTTCTTTTATCAGTTGCTCAGTATTAAGCTGTTCGTCTTTTGCATAGCCCCAAAACTCTTTACGCACCCTTGTATGCAAAAGTTCCGCAAAAGCTTCTGCGAGCCTGTCAGCCAGGGCCTGGAGCATTATTTTGTTGTAGTCGTCATACTGCTTCTCAAAATGCTTTATGTGAGGCTCAATGCCTTTTATAGTAACGGCAAATGCCCCTATATAATCAGTCCCCTCCCGTCCCCCGGTGGGGGAGGCCTCGATGGCCAGTTTTTCAGATGGCTTGATAAAATCAGCAAGCGACAAATTAGGCTGCCCCGGCGCTTTTTTAACCTGTTGGCGTAAACTTTCTAAGTGGATGGTTTTACCACTATCTGTAACCTCAATCGTATCCGGCCCAACCTTGGCTGCTTCCCAAAAACCTATTACACCTGTTGCCGTTAACCATTTCTCTGCAATGATTTTATCCAACAAGCCGTTAGCATCATTGTATAATTTTGTTGCTTCTTTGCCAATCACTTCGTCTTCTAATAATTGCGGAAACCTTCCTCCCATTTCCCATGCTATAAAAAAAGGCCCCCAATCAATATATTGCCTTATCTCATTTAAGTCATAGTCTGCAAATGCTTTTATACCTGTGAATGAAGGGGTTGGTGGAATATAATTTTCCCAATCAATCTTTACAGCATTTTTTTGTGCATCTGCAAAAGATATGTACTGTTTTACAGACTGTTTTTTGTCGAAATCTTCCCTTAGCTTGTTGTATTCTTTTTTAATGTTACTCAGAAAATCATCTTTTTGCTCTTTACTTAATAACGAGCTAACCACAGTTACACTTCTGGAAGCATCTAATACGTGTACAACACCGTTATCATAGCCGGGTTCAATCTTCACAGCTGTATGCATACGGCTGGTGGTAGCCCCACCAATAAGCAGCGGTAACGTCATACCTCGTCTTTTCATCTCCCTGCCTACATGCACCATTTCATCAAGGGATGGTGTGATCAGTCCGCTAAGGCCAACGATATCTACATTTTCTTTTATGGCGGTATCCAATATTTTATCCGTTGGCACCATTACGCCAAGATCTATTATGTCGTACCCGTTACAGCCCAATACAACGCCCACAATGTTTTTACCTATGTCGTGCACATCACCTTTAACGGTAGCAAGTAATATTTTAGCAGCGCCTCCTTGCTGGGCAAGCGGATTGTTCTTTTTTTCTTCTTCAATAAAAGGGAAAAGATAAGCAACGCTTTTTTTCATTACTCTCGCGCTTTTTACCACCTGTGGTAAAAACATTTTGCCTGCCCCAAACAGATCGCCTACAACATTCATCCCGGCCATTAACGGGCCTTCTATTACCTCTAATGGCTTTGCAAATTTTAGCCTTGTTTCTTCTGTGTCTGCATCAATATAGTCAGTAATACCATTTACCAGGGCATGCTTTAATCTTTCTTCAACCGGCAACAATCTCCAGGCATCATCCTTTTTTTCTTCTTTGCCTTTTGCCTTAACGGTTTCAGCGAAAATTATCAGTTTTTCTGTTGCTTCGTTATTATCATTGTTGCGGTTAAAAATAACATCTTCGCATAGGTTTCTTAAGCGTGGCTCAATTTCGTCATACACCACTAACTGTCCCGCATTAACTATACCCATGTCCATGCCGGCCTTAATGGCATAATACAAAAAACACGCTGTGCATTGCTTCGCGCACATGCTCGTTGCCACGAAACGAAAAGGATAGATTACTTACGCCGCCGCTTATTTTTACCAGCGGGTGTTTTTGTTTTATGTGGCGTGTTGCCTCAATAAAATCAACTGCGTAATTGTTATGTTCTTCAAGCCCTGTAGCTATGGCAAAAATATTAAGGTCAAAAATAATATCCTGGGCATCGTAGCCAACAACCTCCGTTAATATTTTATATGCTCTTTCGCTTATCTCAATTTTTCTTTGCAAAGTATCTGCCTGGCCTTTTTCGTCAAATGCCATCACAACAACTGATGCCCCATAGCTCTGGCAAACAAAAGCCTGTTGTATAAATTTTTCTTCCCCTTCCTTCATCGAGATGGAGTTAACGATGCACCTGCCCTGTACACATTTTAACCCGGCTTCAATAATCTCAAATTTTGATGAATCTATCATCACCGGTATTTTGGCAATATCCGGTTCGGCTTGCAAAAGGTTTAAAAAATCTGCCATTGCCTGTTTTCCATCCAGCATGGCATCATCCATATTTACATCCAATATTTGCGCACCGTTTTCCACCTGTTGGCGTGCCACGCTTAGTGCTTCTTCATATTTGTTATCCCTTATAAGGCGTGCAAATTTTTTAGAGCCTGTTACATTGGTACGTTCGCCTACATTCACAAAATTAGTTTCAGGCCGAATGACTAATGGCTCAAGGCCGCTTAAGCGCAGGAATGGTTTTAACTTAATTGTATCGTTCATCAGTGATATTATCCTAAAAGGTTAAATTATGTTTATACTAATGTTTCTTCAACAACGGGCAATTCTCTTGGGCTAAACTGTTTTACATTTTCAGCAATATGCCTTATATGGTCGGGCGTAGTACCGCAGCAGCCGCCTACAATGTTTACAAAACCTTCCTTAGCCCATTCTTCTATAAAGTGAGCTGTTTGTTCCGGCTGCTCATCATATTCACCCATTGCATTCGGCAGCCCGGCATTAGGGTACGCTGAAGTATAACACTCCGCTATTTGCGATAACTCCTCAATATGGCTGCGCATTTCTGCAGCACCTAATGCACAATTCAAACCGATGCTTATTGGTTTTGCATGTTTAACGGAAATGTAAAATGCCTCCAGTGTTTGGCCGCTAAGCGTTCTGCCGCTTGCATCAGTAATAGTTCCGCTGATCATTATTGGCAGCGGTGTTTTATTGGTATCCCTGAAATATTTCTTTACTGCGTAAATGGCGGCTTTAGCGTTAAGCGTATCAAAGATTGTTTCAATTAACAGAACGTCAACACCACCGTCAACCAAGCCTGCTACCTGTTCGTAATAAGCTTCTACTGCGTCATCAAATGTAAGCGCGCGGTAGCCGGGATTATTTACATCCGGCGAAAGGCTTAAAGTTTTATTCATTGGCCCTATTGCACCGGCTACAAAAGCCTTTTGCCTGCCCTTGCTTTCGGGTGAGGAGAAGAATGCATCAATGGCTCTTCTTGCGCATTGAGCCGCAGCTACATTAAGTTCATAAGCCAATGATTGCATATTATAATCAGCCAATGAAATTTTTTGTGAATTGAATGTATTGGTTTCAATAATATCAGCCCCTGCCTGCAGGTATTGATGATGAATTTCTTCAATAACATGGGGTTGTGTGAGGGACAACAGATCATTATTGCCTTTAATATCCGAAGGCCAGTTTTTAAAGCGTTCGCCGCGGTAATCGGCTTCTGTAAGCTTATAGCGTTGTATCATGGTGCCCATGGCGCCATCAATAATTAATATACGCTCCTGTAAACATTGCTGTATTGTTTTCATGCCGCTGCCCCAGAGAGGACTTTAATTTTATGGTGAACACGATTGATATAAGATGATGCTTATTGTTATATAGCTGAAGGGTGTGACACAACAGGCGATGAGCCATGTAATGAACGCCGGCTTCAACAATACTGCTTTAACTAATAAAACGTGGGAAAAAATGATAACCTGTGTAGTTTTCCGTCGTTTATTAGTTCTTTTTGATAGTTGTAAGAAAACAACCATTTACAATGAAACAGCCCCGGGCCGAACAATAAACAAATCCACCCGGGGCTGCAAAGATAAGTATTAAAGAGATATGTTATTTAAAAAATGAATGGGTAAAATTTATATACAGGCCGGTGCTTGTAACTGGTAAAGCCCCACCGCCTATGCCTGATAAGGGGATTTTTAAATAAGGCTCAAGCCTTAATTTATTGTGTGCATTAAAATTCAACTCATACCCTGCGCTTAAATGAACAATTGAAAAAAGATTGTTGCGTAATTCTTCAGACTCTTCATGCTTTCTTTCATTTCCCCATGGATGATGAAATGAAAGGTCATATTTTTCACTGCCGGTAAAATAGGACGAAAGCCCCCCTCTTACAAACAGGTTGTACCTTTTTTTATGGGTAAGGCTTAAACGGACGGTAACAGGCACTTCCAGAAAATTGCCATTAGTGTTAACTGATTCCAGGTCGTCCCTGTCGGGTGGTGGTATATTTTGCTTTTTAAAATATTTACCTGATGAATAATATTTTTTTGACGCCAGCAATAACCCGCTTTCGATATCTATATTTTTCCATACATGCACCCCGGCTATTATGCCAATGTTTATGCCGGTATGATATACCGTTTGAAGTTTAACGGTGCTTATATCCGGTCCCGTCGCCAGTCCTAAGTAAAAATATTTTCGTGTTTTAGTGCTTATTTTAGTAATAGGTTGTACTGCAACAGCCTTATTGGCAATGTTATTATTTTGCCCGGCGCTTACAGCAGAATCGCCAGTTAAACCGGTATTCTTTTTATCACCGTCACTTTTAATTGCACTTGATTGTAAAGACGCTTTTAAGTCATCCCCTGGCTTCGGGATCAAAGCAATGCCACCTTTTGTTTGTTGCGTATTGGCATCCTGGTTTAAGGGCATTGCGGACGGCTCTGCCTTATTGCTTTCAAAAGGGGGTGTGTTAAAAACGGGCTGTTGTTTTTCTGTTAAGGAACCATGATTAGCGGCCGCAATACTATTTTGCTGATACTTGTTTGCTTTAACGATAGTTGCGCCATCCGAATTTTCTTTATTGCCCGGTTGGGGTAAGGTATTTTGTTGTACCTCTTTCTTTTTATTTACATCTGCGGAGCTTTTATTAATATCCTGCTGTAGGGGGGGTGCATTCTGAGCCGGTGCAACTGTTGTTTGCGTATTTGGTGATTTAGGTAATCCGGGTTGCTTCTGCTTACCGGGCGATAAAACCTCTTTATTTACGCTGCTTACAGGTTGCCTGTTTTCTTCTGTTTTATTTTTTATAATAAGTATGCCCGCAAGTATAAGTACCACAGCAGCCGATGATAACCAATACCGGTATTTATTAATAATACCCGGAATGGAAGACCCATTAACAGGCCTCTCCGGGATATTTTTAACCGGGGTGCTCTCCATTTTTTGCAAAAATTCATCCCAACCCTTGTCATCTGTTTTAAGCGGATAATTTTTTGCAAAATCCCTGTATATTTTTTCTATATCATCCTCAGGGCTTAACATACAATGGTTTGGTATTTTGTATTTTGCTTAATTTTTTTTGCAACAATCCTTTTGCTTTAAAATAAATTGACTTTGTGCCCCCTGTTGTAATGCCAAGCAGTTCGCTTATTTCCTTGTGGGTGTACCCGTCAATTGCGTGCAGGTTAAAAACAACCCGGTAAGTTGCCGGTAGCCTGCTTAATTCAATCAGCAGTTCTTTGTACAACAAGTTATCATCGGCCGAAATGGTTTCTGCATGGCCGTCCCATATCTCTTCATTTATTTCTGCTAACTGCGGCAAAGCTTTGGTTCTTCTTATATGGTCAATTCCTGTGTTTATTACTATTCTTTTCATCCATGCCATAAGGCTGAATTCAAGATTATTGTTTGTATCTGTTTTATCTATAAACTGGGGGAGGTTATTAAAAACTTTTACAAAACTGTCGTGCACAATGTCTTTAGCCTTATCGTAATCAGTGACATACCTAAAAGCGTGTTTCATGGCAAAGCCAAAGTATCGTTCGTAAAATTTACGATGGTACTTTCTATCCTGCTCAATACATTTCCTAATTGTATGTATCAAATTTTCCAACCGGTTCTTTCAGCTTACATAAGTGATTTAATAGGGAGAACGAGAGATACGCGAAAAAGGTTTCCTAAGGAAAAAATCAATTTTCCTTTTTCGGGAGGTTTAGCTGCTTGAAAAAAAACGCCGCTGAACTATAAAATATTGCATACAGGATCATTTAACTAATGAAATATTTTGCAAAATTATGCAACTAACACGGGCAGGGATATTATAAATAGCTTAACACGCCGAAACCCCCGACGGTTTCCTCACTGCAGGTGCGTTATGGGTTGTTAGTGGCTCATATATTGTTCAACAGGCATGCGCTTTGCCACGCTTCGCGCCAGTGTCATTTCATCGGCATATTCTAATTCGCCCCCCAAAGGCGATACCCCTGGCAATAGTAGTAACTTTGCAGGGCAGTTTCTGTATTTTTTTCTGAATATAATAGATTGTGGTATCGCCCTGAATATTGGGGCTTAATGCAAATACCAGTTCCTCGGTTTGCTCTTTTTCAATGCGGTTAATAAGAGGTTCAATATTCAACTGGTCGGGGCCGATGCCATCAAGCGGCGAAATAATGCCGCCTAACACATGATAGGTGCCGCTGAATTGCTGGGTATTTTCAATAGCAATAACATCGCGTATATTTTCTACCACGCATATCATCCGCTGGTTGCGCATTGAATTTGCACAGATGGAGCAAATATCCGCATCGCTTATATTGTGGCATCGCTGGCAAAATTTTATATCATTCCGCATTTTAGCAATGGTTTCGCTAAAATGGGTAACCTCAGCAGCATCCTGCTTTAATAAATGCAATACCATGCGCAGGGCGGTTTTTTTTCCGATACCCGGTAATTTGGAAAATTCGTTCACCGCATTTTCAAGAAGTGTGGAAGGAAATTGCATCGGACAAAGATAAGAACAAACTATTGCAGATTGACGATTTCAGATTGTAGATTTTAAGGAGAGTAGGCTGTTAAACAATCTGAAATCTGCAATCGTCAATCTGCAATCACTTCACCGTCACCGCTATTTTGGAATCGGCTGTTCCGTAATAAAGCCACCACTGGTTTTTAAAATGGGCAAGGCCTTCAATAAAACAAACCTGGTTTACCTGGCCTGTTTTTTCGTAAGGTTTATCGGGCTTCATAAAATAATGATCCATCCTGTCAATAATTTTTGTGGGGTCATTTTTATCCAATAATACCTGCGAAGAAGCATAAGTGCCTTCGGCGAGTGATGTATCGCCAATTGCCGGAACATTGCGGCCATTATAAAGTAAAACAATCCCTTTATCGGTAAGCATGGCCGGTGGGCCGCTTTCTACCAGGTCGCTGTCAAATTTTCCATGCCGTGGTTTAATTACAGCCTTAAGTTTTGATATATCAACACCAAAAAAAGGCAGGTCGCTTTTGGCAGTGTCGTTGATGCTTTTTTCAACAGGCTGCCAGTTAACCAGGTCGTCAGATGTGGCGGCCCATATATATTTATCACCCCAATACATCCAGTATTTGCCATTGATCTTTGCCGCGGTAATCTTTCCGTCGTTGTATGCTGAAACAATTGATCCCGATTTAGACCAGGCATTCATATATGCGCCGTTATCAGCTTTGGCAAAGGCCGCACCATGCTTTTGCCAATGGGTCAGGTCGGTTGATGTTGCAACAAATAACCTTGCCTGTTTACCGTCAAAAGCAGTATAGGCCATATAATAAGTGCCGCTGCTGTCCTGCACAACACGGGGGTCTTCACAGCCGCCTTCCCATTCATATTTTTTGCAAAAGTCATTATCAGGATAAAGCACTGGTGCAGGCATCCTCGAAAAATGGGTGCCATCGGTACTTACGGCCAACCCGATCCTGGAAGTGCCTGCGGGCTTCCCTATTTTATCCTGTGCGCGGTAAAGCATAAATAAAGAATCGTTGCGCACCACTATTGCGGGGTTAAATACATCCTTTTCTTCCCACAAAACTTTTGCATGCCTTATAGGATCAATAAAGGCGCCGTTACCCGGTGACAGAACAGGGTTTGCTGAATCAAGCTTATTAAATGGCAACAATGCCCAGGCGGGTTCAGCATTTGTTACAGAATCTTTTTGAACCGGCGTATTTCCTGGAGCGGGATTGTTGCTGCACGAAAAAATAATTGCACATAAAGCGCAGGAGAAAATAAAGACATTTATATTTTTCATAAGCGTTTGTTAGAGTGTGGTTGCACCAGCATTTAGCAGGCAAGCATAAAAATAATTATGCAACTATTTCTTAGTATTTGCGGATAAATATAGTTGTAAAAACACAAATCAAACGAAGGCTGTAAAGGTGTTTTGTATTACCCCCTTTAGGGCGGGGCGTATGGGCGCTGTCCCTTCCTCCCTATTGCTTTACATTAGCCACCACTTTTGCCCCGGCTTTTTTTGCAGAGGCAAGCACTTTAAAAAAACTGCCGGTTAAAGAAATAGTGTCGGCATTCACTACTACAGAGGGTGTATCAATTTGAAGTCTTGCCTTATTTACTTCCAGCGTTATGGCAGAATCAAGCATATAAAGCGGCACTTCTTTTTGGCCAAGATAAATTTTATTGTCCTTATCAATGGATACAATAATATTCTGTTTTGCCTTTGTGTCAGCCTTGCCTTTGGGATTGTTGACTTTAATAACATTAGGGTTTGCAAGCGTAGATACAATTAGAAAGAACATTACCATTATAAAAAGAATATCACTTAGAGCATCTGTATCAACTTCCACGTGAGGCCGGTATTTTTTTCTTAAATTCATCAGTTGAGTTTGTTTTTTAAAGAAGATACCGGCCGCCGGTAATTTGGGCACCTATACCCTACGCCTGGTAACAGGCAACCACTAACCTGCTTATTATCTTGTTGGCTCCTGTAAAATATCAAGAAAATCTGCACTTGCAGCTTCCATTTTATTTCCCGTTTTCTCAATCTGTGTATTCAAAAAATGGAAACCAACAAATGACAAAAGCCCTACGATCAACCCCACACCCGAGGTGATCATTTTTACGTAAATACCACCTGCTATTGTATTCAGCTCAAATTTGCCTGTTTCATTAATAGCGAAAAATAGTTGGATCATCCCGATGATGGTACCTAAAAATCCGAATTTTGGAGCAATCCCTGCAATAAGGGAAAGTATGTTAAGGTTACGCTCCATTTTATACATTTCCAGCTTGCCCACATTTTCCATACTCCTCTCAATAGTGTCTATCGGTTTGCCAATACGCTGCAGGCCCTTGTCAATCATGTGTGCAACAGGGTTGTTGGTATTTTTGCTAAGGTTGCGTGCAGCGCTTATATTGCCCGTTATAATATTATCGCGTATGATGTTCATAAAGTTTACATCAATCCTCGATGCCTTCTGAATGGCTATTAGCCGCTCAAAAAATACAAAGATGGCAATAACAAATAGCCCGTATAAGGGGTACATAAGCCAGCCGCCTTTGTCAAGTAAGCTCCACAAATTTATTTTTTCAGCGGCTTGTTGGGTTGCATCTGCTGCACCGGCTATTAATTTAGAAGTATCAGGTAGCTGTAGTAATATTCCCATTCTTACGATTTTTTTTAGAAGATTGCTAAAATAGGCAGTTATCGCAAAAAAACGGTGATAGTGTGCATAAATTGCTGCTGAATGTGATTTTAAGAAAATTTTGGATAAAGGTTGGTACGTTTTTAGGCTTGCAAAATCCGGGATCAAACAAAAATGGCGGGTGGTTTCCGCATCCGCTATTTGCCTGTTAATGAAAGGATTAGCAGCAAAAGGTTTGCAGGAAATGAAGAATTACTGCTCTTTGTCAAAAGAGAGATGTGGATATGTATGGGTTTCCTTACTTTTATGTGCTCGCCAAATACTGAATAACTCCCCCCACCCATGAATGCATTTTTAAAACGAGCCGTAATAATTATTGCTGCAATATTGCTGGGCATAGGTTCATTTTATTTTATTAACGGATGGTACAATGTTATTCCCTGGATAATAGCAGCTTTAATAATTGGGTATGTGAGCTTTGGGCAAAAAGACATTATTATGAATGGGGCATTATTTGGCTATTTTCTATTCGTGGTTTACATTTTTGTGGGCTATAGTGGCAATAGGGATTCATCAAGCATGGTTAAAATAATAAGCTTTTCCCTGCTTTTTAGCTTTGTTGGCGCAATAGCCGGAGTGGCAGGAGCTTTTATCGGGAACTGGTTAAGGCAGGTGAAAGAACGGCAAAAAACAAAAAAGATTGATGGTAACGGGTAAGGGTAATGTTTACTGCCAAATTACCCGATATGTACAGACAGAGCAGGAATTGCTTAGACAGTATTTAGTTCCCTTCTCTTAAACTAAACACTGCAGCAACCCCCGCTATGCCTGCCATTATCCGGCGCTGGCTTATTATTCTATTGTGTCTTTAACTGTTGGTAATTACAGGCATAGCGGGAACTGCCAAAACAATAATCAGAAGGCCCTTCTTTCCCAGCTGACTACCGCGGCAAAATCCCGCAATGCCTGCTATTATTGATCTTTATATTAAGCTGCACACACTACATAACCATCTTTACAACCCTGCCGGCCACTTAATGGTATTTACAGGCAGAGCGGCAATCGCGTAAACCATACCTGGTTGTCCCTTCTTCTAAAAACTGGTATAGTAATAATTCCCGCCTGCCTGCTCGTACCAGGCGCCTCTCAAACCCGTACTGCTGGCCAGGCAATAAAGGCTAAGCTTTTAAACACCAGTTAAGCTGCTGAAAACTTTTTATAAGAATAGCCGGTGTTCTTCTTACCTGCCCTTTCCGTAAATGTTCCGGCAATAAGCAATGCTATCCCGCTAAATCCCAAAGATTCAAATACACTTGTCCACTCGTTGCCGTTGCCTGAATGCGGATCGGCTATAGCCCTTGGAATATGAAGCATCACAAACCATAGAAATATCATTACCCCAGTTAAATTCGCGGCTAATTTTGGCACAATGCCAAGTGTTATACCCGTACCGCCGGCAATAAGTGCCACTCCGGCAAAATATGACCAAAACAGGTGCCCCGGAATCCACGAAGGCACAAGGGTGACCACAAAATCTATATACATAAAATGCTCACAGCCAAAAACGATAAGCGTGATGGAAAAAAAGAACCTCCACAGCGGTGTTAATTTATAAAGGATACCCCTTGTGGAGGATGTATATACAGGTACAGTTACAGCAACAATAAAGGCGCCCCCGCACAGGGTAAGCGCCTTGAAACCATTATTCCAGGATCCCAGGTTAAGGCGATCCTGAGTAAAGGGGATATGGAAAGCAACAACCAGTAAAAGCATTAATATTCCCAGCAAGACCGCCGCCCGCCGGGCTGTTTTTTCAAATAACATCCCTGCGCCAAGGCATATAAGCAATGCACTGCCTATGAAAGACAATACCATACGCCCTGGCAGCCAGGAAGGCCATGGGGGCATTATAACAAGCATGAAATCGGCATATATTAATTGCTGAATACCTAAGGCAATAATACAAATAGCAAAGAAACCGCGCCAAACAAACGGGCTGTTAAACAAAAAACGGTTTGATTTGAAGGGATTACTCATATTTGATATTAAAAATTGCAGTTGTTGGTTAATCGTGCATCTATTTAAAGCATTCAAATGTCTTTGAACAGATGCTATTTAAAAACCTGGTTTTGTTGCTCGTGGTGTAAAATTGCAAACCTGCTGTGAAACAGCCAATTCACAGCCTGTACAAGTTGGTACAAGATAAAACATGGCCTGGTATAGATTAAAACTGCTGTTTTTTTATTAACCTTTTTATATTTAACGCATGCTTACAGATGAAATATTAATAGAAAAAGCTAAAAAACTGGTGGAGGCCGGCACAGGCTGGGGCGACAGCAGCGATTGGACAAATAAAGATTTTGTAGAATTAAGTCAAAAAATTGAAGACAGAACGGGTGTAATGGTTAGCCATGTTACGCTAAAAAGAATATGGGGTAAAGTAAAATACGACAGTTTGCCAAACGTGCATACACTTGATACAATAGTTAAATTTACCGGCTATGAGAACTGGAGGGATTTTAAATTAAAAAATGGCAATGGTAAAACAAATGGAGACACAGTAGCCGAAACTGCTAAAGTGGATGAGAAAAAGCAGGATACCCCTCCGGTAAAAGAAAAAAAATATTTCTCAAAAAAGATACTGTTTGCTGCGGGTATTATTGTTTTGCCTTGCTTGCTGTTTTTTTTCCCGCGGGAGGCGAAAAACGTTGTTGCCACAGATTATTCCTTCAGCAGTAAAACAATTGTATCACAAGGCCTGCCCAATACAGTTGTTTTTGATGTTAACGCCACAAAATCGCCTTTCGACTCTGTCAGCATTCAGCAATCGTGGGATAGAAGTTTAAGGGTAAATGTATCAAAAAATGAAAGGCAGCATACAGCTATTTATTACTACCCGGATTATTTCCAGGCAAAACTGATCGTTGGTAATAAAGTTGTAAAAGAACACGACCTTTTAATTAAAACCGATGGCTGGCTTTCTTTAGTGGAGCAATCGCCCGTTCCGCTTTATTTTAGCAAAGAAGATGCTATTTCAAATGGTAAAATGGGTCTGTCTGCAGATCTGATACAATCGAAGAATATTAATATGCAGCCAACCCCTCCGCATGTGATGTATGCCAACGTGAAGGACTTTGGAGATATATACAGTGATGACTTTGTTTTTGAAACATCTTTAAAAAACGATTTCAATGAAGGCGCTGCAGTATGCCAGGATACAAGAGTCTTTCTGCTTTGCCAGGGTACGGCTATTTGGATACCGTTAAGCGCAAAGGGTTGTGTTTCAGACCTTGATATTTTTTTTACAAAATACCAAACTTCGGGGAAGCAGGAAGATCTTTCTGCTTTTGGTGTTGATTTCAGCAAATTTGTAAAGCTGCGGATAGAGTGTAAAAAGGGGAAGGCAGTAATTATGGTAAATGATAAGCAGGTGTATGCTATTAACGATCAAATAGTAAAATCTAAAATAATCGGTATAATGTACCGTTTCCAGGGCACCGGCTCAGTGGATTATGTGAAATTGAGCAATGAGAAAGTAAATTATGATGAAGAGTTTTAGAAAGGAAGGTGAAATAAACAACAAAGGCGAAATGAACTTTTTATTTATTATAGCAGGCAATCAACAATAAACCTCATTTCATCAACCCACATTATCTCGTTGGTGAAAACACCAAAGGCGAAACCATATACAATGATTCGAATAACATTTTTTGTCATGTTAAGTATTGCCATATTGGCTGATTGCTTCAACTGTAATCATAATGTAAAAAATAAGGCTAAGGCCGATGTTTCCTTTGTAAACTCAGTTGCGGTTGATCGTAAAGTATATATTGATAGATTAATAGAGAGCATAGAAAGTAGCGACTGCGTCTATGGTCGGTATACTGGTGTAATGGGTGAGGAAAGCCAAACTTATAAAGATTTTGAAACGTTGTGTCAATTGGCACCAGATACGCTTTGGTATAAATTGTCCCATAGCCAAAGTGCCGTTATGCGCATATATTCGTATAAGGCGTTAGAATTGAAAAATCCCAAACTGGCCTTAATTGTACGGAAAAGTTTGGAAAATGATACGGCCGCTGTATGTTGCCACGACGGAGATTTAGGATTTCACGGTTCTGTTGAATATGTTATAAAAAACTTCTAAAAACTTTATCTTTCTCTAATGGCAGTTTAGTCACGATCTCGATCGCTTGTTACAAAACGAGAAAAAATCCATACATTATTTTTTGTTGGTGTTTTCACCAACAAAGGCGAAATGACTTATTGACCCAATGACTTACTGACTAATGACTCAATGACTTTTTCAAATCTAATCTACACTTGCATATACCATAAATTCCCATGCCTGCAATTCAAACGGTTCGGGCGATGTAAAGCTGTATTTAATTCCAGAAATAATATTCCTGAAAACACTTTTCAAAGCGGGGTGCTCAATAGAAATATGCAGCTTATCAACGGCAGAAAAATTAAGCAGCACCAGCACTTTGCTTTTTTCATCTTTCAATAAATAAGCAAATATTTTATCATCATGCTGTGTGGGTAAAATAGTCACCGGGGCATCACCATGCAGGCAGGTATGCGACCTTCTTAAGGCAAGCAGGCTTTTATAAAAATTATGCAGCACTATTTGCGGCTTCCAGTCTATCTGGTCTTTATCAAAAAATTTTAAGCGCTTTACATTCGGCAGTTCCTGGCCACTATATATTAATGGCATACCCGGCCAGGTACATGTAAATGCAGCAAAAGCTTTGGCTGCACCCTGGTATTTTTCATACTCAGTCCCGTTCCAGCTATTCTCGTCGTGGTTAGAAGTAAAATATAATTTTTGCGCCCCTTTTGGGTATTTGTCGTATTTAAACAATACGTCTTTCATTTGGGCAATTGATGCAAACCCTTTCACCATTTTTTCGGTCAAATGCATCCATTCCCACGCATAAGTAACGTCGAACACTGCATGATAATCAACCAGGTCGCATTCGGCCAGCCAAAATAACTGGCCCAGAGCCTCGCATTCTTCTCTTGCTTCCATCCAAAAATCAAGCGGAACCAGGTGTGCCATGTCGCAACGGAAGCCATCAATGCCAAACTTCTCCACCCAAAAACGCATCGCTGCCTTCATAGCGTTGCGCATAGTTTGTTTTGTAAAGTCGAGGTGTATTACATCCGCCCACCCATGTTTTTCAATAAAACGCCCTTTTGTATCCCTCACATACCATTCGGGGTGTTCTGTTGCCCACTCATGGTCCCATCCGGTATGGTTGGCAACCCAGTCAATAATAAGCTTCATGCCCAGCCCGTGAACGGCATTTACAAGAGCACCAAAATCGGCCATTGACCCAAATTCAGGGTTTATCTCTGTATAGCTGCTGCAGGCATAATAGCTGCCTAAACTGCCAAGCCTGTTTTCTTCACTGATGGGTGTAATTGGCATAAGCCATACTATTTCTACCCCCATATCTTTTAAACGGGGTAAATGCTGTGCAAAAGCATTAAACGTTCCCTCTGCGGTATATTGACGGATATTTACTTCATAAATATTGGCCCCTTTAGCCCATAAAACGGGTTGATTATCATTATTCATACCTGCCTGCTCTTGTACAGCAAAGAAATGCTATTATTGCGTAATTACACATGAGTGAAAGTACTTTAAGCCGGAAGATCAGCCTTTTGCAGGCAACTGCCATAAACATGACGGATATGGTAGGTATTGGGCCTTTTGTTGTGTTGAGTATTGTTGCCGAAACAATGGGCGGCCCTTATTTTTTGTACGCATGGCTGGCCGGGGCCCTGCTTGCTTTTATAGACGCTATGGTATGGAGTGAACTGGGTGCTACTTTTCCGCTGGCAGGCGGCAGTTATAACTTTTTAAAAGAAGGCTTCGGGCCAAAATGGGGCAGGCTTACGAGCTTTTTATTTATATGGCAAACAATGATACAGGCGCCGCTGGTAATTGCTTCCGCCGCCATAGGTTTTGCGCAATATTTTGGGTATATCGTTCACCTGACTCCTGTAGAAAGCAAGGTATTAAGCGGCAGCGTAGTATTGATCATTATATTATTGTTATACCGTAAAATTGAAACGGTAGGTAAAATAAGCGTTCTTTTATGGATGGGCGTATTGCTTACCATGGCGTGGGTTATTGGCAGCGGTATGGCACATGGTAATTTTTTGCAGCCTGTTATGCATGTAAATGATGGTTTGCAGCTAAATATGGGTTTTGCTGCAGCATTGGGCTTAGCAAGTGTAAAAACGGTGTATAGTTATCTTGGCTACTATAATGTTTGCCACCTGGGAGGGGAGATAGTTAACCCCCAAAAAAATATCCCCAGGAGCATGTTTATATCCATCATTGGTATTGGTGTTTTGTACATGCTTATGAATATAAGCGTGGCAAGTGTACTGCCTTTTAGTGCGATAGTAAAGAGCCATTTTGTGGTGAGTGATTTTGTGCAGGCATTGCAGGGTGCTAAAGCCGCAAACATTGTTACAGTACTTATTTTATTTGTTGCATTTGCATCGGTGTTTTCTGCAACGCTTGGCTATAGCCGCGTACCCTATGCTGCCGCGAAAGACGGCGCTTTTTTTAAAGTATTTGCGAGATTACACCCCTCAAAAAACTTTCCTTATATATCATTGCTTGTATTGGGCGGTGTAGCATTTTTGTTCAGCATCATTTTTACTGATATCAAACAGGTTGTACATGCTATTCTCGCTATGCGTATATTAACCCAGTTTATTGCACAGGCGGCAGGTTTAGTGCTTTTAAGCAAACGAAAGGGGAGGAGTTTCTTGCAATGGCGGATGCCTTTATACCCCGTGCCTGCATACCTCGCTATTCTTATTTGGGCATGGGTTTTTTATTCAACCGGGCCGATGATGATGGAATCTGCATTAGGTTTTATAGCGGCGGGTGTAATAGTTTTTTTTATTAAGGCAAAAGTGAATAAAGAATGGCCGATGGAAAGAAAAGTCATTGGTCAATAAGTCAATAAGTCAATAGGTATCCTAAGGTATGTATCGCTTTACAAATACTTGCAGTTTCTTATTCGTAAATTCGTATTTATTCGTAATTCGTAGATAACTTCCTCCACCTGTGTCCGTTTTTATGGCACAAGGCTCTGATGTTAAAATTTATCCGCGAAAGCTCTGGAAGTTTTAATTTTGTATGATGGAAAGCACGAAAAAGAAAACAGTGGTTTTAGGCGCTTCAGATAACCCTGCGCGGTACAGTTATTTGGCTGTTGGCCGGCTGGCTGAACATGGCCATCCGATTGTTGCTATTGGAAAAAGGCAAGGAAAAGTTGGGAATGTTGAGATAACAGGTGAACACCCTTTAATTAACGGAGTGGATACCGTAACAATGTACCTTAATAAACAAAACCAAAAACAGTACTACGATTATATTTTTTCCCTTCACCCCAAACGTATCATTTTTAACCCTGGCGCTGAAAATGAAGAGCTCGCTGAAATGGCTTCTTCTAAAGGTATTAAGCCTCTCGAAGCCTGTACCTTAGTATTGTTAAGTACCGGGCAGTACTAGAAAAATTGACGGGAGCAACCCAAATAATTCTTGTTGGGTTAAACACTTTTTGCTTCATTAATTGAACGGATGTTATTATCTGCCCGCCTAATTGCAGCACCCGCTAAACGGTATAATTAATTAACTAAAGAATAGGCGAATTCGGGATAAATAATTATAACTCCTTAAGTTCCGGAGGAACCTAAATATTGGTAGAAAAAATACAACCAGATAACCGCATGCCGGAGGTATGCAATATATTGTGTACCTACGGCACACTTTAGAGTAATTTATTTTCGCTACCAATATTTTGTCCTTACAGGACAAAATCCTTTTCGTTATCCCGAATTTACCTAAAAATAGGCGTTTCAGGGCGTATTTTTACATGTAATTCTGTTGTTTAATAAAAGCGAATGTTGTTTAAATGATACTGGTTAGCGCCCTGGTTTTTATATTGTTTATTTCGCTCTTACTTTTTGTGTGGCGCAAAAAGATAAGCAGGCCTACGCATGCCGGCGGAGTTGTGCATAAAATAGAAAATGGGGTTACGTTATTTCTTGTAGTTACTGCTTCATCCGGCAAACACAAGTGGGTATTGCCGAAAGGGAAGATTGAGAATAATGAAACGCCGGAAGCCGCTGCCGCCCGCGAAGTTTTGGAAGAAACAGGCGTATCAGCAAGATGCTTAAAAAAAGCCGGCACAGTAAATTTTACCAGGAAGGGTAAACGGGTTAACGTGATATATTTTTTTATGGAGTTTGAACATTTTCACGGTGCATCAAAAGAAGACAGGCTGATAGAATGGATGGAGAAAAAAGAAGCGATAGAAAGATTAGGCATTGATAATGTAAAGAATATTTTGAGGAGATTGTGAGTGCATGATTAAATCGATGGTGAGGGCCGGATTTCTATTATATTGCAAGAGGTTTTTATTTGCTCATTCTTTCCCTATCTTCACAACCAATTTTTGCCACATGAACCTTCCCAAAAAAATATTTATTGCTATCTGTTTTATTACTCCAATTATTGTTGCAGCACAAAAACCAATTCAGCTTTTTTCTCCCGATAAAACGCTTGTATTTTCTTTCAGGCTTATTAATAAAGCACCTGTTTATAGCGTTGCTTATAAAGGCAACATTATTATCAACAACAGTACGCTCGGGCTGGTTTTTAGCGACGGCTCTTTTACTGATAACCTGCAAATGCAAAAGCCGGTATTTCAGGACTCTACAGAAGATTATACGCTGGTGGTTGGTAAAGCAAGCCATGTGCATGACAGCTATCGGGAGGTAACCATTCCCCTTCAACAGGCTGCAACAAAAAGGAAGATTAATTTGGTTGTTCGTGCTTTTGACGACGGGCTTGCTTTCCGTTATGAATTTTTATCGGAGCAAGGCAGTGATTCAATGGTGATAACCGATGAGAACACCACTTACAATTTTGCAGGTAACCCCATTGTGAATGCCTTATTCCTGCCAAATTATACTTCTTCACATGAAGGGCCTTACAGTACATTGCCTTTAAGTGATGTTAAGGAAGATACATTGATGGATATGCCGGTTCTATTCCAATTGCCCAACAATGTTTTTGTTGGTGTTACCGAGGCGGCGCTGCTTGATTATGCAGGTTCATATTTATCTAAAGAACATGGTATAATAACAGGTAAGCTATCCCCATGGCCCGGCCAAACAACTGTAAAAGTAAGAGCATCGTTGCCGCATAAAAGCCCGTGGCGTGTATTGCTCATCAGCGACAGGGTTGGCGCTTTGATAGAATCAAACATCATCACTGACCTGAATGAGCCCTGTAAAATTCAGGATGTGAGCTGGATAAAACCCGGCACCTCTACTTTCCCCTGGTGGAATGGCAACGTTGTGCCCGACACCATAAATGCACCAGGTAATAATTTTGTAACCAACCAATATTATATTGATTTCTGTGCACGAAACCATATTGCCTATCACTCCGTAGTGGAATATGGTTTGCATCAATGGTACACGGATGATGGGGTAGGTTTTCAGCCCGGCCCCCATGCCGATGTTACAACGCCGGTGCCGGGACTTAACATGAAAGAAATATGTGATTATGGAAGATCAGTTGGTGTTGGTATAAGGGTGTGGGTACATTTTTATGCCTTGTATCCAAAACTTGATACCGCGTTCGCAATATTTGAAAAATGGGGGTTGCAGGGAATGATGGTTGACTTTATGGACCGTGACGACCAGCTAATGGTAAACATGCAAACAGAGATATTGCAAAAAGCGGCTGCGCATCATTTGCATATACAGTTTCACGGAGCATATAAGCCAACCGGGCTTAGCCGCACTTACCCCAATGAGTTTACCCGGGAAGGCACAAGAAATTATGAAGTGAACAAATGGGGCCCCGGGCTTACCGCTGATCATGATATCAATATGCCTTTTACACGTCTTCTGGCAGGCTCAACCGATTATCATTTGGGTGGCTTCAGGGCTGTACCTGACTCTCTGTATATAGCTCAATATACACGGCCGCTGATGCTTAGCACACGCTGCCATATGTTGGCAATGTATGTAGTGCTGCAAAATGCTTTAAGCATGGTGTGCGATTATCCCGCCGCTTACGAAGGGCAACCAGGTTTCGAATTTATTCAGCAGGTGCCCACCAATTGGGATGAAACAAAAGTGCCGGCCGCCAGGGTGAGAGAGTACGTTGCTGTTGCGCGTAAAAGTAATAACGATTGGTATGTTGGGGCAATCACCAACCATGATGCAAGGCAGGTTACCATTCCACTAAACTTCCTTGGCGATGGAAATTATACAGCAGACATTTATACCGATGCGCCTGATGTGAATATAAACCCAAATCACCTGGTTAAGGAAACAAGAACCGTTACAAAGTTGGATGTTTTAACACTGCAACTTGCAAAGAGCGGAGGTGCTGCAGTACATATAAGAAAATAAAATCTGCGGGGCAGCGATATTATTTTCTTCTTAAACCGAAACAAAGATTGTGAACATACTCTAATTTTTTCTTTACAACCGGCGTTATAACAAATGGGTAAATATCCGCTACGCCCATACTCCTGTTTAAGCTGTTCATGGCAAAGGTTAGTGGCAGCCACTGTTGAATTATTTTCTCGAAACTTTTTTCGGTATAGGGGTCATCGCTTATATGCGCATTCAATGTTTTTGTTTTAGCAACACCTGGCTTAACCTGTATGTCAAATGAGTAAGCAGTTTCAAGTGTATCCATTATGTGCATATAATGCGCCCATGTTTCAGCCCAATCTTCCCACGGGTGGGCGCTGGCATAAGCGCTTATATAATTTTCTGTCCAGTTGGCCAGGGCGCCGTTATTATAATGTTTTTGTAAAGCTTCGCCATAATCTCTGCGTTCATCGCCAAACAATTGCCTGAATGATTCAATATTATTAGAGCCGGTTATTAAAATATCCCAGTAATAATGACCGGCTTCGTGCCTGAAATGCCCGAGAATAGTCCGGTAAGGTTCATGCATATTTCTTTTTATCATTTCCCTTTCAATATCATCTGCTTCTGCTATGTTAATAGTAATAAGCCCGCTTTCATGGCCGGTAAATACTTTTTTATCTTTATCATCGGCTACAAAATCAAAGCAAAGCCCCCTTGCCCCATTTGCCAGTTTGCACATGAAAGGTAACTCCAAACGAAACAAAGAATAGATAAGCCGGTGTTTGGCAGATTCAATTTTTGTCCAATGCCCGCGATACTCCTGGTTTTGCAGGTTTGGAATGGTCCGGTTAAGCTCGCAGGCTTTACAAAAAATTACATTAGTGTTATCCGGCACCAGCCAGTTGCAAACATTAAATTGATAATTTGCGCAATAGTGATAGCTATTCTTTGTTTTGCCGTTAATAAACTTTTGCCCCTGCATTGCAGAGAGCGCAGATAGCTGATTATTTTCCTCAATCAATCCTGCGGAATACCCACAATTCTGGCACCAGGTATTTTCAAAATAAAGTGTTTCGCCGCAATTGGTGCATGTAAAAAGTTTCATACGGTTAATATCGCAAAACTATTGCCAATAATAAATAAAATTTGAGTATGATGACAGAAGAGTACGAATTTAGAATTGGGGCAATGTAATAAGATCCTGTTCTATAGCAAATTCTTACTATTTTAGCTTTAAACAAAATTGCATGCAACAGGCAAAACATGATGGCGTGCATAACCGCAGGCAATTCCAGATAGACAGGGTTGCTTTTTTCAGCGATGCTGTTATTGCGATTGCTATAACATTAATGGTGCTGGAAATTAAGATTTCGCCGGTGGGTGAAAATGCTTCCCTCAGATTTATTATAACTAAATATGGCTATACATTATTAATTCATGCCACAGCACTTTTTATTTGTTTTGTTACCGTTGGCAATTTATGGATAAAGCACCATGAACTGTATGAGCATGTTATAAATTATAACCGGGCGCTTATAAAACGCAATCTATATTTCCTGCTTACCGTTGTATTGTTACCTGTGAGTATATCTTTTATGTTTGGAAAAGATAATCCTACAGGTTTAAAATTGTTTGCATTTTTTCTAAACCTGTGTTTGTGTAACCTCACCTATTACTTTATGCTGGTGGTTATTTTTCATAAGGAAAATAATTTTTCTGTATTGAATGAAATAAAAAAAATTAAAAAAGATAAACAAAGCGCTCTTTGGTCTTCAATTATTTTTGCGGTAGTTGCCGTACTTGCCCTTTTGAATGTAGATGGGTTTTATTTGCCATTTTTTATTTGGCCCTTTTTGAGAATGGTAAGAAGGATAAACAGCTTTATAAAAGAACGTAGAATGTTGAAGAATGCCCACAAAAAACCCGTGGTTAATGTAAATGCCGATTGACTTAACTGAAAACCTTCTTAGGCCTTCCGCATGGGTTGCTTTTTATTAAAAAGCTTGTATAATATAGAATTTGATTTATACAACACTCTTTTTTCATAAACTAAATGAATGGCTATACTTGCCACGTAAACAATAGCGATATAAATAATTTTATTAAAAATAGTCACCTGTAATTTTGAAAAAAATACCTCTCTTATTGGCACATGTACCAGGTAGGTTATATAAGATGCGTCCCCGAGAATTACAAAAGTGCGTGGAATATTCAGCCTCTTTAAATCTTCAAGCCTAACAGAGATCAGTACAATAATAAATGCAGCCAACCCATAAACAGGATGGCTTTGCTGATTGCCATAAGGAATATAAATACAGGTAAAACCAATGATTGCTATTGCAAATAAAACCACGCTGACAGCAGTTATTTTTTTTACAAGTTTTGAACAGAACAATGCTGCTATTATACCTAATAAAAACTCCCAAATGTTATTGCCTGCTAAAAAGTTAAGGGCCTTATTTGTCAATAAATAATTTGCTGCATGAAGGCACAACAAAATTCCGGTAATAATTATCGCTGTTATAAAAAGCCACTTTCTTATTTTGACACTGAAAGGAATTAAAATGGCAAGCGAAAAAAGGAAATAAAAATAAAGCTCGTACGAGAGGCTCCACGTAACTTCAAAAAAAGGGATATGCCCGGGCAATAGAAAGATCGATCCTAATTGATCTTTTAAGGATAGATTGCCAATAAGGCTATAGTAATAACCTGTTGATATAATTAATAGTAAAATTGACCAATACGGTACAAATATGCGTATCACCCGTTTTAATAGAAATAGTATTGCATTGGTGAAACCGCTGCCAAGTTTATTAAGGGATGAACTATAAATTACAAAACCGCTTATTACAAAAAAAAGATCTACACCTTTGTAACCATCTTTCAAGATACTTATATGAAATAATACAACCTGCAGTGAAGCAAGAAACCTTAGCAGTTGTATTGATCTGTATGTGCGTGGTTTTGCTAACAATATTAACGATGATGTAAAATGTTAAGATAGTGAGTTTATCCAATATTTTACTTTTTTACAAACGCATGCGCCCCGTTTTTGGAATGATTAGTAACTAAATAGCCAGGATGGCTAATTAAAATTTTTAAGCGCAAGGGCTATTGCAGTCCAGTCATGATCACCCAGTCCATTTTCAATACAGGCAGCAAGTTGTTTTTTAAGTAATTCCCCTGTTGGCATGGGTACATTCGCTTCTTTTGACTGCTCCAATACCAGGTTCACGTCTTTTAACCCTAAGCGTAAAGCAAAGCCTGCTGGCTGGTAGGCTTCTTTTAAAAGGATGTTTCCGTAATTTACATATATGGGTGAAGTGAACAATGTTTGGGTAAGCATGTTCATCCATTTTGTCGCGTCAATCCCGCTTTTGTTTGCAAGGTTTATGCCTTCTGCCACCGCTTCTATTGCAGAAATGATGAGAAAGTTACTACACAGCTTAGCAACATTTGCAGCATTTACTTCACTGCCAAATTCCCAAATACCTGCAGCGCCGCCATCAGTAAGAAAAGGCTTAATGATTGCAATAATAGACGCTTCGCCTGATACAAGAAAATTGAGCTTACGCAGCCTGGCAGCTTCGGGCCTCCCCATAACAGGGGCTGCTATATAATGGTTGGTGTATTGCTGGTGGGCGTTATAAAGATGTGTGGTTGTTGCCGGTAAAATCGTGCTCATTGAAATGTGAATGCCACCCGCCTTAAGATTGGCCGCAACGCCATTATCACCAAGGGTAATATGATTAAGTGCGGCATCATCCGCTACTATGCTGAAAACAATATCGCAGGCAGAGGCAAGTTCTTTTACTGAACGGGCAATTGTTGCACCTTTTTCAGTTAAATGCAAAGCTTTGGAAGCTGTTCTGTTGTAAACGATCAGCGCATGCCCTTTTTGCAACAGATTTTCTGCTATGGGGCTGCCTAAATTGCCAAGCCCGATAAAACCGATCTTCATAGTTTTTGTTTTTATATTTTAGCAATATAAAGAACTAAACACATAGTTACATAGAAAACATAAGATACACATAGTAATTATTGTAAGGCTTAATATAATTCACATAAAAGATACTATGTGTTTCTATGTATCTTATATGCCTATGTGGTGAATACCTAAACACATAGTTACATAGAAAACATAGGTTCACTTAGTAAAATATATTCAAAATGCTATGTGTTTCTATGTGCCCTATATGCCTATGTGGTGGACAAAAATTAACTAACCCCAGCGCCTGCGTTAATGTCACTTTCAGGGTTTATAAAATGCAGTTTGCCATTTGCATCTTCTGCCATTAATATCATACCGTTGCTTTCTATACCACGCATTTTGCGCGGCGCAAGATTAGCCACTACCACCACCTGTTTGCCAACAATTCCTTCGGGCTTGAAATGCATAGCAATACCCGATACAACAGTTCTTGTTTCAAAACCAAGATCAATCTGTAGTTTCAGCAATTTATCAGCTTTTTCCACTTTTTCAGCGCTTACAATTTTGCCAACCCGAAGATCAAGTTTTGCAAAATCATCATATTGTATTTCGGGTTTTAACGGGGTTTCCGCAGCCTTTTCCAACAAATGGGATGGTGCAACAGGTATTGGTGCATTTGCATCATCTTTTACCAGCCCGCTTTTTAATTTTTCCACCTGGTATGCTATCTCTGTATCTTCAATTTTACGAAATAACAACTCTGGTGGCCGTAAAGTGTAGCCCACTTTTAACAGGTCAATTTTCCCGGCATTCTCCCAATCAAGCATCCTATCCACTACTTTCATCATGTGCAGCATTTTCTTCGCGGTGAAAGGAAGAAATGGATTAATCAGAATAGCAAGGTTTGCAGTTAACTGAAGGCATAAATGAAGCGTATTGTCAACTATCCTTTTGGCGTCATCAACCATTGGAACGATCACATTATTTTCAACCTTCAGCTTTTTCCATGGCTCTCTTTTTTGCAGGTATTGATTGCCTTTACGTGCAAGATCCATTACCTCGAATTGCGCTTCACGGAATTTATATTGTTCTATTAAACTTTCAATTTTCTCTTTGGCGTTTTTAATATCTGTAATAAGGTTTCTGTCCAATTCATCCTGAATTTCTTTGTGAAAAGGGGGCACCTTACCGTTACAAAGCTTGTGCATCATTACAAAAGCCCTGTTAACAAAATTCCCAAAAATTGATGAGAGTTCATTGTTACCTGCATCCTGGAAACCCTTCCAGGTAAACTCGCTGTCTTTTGTTTCCGGCGAAATGGCTGTTAAATAATATCTTAACATATCGGCCATTATAGTACCGCCGTTTTCCTTCTTAATAAAGTCGTCAATATAATCCTGCATTTCTAATTTCCAGTTACGGCTGGTACTCATCTTATCGCCTTCCAGGTTCATAAATTCATTGGCAGGCACATTAGCAGGAACAATATTGCCGTGCAGCTTTAGCATTACCGGAAAAATAATGCAATGAAACACAATATTGTCCTTGCCAACAAAGTGTACAAGTTTAGTATCCTTATCGTACCAGTAAGGCTTCCAGTCTTTATTATTATCAAGCGCCCATTGCTTCGTAGCGCTTATATAACCAATAGGCGCATCAAACCAAACATACAACACCTTGCCTTCTGCATCGGGCAAAGGCACTTTAATACCCCAGTCAAGGTCACGGGTTACGGCGCGTGGTTGTAAGCCTCCGTCAATCCAGCTTTTACATTGCCCTATAACGGTAGGCCTCCAGTCGTTTTTATGCTCCTCCAATATCCATTCACGCAACCAGTCTTCATGCTTATTTAAAGGCAGGTACCAATGTTTGGTAGCTTTTTTTACCGGAATATTTCCGCTAAGCATGCTCACGGGATTTATCAGCATATCCGGCGAAAGCGTGGTACCGCACCGCTCGCATTGGTCACCAAAAGCATTTTCATACCCACAATTGGGGCAGGTGCCTTTAATATACCTGTCAGCCAAAAACGTTTTGGCTTCTTCATCATAGTACTGGTCACTTTCCATTACTTCCAGTTCACCACGGTCGTTCAGGTAAGTAAAAAACTCCTGTGATGTTTCATGGTGTATTGGTTCGCTTGTGCGGTGGTATATATCAAAAGAAATACCGAGGTCATCAAAATTTTGTTTGATGATAGGGTGGTATTTATCAATAATTGCCCTTGCTGTAGTGCCTTCTTTAGCAGCTTGTATAGGTATAGCTGTACCATGCTCATCACTGCCGCAAACAAACACCACATCCCTTTTTTGCGCCCTTAAATAGCGTACATAAATGTCTGCGGGCAAGTACGCCCCGGCAAGGTGGCCAATATGCTTCAATCCATTGGCATAGGGCAATGCTGCGGTTATTAAATAGCGTTTGATGCCCCCGCTGCCCCTTTCCCCTAAAGGGGGATTTGTATCCTGTTCAATTGTTTTAGCTTCTTTAATTTCCACTCTTTTTTGATTTATTGGCTATCTGTCTTTTTTGTGGCAATATCCTTGCCTTCAACTATAAATTGGGCAGCAAAAATACGTATTATGTTTTAGATAGAATTTTAACGAAGGATGAAGAAGTAAATAAGCACCCATACAGCCATAAAAAAAGCGATAACCTTTACATCGCCCTCAATAGCGGAAAATTTCTTTTTCTTTACCAATAATTGAAACAATATCCATCCTAAAAAAGCAAGAGGGATAACACAGGCACGAAGAAAAAAATAAAGCATTGGTAAAAGTTTAGGGTAGGGTTAAAGATAGAATTTTTGTTTTGTTATTATATTAATCTTTCAATGTATTTAACTAATTTTAGTAAAAGAATTGGTATGGTAACCGCAATTCAGGATAAAAATAAAACTACTATCACAATTTCAAGGCGTTTATCAAAAAAGGAGCTTGAAAGGGTTATAAATTATATTAACCTTCCGGGTGCAAAATCGGGGAAGAGAGTCTCTAAGAAAAAGATACAGGAACTTGCCGATGAAATTACTGAAGGTGCTTGGAAACGCCTAATGAAGGAGCGGGGAGCCGCCTTATGATCATTATTCCCGATTCTAATATCCTTATTTCCGCACTCATCAATGTAACGGGAAAAGAATTTAGGATACTTACGCAATCGCCCCAGATTGAGTTCAAGGCTCCATCTTATTTAATTGAAGAAATACTATCAAAACAGGACAAAATTAACAGAGTTAGATTAAATAAGCATATTGATCCTGAAAATACTCTCAGTGTGTTACTTCAACATATTTCTATAAGCAATTCAAAAAAAATGCCCGGCAAAATAATTTACAATGCAAAGGAATTGGTTTCAGATATTGATATAAAAGACGTTTTGTTCATGGAGTTTGTTTTATATTTCAATGGAATGCTCTGGACCGGAGATTTAAAATTATTACGGGGATTAAAAAGAAAAGGTTTTACTAAGATAATTACCACTAACGATTTAGAATCCATCATTAAAGGATTGTAAGTACATGTTCACTACTCCCCCATATCTTCAAAAATGCGATACTATCGGTATTGTGTGTCCTGCCGGCTATATGCCTTATGAAAAAGCGCAAACATGCATCAGCACCTTGCAACAATGGGGCTTTAAGGTTAAGATCGGGAAAACTTTAGGCAACCAGTTTCACTATTTTTCGGGGACAGATGAAGAACGTTTACAGGATTTGCAGATAATGCTGGATGATGATTCAATAAAAGCCATTCTTTGCGGGCGGGGTGGTTATGGCCTAAGCCGGATAATTGATGCGATTGATTTTACGAACTTTAAAAAAGCCCCCAAGTGGATCATTGGCTATAGTGATATTACTGTGCTGCACTCGCATTTGTACAGTAAGCTAAATACCGCTTCTTTACATTCACCCATGGCTGCAGCGTTTAATGACGGCGGGGCTAATAATGAGTATATACAATCTCTTCACAAGGCTTTAACCGGCGAAAAAAGTAGTTATAATTGTGAGGCTAATGTATTAAACAGAACAGGACAAGCAAACGGGCAACTTGTTGGTGGTAATTTATCTTTGATCGCCCATTTGATAGGTTCTTCTTCAGCATTTGATACCGATGGCAAAATTCTTTTTTTGGAAGATGTGGGCGAATATATTTATAATGTTGACCGTATGTTTATCCAGTTAAAAAGAGCGGGTATGCTTGATGGCCTGGCAGGATTGCTTATCGGCAGTTTCACAGAAATGAAGGATACCGTTATTCCATTTGGCCAGCAGGTTTATGATTTGATATTTGATAAAGTAAAAGAATACAGTTATCCTGTTTGCTTTGATTTCCCTGTAGGGCATACCGACAAAAATTATGCACTAAAGGTTGGAGTAGAGTACAATCTTACTGTTACTGAACATGGTGTTAATTTAAAAGAAACTTCCACTTATTGAGATTGGGAACACGAACTAACCCGGCGTGTATTTTTTTAACCCCACGCATTTCTTAAAAAACGCAGCCAGTTACCATGCATTACATTTTCAATATCCAGTGGAGAATATCCGCGTTTTGATAATAGCAGCGGTACTTTTTTCAGGTCAGCAATTGTTTCAAGGTCATAAGGGCATTGCTCTTTTCCAAAGGCCCCGTCAAGGTCTGTACCCAAACCAACATGCAAAGCATTGCCTGCGAGTTGGCATATATGATCCATGTGGCCGAGCATTTTCTCCAAATTGCAGTTCATTTGTTTTGGTGTGGACATGCCGCGTTGCCAGCCTGGTACCATCATCCATGCATCAAGTGCCCCGCCAATAACAGCCCCCCGTTGAATTAATACTTTAATTTGTTCATCGCTGAACTGCCGGTTATGATCCACCAATGCCCGGCAGTTGTTATGGCTTGCCCATACATGGCCATTAAAAATTTCCATGGCATCCCAAAAAGCATCGTCACACAAATGTGTAGCATCAAGGATCATATTAAGCTTTTCCATTTCCTTAAGCAAAGCCTTTCCGTGGTCATTCAGGTGCCCCGTTGCATCTGTGCCGTTTGCATAACGCCCCGGCCCGTAATGCGCAGGCCCTACCGCACGCAACCCGTATTCATACGCAGTATGCAAATGATCAATGGTAACCAGTGAATCAGCGCCTTCAAGGCTTAAAATAAAACCAACAGGTTTGTTATTTGTATCATCATTCATCCATAGGGCAACATGGTGTTGTAAGCCCGTCATATCTTTTATCAAAACCATTTCACCACATGCTTCCATTGCACTGTACCAGGCCCTCTGTGCCTGTGTTTGGGCCCATGCCTGCTCGGGTGAATGCCAGCCCGGTAAGGGATTATCGGGTGCAACATACCTTGCTATTTGTGTAGCAACAACAAGCCCAATATTACCCTTGCACAATTCAGGTAATGATACAGTGCCTTTTGCCCTGTCGGGTTTGTCGGTTAAGCCCTCTTCCCTTTTTCGAATATCATTAACTGAATGCCGCAGGTCCCTGTTCCATTCCATGGCATTCATGCTAAGATCTAAGTGTGCATCTATGGTAAACATCTTTCTGATTTAAACATCAACAAAAGCAAATTCTAAAAGAAGAAAAATTCCAAAGTCCAAAAAGAAAAATCCAAAAAGAAAAATCCGAAAGTCCAAACTTCTTTCTCCCTTTAGGGCCGGGGCTTCTCCTACACCGTTATCTTTTTGTCTCTTGCAACCACTTTCCACTCGCCTACCGCTTCATTATTTTCTATTACAACCGCTCTTTCATACAAAGCAACCGTTGGGCAAATATGTACGGGCACCCCATACAATACATCGCCAACGCTGAAAAGTGATGCATCAGGCACTTTTGCCACTAAATGTTCTTCGCTTTGGCCAACCGGCTTAACTTCAGGAGCGTTTAAAAAATGTACCCGTGGTAAGGGGTTCTCTGCCGCAACCGATTTATGCCCCAAATCTGTACAAATAGTTTCATTATCAATAATAGACAGTACCCTGGTAATAACAAGCGCAGCCAGATCAAACGGCTCATCCGGAACCAGTGTTTTATACCCCCAATCCCAAAAAACAAAAGTGCCAGGGCTGCACTCAATGTTTTCTCTTTGCGCATGTGTAGGGAACGTGGGTGACCCTGATGTAACCAATTTTAGGTTTGTATGATAAGACTCCGCAATTTGTGCCTGCAATTGTTTTAACTCCTCAAAGGCACTATTGCTTTTTTGTTGGCGTTCCGCAACTTCTGTAATCCGAATATGGCCATCATACCCATGCAGCCCAACTATTTTTATACCTTCCAAAGCTTTAGCTGTGCCAAACAATTCAAAAGCACCGGCTGGTTTTATGCCACTCCGGTTCATGCCATTGTTTACATCAATATATACTTCAATTTTAAGGCCGGCTGCATTAAACAAATCGGAAATATTTTCGGCTATGGTTATATTGTCTATAAGGCATGCGAATTTGGTTGCCGGGTATTTTTGTACAAGTTGTAACAGCCGGGATATTTTTGGGCCAACGGGCTGGTATGCCAGCAGCACATCTTTCGCGCCAATAATGCCAAGCATTTCAGCCTCAGCAATGGTTGCACATTTAAATTTAAAAATGCCGTCATCCATCATCATACTGCATACTTCGGCAATCTTATTTGTTTTAACATGCGGGCGCAGGTTTTCGATATTTCTTACCATTGCAACCGCCTGTTTAATATTCTGCCGCACGCGTTCCTTATAAATAACCAGCGCAGGCGAATCAATTGCATCTATATTTTTAATGGTGTACCATTCCATATATTCAGTTTATAATTTGTAGTAAAGCAGGTATTCAATGATCATTAAAGATCATTCCAATTCAAACAACGCTTCAATTTCAACCGCGATATTGCCGGGTAAGGAGCCCATGCCCACTGCGCTGCGTACGCCAATGCCGTTATCAGGCCCCCATACATTGGCAAACAGTTCGCTGCAGCCATTTATAACATAAGGATGGTTCTCGTAATCCGCAATACCATTTACCATTCCCAGCACTTTAATTACACGTTTTATTTTGTTAAGAGAACCAAGCCCCGCTTTCAAAGTGGCTAATATTGCCAGGCCAACCTGCTGCGCTGCCTGTTTTGCTTCATCATCATTCAAATCTTTTCCAACTTTACCTTTTATGGTAGTGCCGTCATTCAAATACGGGCCGTGGCCCGATACGTAACAATGTTTCCCATCAATCAGTAAAGGCTTATAAACAGCCTTTGCACCAGGTGCAGGAGGCAACGTTAAACCAAGCTGAGAAAAATTTTCTTCTGGTGTCATATTCGTTTTCTTATTTATGTATTAATGCGAAAGGGTTATAAAATAATTAAGAATAAATACACCAATTAACCCGACCACTGAAACGATAGATTCCATCAAACTCCAGGTTTTAATAGTGTCTTTTATAGAAAGGTTGAAATACTCTTTGAATAGCCAAAAACCGCCATCATTTACGTGGGAGAACATCAGGCTGCCTGCACCGGTAGCCAGAACCATAAGATTGGGATTCACACCCGAAACAGCTATCATTGGCGCTATAATACCGGCGGTGGTTAGCCCAGCAACAGTAGCTGAGCCAAGACAAACCCTTATAATGGCAGCAATACCCCAGGCGGCAAGCAATGGATGAACATGCATATTTTGCAAAGCATCGGCAATTTTGCTGCTCACGCCTGCTTCGGTTAATACTTCTTTTAAGCTGCCGGCGCCACCTATTATAAACAATATTGGGGCTATATCTTTTACAGCTGCGGTGATCATATTTTCAAGATCCTTCACTTTTATTCCCCTGCGCAAGCCCAGGCTGTAAAGGGCAAAAAGCACTGTTAGCGTCATAGCGATCGCGGGGTCTCCAATGCCATGAATAATTGTTGTAAAAATATCCTCCTCTTTAATGGTAAGCCTTATTACTGTGTCAAGCGTTATTAACAGTACCGGTAAAAAAGCGGAGAGGAGGCTAACAGCCATCCCTGGTAATTGCTCCGGCGGTATATCTTTCGACGCAAATATAGCCAGCGGTTTAGCTGTATATTTTTTTAGGGTTAATGCAAAAAGCGGCCCTGCAATAAGGATAGCCGGAATAGCTATCATAAAGCCATACAGCAATGTAATGCCCATGTTTGCATGATACTGCGTTACCAGCGCTGTAGGCGAGGGGTGCGGGGGCAGGTACCCATGTGTTACCGACATGGCTGCCAACGCAGGCAGGCCAATATAAACAGCCGGTATTTTATATTTATAGCTAATGGTGATGATGAGCGGTACTATTAAAAAAAAACCAACATTATAAAACAGGGGAATGCCAATTATAAAAGCGGTTAATACCAGCGCCCACACAAGATACCGCCTGCCAAAAGCATTTACCAGGCTGGAGGCAATTTTTTGTGCCGCGCCCGTGTCGGCCACAATTTTGCCCAGCATAGCCCCAAGGCCAATAATAACCAGCAGAGAGCCCATGGTATCGCCAATACCCTTTTGCAATGCAGCCGTTACAACAGTAATATTCATACCATAAGCCAGCCCGCATAAAACCGACACTATAATAAAAGATAAAAATGTATTAAGCTTTGCCCAGGTTATTAGCAGTATAAGCAAAACAATGGCAAACAGGAGGATAATGAATGTCATTATAACGTATTACTATTTGGGCGTTAAGGTACTTGTATGCATTTTAATAACAAAATCACTTTTCTTTGCAGCATGAAATTATCGCTGATAAGGTTTTGTAAAAAGGCATTTATTTACCTGCAGTTGCACAGGATATTTGGCC
>JABDFW010000035.1 GCA_013286305.1 Bacteroidota bacterium
ATCAATTACTTCAATGTATGTACTGTTCAATATTCAGCTACTGTAAAATTTGCAGAATGTGGTTGCGAAATGCTTATGCCAACTGCCTTTACACCAAATAACGACGGTAAGAATGATATTTTCAGGCCTGCAAACAGAACGGGCTGTGATGCTGCAACATTTACGGTTTATAACCGGTGGGGGCGAAAAGTATTTGAAACATCAAACGTAGTTAACGGATGGGATGGTTACTATAACGGGGTTTTACAGGGCGAAGGGGTGTATGTGTGGCAGATTATTGCGATAAAAGATGGCAAACAAAAGTTATTTAAAGGTACCGTTACGCTTATTAGATAAAAAAACAAGAGACCCCAACTCACTTTAGCATGTAAACAAAACAGAAGCTGCAAGCAGTTTTCTGTGCAGCTACGGATTTTTATAGAACCCTGCCTCTGGCAGATGTTTGTAAAACAGGAGATGAAAATAATGTGACGGTACCACCCGGCATCGCCAAAATATCCATACCAACCCCAAATAAGTGCTCAATCCTCCCAATCCCATAAATCTTTCTAAATCTGCGTCAAATTTATTTGTTTATTACTAAATAATTTAGTAAATTGTAGGTTATTATTTAAACAAAATGGAAAGAACCGGGCATATACGTTTTGGTGTATCGCTTACAGCAAAGCGCTGCGTTTTATTATGCTTGCTGCGGAAATATGAAAACAAAAAAAATACGCTTATTTGTACGGTTGTGTACGGTTTGGGGTTTAGTTTATCGGGCTTTCTATTTTTTATAAGGGCATAATCTTACAAAAACGTTGTCATTGGCGTAAACCTGTAAGACTGCGTGAGTGAAAAGTTGATTGGTAAAAAGAGTTTTGATTGTTTGCTTGGCAGCAGTAGTAGAACTTGGTGAAAAAACACCCTTCACGCGTAACATTTTGTAACGTACCCCGGTACCTTGCTTCTTGTTGCCATAACTGAACGGAAAAGTAAGCACCAAAATTTAAATTCCAAAGTCCAAGACAAAAACATAGAACATTCTGAAATAAGACTCGCATAATAAAAAAGCTTCTTCGCAAAGTCTCCCGCCACCGGAGGGAGATTTAGAGGGAGGCCGTCCCCGAAAAAAAAAACCCTTCACGCGTAACATTTTGTAACGTACCTCGGTACTTTGCTTCTTGTTGCCATAACTGAACGGAAAAGTAAGCACCAAAATCTAAATTCCAAATTCCAAAACAAAAACACGGAACATTCTGGAAAATGATACTCGCATAATAAAAGGGGTTCTTCGCAAAGTCTCCCTCTATGGGAGGGAGATTTAGAGGGAGGCTGCTCATCCCTTCATCTTTTTGGCACAGGCTTTAACGCAATGCCCTTTGCATCAGCTTCCTTTTTTAGTGAATGGATGCTTATGTTTAATTCAAAGCCAATGAGTAATATCAGCGAGTTAACATATATAAGCATCATCATGATTAACACCGTACCGATTGAGCCATAGAATTTATTATAGTTGGAGAAATTTTGCGCCCATACGGAGAATAACCAGGTTATGATAATAATAAGAAAAGTGGCAAACAGTGCACCCGGCGATAGCAGCTTCCAGCGCTCTTTTACTGATGGCGCATATTTGTAAATAAAAGCGACAGAATAAAGAAAAAGCAGCACAATAACTATCCAGCGCAGGTTTTGTATCCACACTTTTGTGTGCACGTTTTTAATGTTCAGCCATTTTAAAACGATTGGGAAAAGATGCCCCTGCCCAACCGAAATAAGTGTGGTAGCAATAGTAATAATAATGATGATGGTTATTAATGCCATTGCCCTCATCCTTTTATGCAAAAAGCCTGAACGGTGGCGGGTTACAACTGAGCGGTCAAACGTTCTTATAATACCCATCATGGCGTTGGACGAATAAAATACGGCTAATAAAAAACCTATAGACAGCAACCCTTTTTTGGGTGAGTTAAAAAAATCATCCAAAAAATTCATAACCAATTGCTGGGTTTGCTGGTTTGGCGTAAGGTCTCTTACGATTCTAAACAATTCCTTGTAAATGTCTTTTGATATTGGCAGGTAGGGCACCAGCGTAAATAAAAATATGGTAGCGGCGGGTATGGCCATGATAAAATTGAACGAAATACTGGCAGCCCTTTCATTAAGCCCCACCCTTTTTATTTGACTGAAAAAAAACCTCCACACATAATAAAGCGGAACTCCCTCAAACCCGGGAATGATGATCTTTTTACTTTTTTCCCGGATAAATGTAATGGGTTTTGAATCTATTATGATGCGTTCGAGTTTGGTCAAAATATTATGGGTTTTCGTTCTCTTTTTTTATGATCACGGAATCAAGCGCGCCCTGGTATTCTTTGGCATATTGCTGGTGCTCTGCAAAGGTGGTGCTAAAATGATGATAACCGCTAAAATCGCTTTTGGCTACAAAAAAATAATAGCCGGTTTTAGGGGCATTCAGTACTGCGTCAATGGTTTTTGCGGTTGGTGTGCATATTGGCCCCGGGGGCAGCCCTTTGTTACGATAGGTATTGTAAGGTGAGTTAACAGAAAGATAGGCGTAAAGAATTCTCTTTAACGAGAAGTCTTTCAGAGCAAATTTTATGGTAGGGTCGGCGCCAAGCGCCATGTTTTTATTGAGGCGGTTTATATATACACTGGCAATATTGCCCTTTTCCTCATCCTTGTTTGTTTCTTCTTCTACAATAGAGGCAAGGATGCAAACCTGCAGAGGGGAGAAGCCCATGTTTGCTGCTCTTTGCATACGGTTATCAGCAGCCCAAAAACTGTCTTTTGCTGCCTTGAAGCGGTAAAGAATAGAATCAAGCTTTGTATCCCATTTAAAAATATATGTTTTGGGTATGATGATGGAAAGCAGGGTGTTGGTATCAACCCCGAATTTTCGCAGCGAATCTGGGTTATTAAAAAACGATATGGCAGACAGGGAATCGGTGGAGAAGTTTTTCCCAATAAACCGCGCAAGGCTTTCTTTTGTTCTTACCCGGCCAATATTTAATATAACAGGGGATTGCCTGTTTTTCTGGAATATGCGGATAATACTTAACAGGTTCTGGCCGCTTTTTATTTCAAACCTGCCGGGCTTTACATTGGCCCACACGTTTGATGTATTGGCAATAAAAGAAAAAAGGGCAGTGTGGCTTATTAAATTAGCGGTATCTAACTGCCGCAGTACCTGTTTCTTTACATCTTTACCTGCGGCAACATAAATGTATTTGCTCTTTCCGCTAAACCGGGTTGCAGGCAATAAAAGCATCCATCCTAAAACAGCAACTAGAACAAGCAAAATGGTAAGGGGATAAAATATCTTCTTTTTCATTCTTAGCTCAAAATAATAAAAAACCCTGCTTTATTGTAAAGCAGGGCAATATAAATAATGTTTTAACTTTTAGTGCGTTTTTGGTGGCTGTAATGGAGTTGACGGTTGCCCGGTTCCAGGTGCTGGTGGAGAGGTACTTACCGGCAAATTCTTTGTATCAATAGTAGTAGTTGTACCGCCTTTAAAAAATAAGCTTGAAAATATGCAAAGCGCGCCAATAACAGCGGCAAAAAGCCAGGTTCCTTTTTCAAGTACATCGGTGGTTTGTTTAACACCCATAAACTGGTTGTTAAACCCGCCAATGCTTCCGGCAAGGCCGCCGCCTTTTGGGTTTTGAACCAATACTACTAAACTAAGGATAATACAGGCGATAACGATAAGAATAAAGAATATAACAGTCATTTTAAATACCTTTTAATTGCTCAATTTTGGATGCAAAGTAAGCGGATTTGGATGGATCTAAAAAACTTAATTTTATATAAACCTGGATGGCCTTTTCGGTCATGCCCTGTTTCGCAAATACTTCCGCCATGGTTTCGGTTACAACCTCCTTAAGTTCATTTGAGCTTGCTGCGCTGTCCTGAACTTTATGTTCCGTGGCTTCATCTATGCCAAGGTCAACCGGCTGGGTATTAATGCGTTTCATCTGTTTAAGCCAGTCTGTAAATTTTTTCACCTTTACTGCCAGGTGATCTTCCTTTTGTTGTTCCAGGCTTAATCTTATCCCCTGCGAAGCAAAATAATCAATAGTATGATAGGGCTCGGCTTCTATGGGAAGAGGCGCGCCATCGGCAACCGGTTTTTTAAAATCTTCCAGTTGTTCTTTTAGTATTGCTGCAATTTTATCAGCAGGCAACGGGGGTATAGCAGACTCCCTCTCGTCATCAGCATCCTCAAAAGGTTCATCGGGGTCTTCTTCCGGCAATTCCGCAATTTGCGTGGCTTGGATTATTTGATGTTGTTCTTCAGGTTCTTTCACAAAAAGGTCATCCGCCGGAATTTCATTATCCGGGATTTCTTCCTGCGGCTGCTCCTGTTTAATTTCTTCCCTAAGATTTTGTGCAATAATTTCTTCATCAAGTACTACTTCTTCCTCGGGCGGTAACTGCTCCAGGGGGTACTCAGTCTTATTTTCTTCCCCAATATTTTGCCCAATTGGTTCCTCTCTATCATTCTCCCAGGCTAAAATTTCCGGGACAACAGGTTCCGCTGTACCCTCATTCTCATTTGCAGGGGAGGGCTCATCACCTGTTTTTTCAGGCAGGCTTTCCTGGTCAGTTTCTGTTGAAATTTCAATATTGTGTTCTTGTATAACGGTTTCCTCAAGGGCGGCCTCTTTACCAGGTTCCTGTTGCGGGTGAAGCTGCAATTCAGCCCCTTCAATCAGGGTGGTTTCATTTAGTTTAAAATGAAACCAAAAAGAATTGGGAAAATGAAGAATGGCGCTTTGAGCAGCTGTATTAAAATTGGGGTGCTTTTCCTCTTTTAATTTTTTTGCGAGGAAGAATTTTGCCACACCGAAAGCAGGATATTTGTGGGTTAGCTCTGTTAACTTATTTATAGAAGCGTCCCCTGCAGTTTCATTGCCGGTAAGATGAAGCAGGATATTATTTTCTGATGCTTTGCTCATTAACTGTATGGCCGGTGAAAATACAATACTCTTACCAACTGGAAAAAATACGGTTAAACATTTCGTCACTGAGGTTTGTGATGATATCGCTTAACAACTGGTTTTCAGCCTGCGTAAGCGTCAAGGTGGCTGCAAAATCAAAGTCGTGGCTTATATCATATTCCTTCACTTCGTTTTTAAGCGTGTTATTGAATATAAGGTGTACGCCAACCGTTAAACGGTTTGTAGCTGTTACCTGGCTGCTTATACCCGAGGTACTTACGGAATAATTGCTTACATAGCCACCAATAATATAATCCGCGTTATCGCTGTTTACAAGTGATGCTTTCCGTATATAGCTCGATACTTTTTGTTTAAACTGGTCAGTAATCTTTGAGCTTAACTGCGGATTTACAATGCTTGCATGATTTTCAATATAATTGATCTTTATTGTTTTTACATTATCAGGTATGCTTACGTCTCTGAAAGTATATATGCCGCAGGACGTAATACACACGCAAACAGCTACGATTAAAAAAAAGATGATGGAAATTTTGTTCCTGTTGATAATTGTAAACTTCATATAGCTGTTTTTATTCATTAATGTCATATTCTTTAAGCTTACGGTATAAAGTTCTTTCGCTTATACCCAGGTCGAGCGATGCATCTTTTCGTTTTCCTTTGTGCTTTTTCAGCGCTTTTTCTATCAACTCCTTTTCTTTATCCATTATGTTGAGCGATTCTTCCACTACTTCATGCTGATGAATTTCATCGTCATGATTTATGATCACCGGCTGGCCCGAAGACATCGGCTGGCCTGGCTGAAAATTGTTTTGCTGCATTACTGCAGGCACATCATACATTTGTTTTTGTTCGCCGTTAAGCGCATGGTCATTCATCAACGATTCGTGAGCGAAACGCGCAGCGGTGCCCGCCATTGACGGGTTTTGCAAAATTTCAAGGAACATTTTCTTTAGCTCTGTAACATCTTTTTTCATGTCGAAAAAAAGCTTGTATAGTATTTCCCTCTCATTGGCAAATTCCCCGCTGGTTTGGGGGGTATTACTCGCTAAAACAGGCAAACGGTTTACTATTTTTTCAGGCAAAAACTTCCTTAACTCACTGGCTGTTATAATTGGCTGTGTGCTTAACACAGAAATTTGTTCTGCAATGTTCTTCAATTCCCGCACATTGCCCGGCCATGGATAGTTAATTAACAGGCTTTTTGCTTCATCATCCAGTTGAACAGCATTGGTTTTGTAACGCTCCGCAAAGTCTATTACAAATTTGCGGAATAATAAAGGAATATCTTCTTTCCTGTCCCGCAGCGACGGGACGCGGATAGGAACAGTGCTTAAACGATAATACAGGTCTTGCCTGAACTTGCCGTTGAGCGTAAATTCAAGCAGCTCGCGGTTAGTAGCTGCAATTACGCGTACATCTGTTTTTTGTACTTTGGAAGAGCCTACGCGGATAAACTCACCTGTTTCTAACACGCGTAATAACCTTGCCTGCGTGCCAAGCGGCATTTCACCTATTTCGTCCAGGAAAATAGTACCGCCGCTTACTGTTTCAAAATAGCCTTTGCGGCTGTCAACAGCGCCGGTAAAAGAGCCTTTTTCGTGGCCGAATAATTCAGAATCTATCGTACCTTCAGGTATGGCGCCGCAGTTAACGGCAATAAACGAATTATGCTTGCGCGATGACAGCGCATGAATGATCTGTGAAAAAACTTCTTTACCCACGCCGCTTTCACCCACTATAAGCACGCTAAGGTCAGTTGATGCAACCTGCACGGCTACATTTAGCGCATGGTTTAATGCCGGTGAATTTCCTATTATCCCAAATCGGTTCTTAATTGACTGAATGTCCATTCTTTAAACTTTAATTTTTTACTATCTCTCCCAATAATGTTGCTTGTGTGCAATCATTTACTTTAACCAAAACATAATCTCCTTTGTTCAATTCATAATTTTCTTTGGCAAAAACGATCACTTTATTTTGGGTATTCCTTCCCATCCAGTCACCGCTGCTTCTTTTGCTTTCCCCCTCAATCAATACCTTAAATGTTTTGCCAATATCCCGTTTATTACTTTCCCTCGAGAGGCCGCCCTGCAATTCAACTATCTCCTGCAACCGTCTTTTCTTTACATCAATGTGCACATCATCCGCATATCTTTTAGCTGCAAGTGTTCCGGGCCTTTCACTATAAAAGAACATATAGCTAAAATCGTATCCGCAGTATTGCATTACAGACAACGTATCTTTATGGTCTTGCTCCGTTTCCGTGCAAAATCCCGAAATAATATCGCTTGTTATTCCGCAGTCCGGCATAATATTTTTTACCTGGTCAACTTTCGCCATATACCATTCGCGCGTGTAAGTGCGGTTCATCAATTGCAATATTCTCGAGCTGCCGCTTTGCACCGGTAAATGAATGTATTTGCAAATGTTTTCGTATTTGGCCATGGTGCGCAATACATCTTCTGTTATATCTTTTGGGTGAGAGGTGCTAAAACGTACCCTAAGTTGAGGGTTTATTTGCGCAACCATCTCCAGCAGGTTTGCAAAGGTTACGGCTCCTTCTAATTGCCCTCCCAAAGTAGTTGAAACAAGGTCAGCGTTTTTTTCTTCCTCCTCTTTAGGGCCGCCCGGATGACCCGGTCGGACGGGGGGCGGGGGCGTCACCCAGTAATAACTATCTACATTCTGTCCAAGCAACGTTACTTCTTTAAACCCTCTTGCAAAAAGACCTTCGGCTTCGGCTATAATAGAATATGCATCCCTGCTTCGCTCCCGGCCGCGGGTAAAAGGTACCACGCAAAAGCTGCACATATTGTTGCAACCACGCATGATTGAAATAAAAGCAGTTACGCCATTACTGTCTAAGCGCACCGGTGATATATCCGAATAGGTTTCGTCCCTGCTTAATAATACATTTACTCCCTTGTGTCCTGTTTCAGCTTCTTCAACCAGGCCTGGTAAACTGCGGTAGGCATCAGGGCCAACTACAATATCAACAAGCTTTTCTTCATCTAATAATTTTGCTTTCAGGCGTTCAGCCATGCAGCCAAGCACCCCGATAAGCATTCCCGGCCGTGCCTCTTTTACTTTTTTAAATTCTGTTAAACGTTTGCGGATTGTTTGCTCCGCTTTTTCACGTATTGAACAGGTATTTAATAAAACAAGATCGGCATCCTGGAAGTTGCGGGTTGCACCAAAGCCCTCTTTATGTAATATAGAAGCAACGATCTCGCTATCGCTGAAATTCATCTGGCACCCATAGCTTTCGATGTAGAATTTTTTATGGTATTTATTAACTTCATCAAAAGGCGCATAAGCCTCCCCCTGCCTGCTTTCGTTATGCACTTTGTGTATAGTTTCCACCAATTCCATCCGTTATAAAAAGTTTAGTTTGCAAAAATAGTTAAAAAACATGTGAATGCCAGTTTGTCAGTGATTTAACAGTTTTTTCTACCTGTGCAAAGTTATATTTGCGCATCATAGTTTATTAGCCAGGCACATGAAGAAAGTAACACTATTGCTCATATTGTTTGTTTCGCTTTGCATAAGTTGTTTTTCACAGAATGATATACCGGTAAGAACTTTACCCACAGAAGTTTTTAGAACAATAACCAAGCCTGCCGATACCACAAAGTGGCGTTGGAAAAGGGGTGGCCTGGCTAATCTTAACATGGCGCAGGGGTCGCAAAAGAATTGGGCTGCAGGCGGAGATAATTTCTCTTTAGCATTAACCACGTATGTGAATTATTATGTTTTTTATAAATACAAAAAACAAACCTGGGATAATAATGTTGATTTTAATCTTGGCTACATTGAATCATCCAGCTTAGGCAGCCAGAAAAATGATGACAGGATTGATTTTTTATCGAAATACGGGTTTAACGTTGATACTGTAAAAAAACTATACCTTTCTGCACTTTTTGATTTTCGATCGCAATTTTTTGATGGGTTTAGCTATAATGGTACTCAAAAAACTTTCGCATCTACCTTCCTGTCACCCGGCTATATACTTTTATCTGTTGGTGTTGATTATAAACCCTATAAAGACCTTTCCATATTTTTATCGGCCATTACAAACCGCACAACACTTGTGGTAAACCCAACCTTATCAAAGGAAGGTACTTACGGTGTTGATTCTTTTAAGCATGTATTTAACCAGTTCGGTGCATTTGCATCAATAAATTATACACACGCCTTTGGTAAAAATATTGTATATAAGGGAAGAATAGATCTCTTTAGTAATTATGCCCAAAACCCGCAGAACGTGGATATGTATATGACCAATTTTTTTAGTTTCAAGATCAATAAATATCTTTTAGCAACATACAACCTTAATTTGATCTATGACGACAATGTAAGGCAATTTGGGCCCAATGGCACAAGCCCGGGCTTGCAATTGCAAAGCCAGATAGGGCTTGGCATATCAGTTCCATTCTCTGTAGTTAAGCATGCGTAACATCAACGGCATTTAACTTTAATTTCTTTCTCTTAAAACGACATTTCTTCAATATTCACAGGAGCATTATAATTGCTGTACCTGATCCATTTGGGCGTGACTTTAAAATGCACAAGCCCGGGCCATGTTTCTGCTCTTTGCCTTCCGTCAGCAAAAACAGAAAAGTAAATTTCTTTATACTTTCCAGCATCAGCGCCGGTTAGTTCTGCAGCTTCCCCTTCGTATTGCAGGGTTGTTTCATTATCCCATCCTTTTACAAAAGCAATAAGATTATTTTGCGTAATATTCTGATATTTACGGGACGGCTTTACCGTATCAAAAATGATCTCAAGCTCTTCTGAAACAGCAATGCCCACTACAGCCGCTTCCGGTTTGTTTCCAGGAGAGATAGTGGATAGAACACCTAAAGTATGTTGCTTAATGAAATTATACAGGAATTCCTTCGTCATGTTTTTTCGATTTACAAGTAGTGCCCTGTAGCCAATACTTTTTGCTCAAACTGGCTAAACTGCTTGTCAAGTTGTGATGTTAACCTCTCCTTCAAGGCAGCGTCTTTGATAAAGCTGTACGTTATGCTATTGTAAACAAATTGTTTAATATCCTTGTAGCTAATGTCTTTATAACGGCTGGCAAGCAATACATACTGTTCTATCAAATTGCTTCTGAGCACACCTGCATCATCCGTACTTATAACAATAGGAACATTAAAACGCTTGTACAGCATTATGGGGTGCCTGTCGCCACTAACCTTTAAGATAAACTCATTGCTAAACAGGTTTATTTCTATGGCTATCTTGTGCTGCGCCATATAATTCAGCAATTCGTAGGGATTGTTTTCATAAGGAAGATCAACCCCGTGGCCAATCCTGTTCGCGCCCGCAGTATAAACTGCGGCATTTATATGCCAGGTAAGCTCTTCCGGTTTTACCATGCCAAGCGCAAGCTCACCTGCATGAAGTGAATATTTAACCTTATTTAACTGTGCTTTATTATGCAGGTACTTAAACATTTGCATGTGCAGCCAGTAATCGTGCATGGAGATATCGTTATTTTCAGGGGCTACTATATTTACGCCCACTACAAGGCTGCTTGTGTCTAAAGCTACTGCTTCAAAGGCAAGCAGCATCTTCGTAAAAATAACAGATGGCTTACCTATCCGGCTAAAGGCAAATAGGTACCTCATAGTAAAATCTGAATCGTCTATGGCATGTTTCCAATGCAGGCCTGAAATATAATTATCATTGTTCAGCGCTATGGGTTTTACTTTTGTTATTATCGAGTTGAAAATAGTATCCAGTATCCTAGATGTTAAGGCTGTATCCCGGTTTTGCTGGGCTTGTTCTAATGAGTTGTCTAATGGCAACCCAGGCATCTTAATATCTTTATCTCCATATATCCCGGTCATGATCTCAAGATAACTAACGTGCTCGCTCATCGCCCTGTTCTTCAATTCAATCAAACCCGTGTCCACAGTGTTTTTACTCGCTATATCAAAAAGGGGAAATGTTTCAAAAAATAGTTTATCCGACGGATAGCTTACATAATTATAATCCTTAACTGACCATTTTTGCATTAGCCTCGCTATATAGTCTGCCTGCGTGCCGTTCTCTGCCAAGGTTGAGAAACGAACCCATTCTTTTCCGGCTAATGGTTTTTCCAGTACCTGTAAGGTAGTGGTATTAATATAGTAATCTTTTTGTACAACAAAGTCAACATAAGTTTCAGCATAAATTGCTCCGGAGAGGTGGTTATGCAGGTCGCCGCCTTTTGGCATTTGGGAGAAGAATGCGGTTAATTCGGCCTCGTTGTTTCTTATCTTTTGAAAATAGCTGTTTATATCCTGGGCATTTGCTGTAGAAATGCTTGAGAAAAGAAGTAATACAATTAATAGCAGATGAGAGGTAATGTATAATCTCCCGGATACTGTTCGCTTAGTAAAAATGTGCATTGTGATTTTATGGGTCATAAAATATTGAACATATTTGCTACAAGGAGAAAAATCTGAACACAATGTAATGTTTCAGTTTGAATTTTTAATTAAGTCCCTCCCTCGGAATAATCATTAAATAAATGGCGCAACAATTAAATTTATGCTGCTACGCGTCAATTTAGCGCGCAACTTCATATTTATAAGGCTTTAAATACAAATTTTTTGCGGTTACTTCTGCTTCTCTAAGGTCATGGCTTGCCTGCATTCTTACCCATAATTCCGCATTGCCCCCAAACACTTTTGCAATACGCAGCGCCATTAATGGACTGATGGCTGTTTTTTCATTTATTATATTAGATAAATTTGACCTCGTTATTCCTAATAAATTGGCTGTGTCTGTAATAGACAACCCGTTGGCCTTAATAATTTCTTCTCTTAATAACTCGCCGGGATGCGTATTGTGCTTTATTCCTCTTTTCATTTTATAATATTTTAATGATAATCAATATATTCAACATCATAGGCATTTTTGCCATCAAACTTAAAAATAATACGCCAATTTTCTTTCACTGTTAAACTCCAATACCCTTCGTAGCCACCGGCTAAAGGATGAATTTTCCAATTTCTAAAAGGTAAAAAGTCTTGCGGTACAATACTCGCATCGTTTATAGCATCCAGGATCAATCTTATCTTATTCTTTTGGTCAGAAGGCAATTTACTTCCATTACCGGTTTCCCAGAATAGTTGCAAACCCTTATGTTTAAAAGATAAAATCATAAAGTAAATTGTAAAGTTACACAATACAACGAAAATAATGCTATTTTTGGGACGCCATTTTTATTTTAACGCTTCACTACTTTAACTATGTGCAATAAAACGGGGGCGATAAGAAAAGAAAAAGTTCTTGTGGTTTCATATCCCATTTTCTTAAACTCTTCTGCATATTCCCGGGTATGCGTGAAATCAGAAATTAATGCAACACCCCCGGGTTTTAGTACCCGCATAATTTCACTGCAGGCTTTGGCCCTGCCTTCTCTGTCGCTTATATTGTGAATACAAAGATTAGAAACTACATAATCAAAATAGTTATCTTCAATCGGTATATTTTGTGCATCAGCGTTTAATACCGTTACCTTTTCTTTTACATCTTCCAGTATTGCATTGGCCATTACAGCCCTGTAACTGTTATTGCTCAGGTCTTTTGTATTCCAAATATCAATGCCAAAACTTTTGCCTGTTATTAGCCGTTTTGCAGCGCCTATCATAAGCAGGCCACGCCCGGTGCCAACATCAAGCACTGTTTCATTGCCCTTCCATGTAAGCATGTTAAGCATCCTGTCGCGGTGCCGGAATTTTTCCACTTTTACATACAGTAGTGCAAGAAAAAGAATGATTATTCCTGTGGGGGAAAGTGAGAAAATAATATTGCCTGCGGCCTTTGCTGTTGTGTTAGTTGAACTATGAAGTAAAACGGCAATAACTAAAGCGGCTATTACCGCCAATAATATAATCATACCCATTCGGGGAGCATCAATACCATATTCAGCTTTTGACCTTCGGCTACGGCGCATAACTAAAGTTTAGGTTACCCAAGGTATGCCAATTTAACGCCGGTTTTTTATATTAATACACAAGCGGCTTTATAAGTATCGTTAATATTTTGCCTGTTTAAAAATATATGGGTAATGTGGTATGTTTTTTATGGCGTATCCTGTTAATTAATTAACTATTCAAACTTAACTTATGAATTACATTAAAACAAAGAATGCCTCTTCCTCTGAAGAGGTAAAACTTTATTATGAAGACCTTGGTAAAGGGCAGCCCATTGTATTTATTCATGGCTGGCCGCTTAGCCAGGAAATGTGGGAATACCAGGTTGTTGAACTTGCCACACAAGGCTTTAGATGTATTACCTATGACAGGCGGGGCTTTGGCAAATCTTCAAGGCCCATAGGTGGTTACGATTACAATACACTTGCCGCCGACCTTAAAAGCGTGCTGGATGAACTTGACCTTAAAAATGTTGTATTGGTTGGATTTTCAATGGGTGGGGGAGAAGCAGTACGTTATTTAAGCCTTTATGGCGGAGAAAGGATCGCTAAACTGGTACTTGTCGGTTCTGTTACCCCTTACATGCTAAAAACTGATGATAACGAAGACGGTATTGATTCAGAAGTATTTGAAGAAATGCTGGCTAATATTAAAAAAGACCGTGTTGAGTTCCTGGACGGCTTTGGCAGAGATTTTTTTGGAATAGGCATGCTTAATCACCCCGTAAGCGCACCGCTTTTAGAATATTACCGGATGTTGGCCTCATTTGCTTCCCCGATAGCCACCCAGGAATGCGCCAAATCTTTTGCACAAACCGATTTCAGGCAGGATATGGAAGCCGTAAATGTTCCAACGCTTATCATTCACGGCGACGCTGATAAAATAGTGCCAATAGAAATGAGTGGCAACAAAACAGCCGAACTAATAAGTGATAACCACTATTTAGTTTATGATGGTGCACCACATGGCCTTTTTTATACCCATAAGGAGCAGCTTAACCAGGATATACTGAATTTTATAAATGGCGAGGTATTGGTTGAAGAAATACATGCGCCCGACAGTGTTGTATTGCCTTCTAATTACCCTATTTAACTTATCATTAAATGATAACCGGGCTGTTTTTTATAAACAGCCCGGTTTTATTTTAGCACTATTGGTACTATATCAAATATCATCCGTTCAGGATCCTTCACTCAATAAATACTTATTAATTATCTCAATAATGTTTGGATAGGTATTGTTCAAATATATATCAAGTATTTCCTTCCTCACCCATTCTATTTCTTCTATGTCCTCTTCTGTTTGGGGAGTAATATTTTGGCCCGGGGCAGCATTCATAAGGTACCAGTGCGTTTCTTTTAGTACATCTGCATTAATATGAGTGTCAAAATATTCATGTTGAGTAATACCAATGAATTTTTGTAATGCAATATCCTTTAAGCCTGTTTCTTCCCTTACCTCGCGCAGTGCACACGCTTCGATGCTTTCCCCTTCATCCAGTTTGCCTTTTGGAAGGTCCCATTTACCCCTGCGGAAGATCAATAATAATTCATTTTTATCATTGGTAATTAATCCTCCTGCGGCTATAATTTTTTTCATAGTGTTAATTTTCAAACACGAATTTTTACTAAATAGCACATGCAATTTACCTTAAGTTAATTTAATAGTTACTTTCGCGCATTATAAATATTATTTTACTCATGTTATCAAACGAAAAAGCAGTAGCGGAAAAATTGTTACACGCTGGGGCGGTTAAACTTAGCCCCTCACAGCCTTTTACCTGGGCAAGCGGCTGGAAAAGCCCTATCTATTGCGATAACCGTAAAGTATTATCATTTCCTTACGTACGGGATTTTATAAAAAGTGAATTGTGCAATGTTATATTTGAAAAATTTGGCGGTGCAGGGCTGCTTGCCGGGGTGGCTACCGCGGGCATTGCCTGGGGCGCCATGGCGGCCGACCAATTGAAGCTGCCATTTATATACGTGCGGCCCAAGCCAAAAGAGCATGGCCTTGGAAACCAGATTGAAGGGTATTATGAAAAAGGCCAGAAAGCATTGGTAATAGAAGACCTTATTTCAACAGGAAAAAGCAGCCTGCAGGTGGTGGATGTTTTAAGGGCTGCCGGTGTTGAAGTAGTGGGCATGGTGTCAATTTTTAATTATGGGTTTGCCACAGCGCAAAATGCCTTTGCAGAAGCAGGGGTCGCTTATCATTCCTTAACAAATTATTCTACATTGATTAGTTTAGCTTTGGAAAAAGGCTCTATAAATCCTGAAACGGAAAAAACATTATTACAATGGCGTGAAGACCCTGCAAACTGGCAGGGAATTTAAAAGTTAGCTAATAGAAATTTTATGAAAAAGATTCTATTTTTATTACTGTCCGCTGCAATTTCATTTACTGTGCGTGCTCAGGATATGCAGAAAAAAGCTGTTTGGGCAACGATAAGTGTTCCGCAAATGAAGTGCTGGGAATGCAAAGAACGCCTGGTAAAATATCTCATGAAAGAAACCGGCCCCAATGATGAAGCAAGCGTGTTCGACGTGATCGTTAACATGTTCAACGCTACTGTCCGCATTAAATATGCCCCGGACAGGATAACTCTTGAATACCTTCGTACGTCTATTGCGAACGCAGGTTATGATGCAGATAGTGTAAAGGCTACTGATGACAGCTATAAATTATTGCCGCCTGTTTGTAAAAGGAAAGAAGAAGGCGGTGGCCCCCTAAAAGGCAAACCCTGTAATATTCCCCCTGACGGACAATGACAAAGGATGGCAGAAATTATTGTAAGTATAAGGCCTGCAGAAACAACGGATGTATTGCAGTTGCAGCAATTTAGCATTATAACATTCACAGATACCTATGTTGCGTACAACACGCCTGAAAACATGCGTTTGTACATTGAAAATTATTTTAATTACAGTCAGGTATTGAGCGAACTTAGTGATGCTGCCATGCAGTATTTTCTTGCTTTTGCAGATGATGAACTTGCAGGTTATATTAAAATACGCACGGTTGATGAGCCTGCCGAATTAGTTGGTGCAAAACATATAGAAATTGAACGTATTTATGTATTAGGCAAATACAAGGGAATGCAAATAGGGAAGAAACTTATTAATCATGCTTGTGAAACAGCTAAACAACAGGGTTTTGAGATAATATGGCTTGGGGTATGGGAGGAAAATAAAATTGCCCTGGCCTTTTACACGAAACAAGGGTTTGCCATTTTCGGGGAACACAACTTTGTATTGGGAACGGAACCACAAAGGGATTGGCTAATGAAAAAAGAACTGTTTTAACGCGGGGTAATCAATATTTTTCCCAATTAATTTTTTAAGTCAAAAAGGCTTTCCTAACTTACAGCTTTCGGTCATAACACATTGATTATAACTGCTATGACCCTCACGAAATAAAATTTTATGCTTTTTAGCCGCAGGCAAACACTAAAACTATCTGCTCTTAATCAACTAAAAAAAGCCTTTCATTTCTCCTCCATCGCCCACGAAAAAAAAATTAAAGACGTTCAATCTTTTGCAGAAGAACAGGAAAGTAATTTCATATCGCGGCGCCGTTTTGCAGGTGATGTTGCCAAAATGGGCGCCGCTGCAGGTGCGCTTGGGCTTTACCAGGCTTGTAATGCTTTTAATAAAAAAACACAACCGTCAATTGCCATTATTGGTGCAGGTATTGCGGGTTTGCATGCCGCGTATGTATTAAAACAGGCTGGTTATACTGCAAACGTGTATGAAGCAAGCGGCAGGATAGGAGGAAGGATTTTCTCCGTGCCTGATGTAATGGGAAATGGCTTATGGACGGAGATGGGCGGAGAGTTTATAGATACAAGCCATGCAGATATGCGAAACCTGGTAAAACATTTTAACCTGCCCACCATTGACAGAAAAAGCCCCGGAGAATTGACGCTTAAAGAGTATTCGTATTACTTTGATAAAACACATTATCAATTGAAGGACGTAATGGACGCATTGCAGCCGGTGATACAACGGTTAAAAAAAGATATTGCGTCTATTTCCCCGGACCTTTCTTATGTAAAACATACTGCAACGGATATAGCCCTTGATAATATGACTATTATGCAATATGTTGAAAAACTTGGTATAAACGGATGGTTTAAATCATTTATCAATAATGTTTATACCGCAGAATATGGCATGGAAGCCAGTGAGCAATCTGCCATAAACTTCCTCGGATTAATGACGATTACTGATAAGGATGAATTTAGCATTTATGGTAACAGCGACGAACGTTTTTCAGTAACAGGCGGTAATGAAAAATTATGCCATGCTCTTGCCGATCAGTTAAATGGGCAGGTGCTTACTGATAGAATGCTGGTGGCCATTAAGCAAAATAGCAGCAATCAATACATACTTACGTTTAATAAAGACAAGAATAAGCAGGAAGATATTACAGCAGACATAGTAATACTTACTTTGCCATTTACCGTACTGCGGGATGTGGATATCAAGCTATCATTGCCTGCATGGAAACAAAATGCCATCAAACAATCCGGTTATGGCACCAACTCAAAAATTTTTGTGGGCGTAAAAGAAAGAGTGTGGCGTAAACAGGGATATGCAGGATATACATTTACGGATAATGGATTAATGAATGGCTATGACAGTACACAAATGCAAAATAATAATCAAGGCGCGGGTGTTTTTACAATCGCACCCGGAGGGATTCGGGGCTTAAATGTAGGGAAGGGTGACTTCAATTTAATGCAGCAGCAATCGGTAATGCAGTTAGATGAAATTTATCCGGGTACAAAAGATCAATTTAATGGCAAGCTGCAATACTGGAATTGGCCTGACTACCCCTTCAGTAAATGTAGCTACATGTCGTTAAAAGCCGGGCAGTACACCACTATTTCAGGAGCACAATTTGAGCCGGTTGACAGCCTTTATTTCGCGGGGGAACATTGCAGCATAGCCTCCCAGGGTTTTATGAATGGAGGGGCTGAAACGGGCCGCATGGCTGCAGAACTCATCATAAAAAAATTGAAAGCAAAATAAAATTGTTTTATTGGCCTGGTTTTTTATCAAGCAAATTCAAAGCGTAAACATATCCATCCGCGCTTCCAAAAAATATCACTCCATCCTGAATTGAGGGGCTTGAAATAATGGGGCCAAGCGTGTATAATTTATTCATGCCCACAACTGTATTTGAGTATAAAGCAAGATCAGCACCTTTCACCAGGTAAGCGAAATCAATGTTATTATCTTTTAAAACCTCTGATGCATATTTCCTTCTTCCATCCGTTAACCAGGTATCGGTTATTTTGCCATTAGTAATATCAACTGCAAACAATTGGCCGGTAAAGTCCCCATAATAGGCAGTATTGCCGGCTAATGCAGGTGATGAATAAACATACCCGTTTGCTTTTGTCTTAAAAATCTCTTTCCCCGTTTGGGCATTAAAAGCAAGAAAAAGATAAGTGTCTGATGTGCCCATATAAACAACACTATCTTTTATTGCCGCAGTGGTAAGCACCCAGGAATTATTGGCGGAATATTTCCACGCCAAAGTGCCAGTTTCAGCATTTAGCGCATAAAAAAAGCCATCCCTTGCACCAAGGTAAACCATGTTATTGTATAATGCCGGTGATGCCTGTATACCTTCCAATAAATGATAGCTGGTATCATACCCGGTTTTAAATTTCCATTTTTCTTTGCCTGTTTTCGCGTCGATTGCATACAGGTACATATCCCAGCTGCCAATATAAACTGTATTATTGTAAACTGCGGGGCTTGTGTGTACTACACCGTTTGTTTTAAATTGCCATTCAAGGTTTCCGGTTGTGGTATTTAACGCATATACATTGCCATTGCTGCTGCCAAAATAAACAGTTGAACCTGATACTGCAGGGGATGAAAGAAAAAAATCATAGGGGTCTTCCATAAATTCATCCGCAGGTTTCATTGTCCATAACCCTTTTAAACCGAAATGTTTTTCGCCGTTTGTTTTAAATTTCCATTTTAAGTTACCTGTGGCCGCGTCAACAGCATAATAAAACCCGTCAAAGCTTCCAAAGTAAACAGTGTTGTTGTAAACTGCGGGAGAAGAATGTACCGCGCCACCAGTTAAAAACTTCCATTTTAGTTGCCCATTGGTTATATCTATGGCATATAAATTACTGTCTTCGCTGCCAATGTAAGCAATGCCGTCCATTACAGCAGGTGATGAAAATACTTTTCCGTTTGTTTTAAATTTCCATTTTAGATCGCCGAAGAAAGGATAATTAGTTGATTGGTAAGCGCCTGTGTGATATGCATCTTTGTGAAACATGGCAGGTATTTCACTATTGGTTTGGCATCCGGTAAACAGGATATATATAATAAAACAGGTTAAAACATATTTTATCATGGTGAGTAAATTACCCGTTAAAAATACGATTAACCCTATGTACGTTCTAAACTTATTGTATGAACGGTGGCAGAATAATAAATAAAATGTAACGATGAATTTTGTTGAGAGATTGCAGTACTAACTCATAACAACTGTTACAAATACAGGCAGCCCTATTACAGCCCCGGCAAAAAGCAACCTTGCCGATAGGGATAGTTTTGAAGAAGTTAGAAGCCTGTCAATGCACAGAAACCATGCGACAACCAAGCCTGTAGCCCCTGCAATAATAAGTAAACTCTTAAGGATAATACTAACAGTCATTAAAACCATGCTAACGATTAATAATAACAACGGCGTAAATTCTTTATTTTTCACAGTTTTGCTTTTGCTTACAATTAGTCTAATACTGTGCCAAATTTTAAAACTTAATCAATTTGTAGAATAAAAATTTTATTTGGCGTTATAATCCTAATCATTACCTTCGATATTGTATAAGCACTTATATAATTATGAATTTTTACCGGAATTTGGGCTTCCTGGTGTTTGGCAGCAGGTTGCGAAGGCTTAGTGAAGCTTTTTTAAGCGATGTGAACAATATTTACAAATCGCACAAAATACCATTTGATGCGGCGTGGTTCCCGGTGTTTTATATTCTTTCGCAGGAAGGAGAAGTTTCTATAAGACAAATATCCAATGAATTGGGAATCAGCCATTCAGCCGCAAGCCAAATGGTAAGCAGCCTTCAGGAAAAAGGGCTTATAAAATCGACTGTGTCCAAAAAAGATGCGCGCCATAAAGTAGTGGCGTTTACAGTTAAGGGACAAAAGCTTCTACAAAAAATTCAACCAGTATGGGATGCATTGCAAAAAGCAATGAATGAATTGGGCGGAGGAGCAGCAGAAAGCGGGAAAATTCTCCTCGCCCTTACACAGATTGAGGATAAATTACAGGAAAAAGCTTTGTTTGAAAGGATAGAAGATCATTTATAAAGATTGTTTGCCATGAATAATTATTTGCCCTTAGGAGATAACTGGCTAAGTTTTCAGCAGGTTAAAGAGTTGCTCGGTAGTAAGCAGAAAATATCTGTTTCAAAAGAAGCAGAACGAAATATAACAGCTTGCCGGCAATACCTTGACAGTAAAATGGAAGAAAGCGATGAGTTGTTTTATGGTATTAATACCGGGTTTGGATTTTTGCAAAATGTAAAAATAGATGCAAACCAGGTAGAGAAACTACAGTATAACCTATTGGTCTCCCATGCCTGCGGCCTTGGGGACGAGGTGCCAAAAGATATAGTGAAACTGATGCTGGCGCTAAAAATAAAATCACTCAGCTATGGTAACAGCGGTGTTCAAATGGATACTGTGAACCGCCTTATGGAGATGTATAATAGCGATGTTTTGCCCGTTATATATACGCAGGGTTCACTCGGAGCATCCGGTGACCTTGCCCCGCTTAGTCATTTGAGTTTGCCATTATTGGGTTTGGGGGAAGTGTGGACGCGAAGTAACACGAATGAAAACGAATTAACGCGAACCGATGTGAATGGTAACGAATGGACGCGAAAACCAGCTGGTGAGATTTTAGAAAGATTTGGTTGGCAACCAATAAGCCTGCAAAGCAAGGAAGGGCTGGCCTTAATAAATGGTACGCAGTTCATGAGCGCGTATGGAATGTATTGCTTAAATAAAGCCGCGCATTTAATAAAGATGGCAGACCTTATTACTGCGCTATCCTTTGACGCATTTAATTGTATTACCGAGCCATTGCACCCTTACATACAAAGGATACGCCCGCACAAAGGGCAGGTTGAAACAGCAAAAGCTATTAATGAATATTTGCAGGGAAGCGAAATAATTGCAAGATCAAAAAAGCAGGTACAGGATCCCTATTCATTTCGTTGTGTGCCGCAGGTACATGGCGCTACCAAAGATGTTTTTGATAATGTGCTGAATGTTTTTCTTATAGAAATAAACTCTGTAACAGATAACCCGAATATTTTCCCCGAAGAAGACTTAATAGTAAGCGGCGGTAATTTTCATGGCCAGCCTTTGGCATTGCATTTGGATTTTTTAGCGATCGCTATGAGTGAACTTGCCAATATTAGCGAAAGAAGGATCTATCAGCTAATAAGCGGCCAGCGTGACCTGCCTATGTTCCTGGTAAAAGAAGCGGGATTGAACAGCGGCTTCATGATACCGCAGTATACAGCTGCAGGTATTGTAAGTGAGAATAAGCAATTGTGCACGCCCGCATCCGTTGATTCTATTTCATCATCCAATAACCAGGAAGACCATGTGAGCATGGGCGCCAATGCGGCAACCAAATGTTTACGGTTGATAAATAATGTGGAGAAAGTATTGGCGATAGAATTGCTGAGCGCAGCCCAGGCATTGGATTTTAGGCGGCCGTTGAAAACATCGCCGGTACTAGAAGAATTACATGCATCTTTTAGAAAAGTTGTGAGCTTTAATGAAGAAGACAGGGTATTGCACGATGATATGGTGAAGGCGATTGCATTTGTGAGGGACTGGGATTTTGCGGGATAGCAGGGATTGGGAGAAAATGAAGGTATTTTGTAACTTTAGGAAAATTATGTGTTATGGAAGCGGATGAAATAATGCCATCAGGAAGATTTACAATTGCGCAGCTTGACTTGCTCAAAATGTTTTCGGCAAAGATCCCTGATGAGGATTGGGAGGCAATCCGGGATTATGCAAAACGATATTTTGCGCAAAGGGCTACGGAAGAAATGGATAAATTGTTTGAAGAAAAGGGATGGGGTAAAGAAAAAATTGAAGAATGGGCTAATACACACATGCGTACAACCTATAAAACGAGTTAATAAAGTTAACACTGTCTTTAGATATTTTTTCTGTAGATGAAATTTTGGAAATCAAAAAATGTTTGTAATAGCAATCAATGATTTTATGGAAGGCAGTTTACAGATTTTAAAAAAAGAATTGATACAACGGTGGGTTGATGCCCACAAAGAGATTGGTAACATTCCTGTTTATGAAGCAAAAGTTGTTTCAAAGAAATATGCTGATGGTTCAAGGTATAATTTAAAAGATTATAATGCCGGTAAATTGCGTGCAGGTGGTAAAATGCTTGCTGAACCGCCTTCCGGCGTAGAAAATTATCACGAATATGGTTTTGATGTAACAGGTTTTCCAGTCACTTCAAGGTCTTGGCATGTATTTAATAAAATAGAATGGTTCGGCTTTTATAGAAGAGAAGAAGGGCTGATTGAGTACATTGAATTTTGTGTAACATCTGGAGTAGTAGCTTCAATTAATCGGATTAAATTCGACAAGAAAAATAAAGTTGCGCGCCAATATTTTAATGTTAATGGAAACACACACTCAGGTCTGGATGTGTCAGACCCTTTTGAAAATATTTTTAAAGGTGTTCGCCAAGACACCTTTAATTTTTTATATGATGTTCGTGAATTTGACTATGTGAACAACAAGATATATAAAGCTTACGGCCTCGGTAATTCCGGCCTTGGCGAATTCAGATACCGCGATGATTATTCTTATAATGCAGATGACCAGCTTTTAAAAATAGAAAGATTTTTTAATAATGGCGAGAGTGGTATTGATTATCTGAAACCTTCAAAAAAGGGGCTTAAACAAATAATAAGAGAACTTGCCAATATTTACTGTGACTATTTAATAGAAGTCTTGAAGGGTGAAAATTATAGGCATCCGCTTTTTGTTGTTGAGTTAACATATAGTTACTGCGATAGTTATCGCCCAAATGTTTGTGTGATTCATGAAAAGAATAAAATTGATGCTTTAAATGAAAGCAACAAATATTTGTTCATGTCGGGTATGTTTTCGTATGCAATAGATAACCAACCCCCTGAATTGGACGAATTATATGCGGAATTTTACCAAATGATTGAAAAGACTGATAATTGGGATGCGGGTGTAAAGATGTTAACAGAGACGGCCAAACTAATGACGCAATCTAAGCTGAAAGGGCAAGTGCCGGTTACTGATGATTTTATTGTTTTCCCTGTCGAGTGGCCAGTTGATGGAGAAGACGTTGAGAAAATTCTTTTCCAGTGTGGTGCTTCGAAGGCTAATATAAAAAGATGGAAAGAATACAAATGGTTTTAATAATCAATATTATTCCAACAGCCGCAGTGTGCGACGCAACAACAGCCCAGCCTTATTCAACAGCTTAGCACCAAAAAAAATCACTTTAATCATTTTAAATCGTACTAATCATGGTTCTTTCAATTCCCAAAACACCAACCGGTACAAAGCTAAATTGCAAAGGCTGGATACAGGAAGCGGCGCTGCGTATGCTGCTGAATAACTTAGACCCTGCCGTAGCAGAAAAGCCTGAAGACCTAATCGTGTACGGAGGCCGCGGCAAAGCTGCGCGTAATCATGAGGCGTTGTTTAATATTATTGCTGCACTGAAGGACCTGGAAAATGATGAAACATTGTTAGTGCAGAGTGGCAAGCCCGTTGGCATATTAAAAACACATACAGATGCCCCCAGGGTACTGATTTCAAATTCGCAGTTAGTACCTAAATGGGCCACCTGGGAGCATTTTGACGAGCTTGAGAAAAAAGGGCTGATGATGTACGGACAAATGACGGCCGGTAGCTGGATATATATAGGATCGCAGGGTATTGTACAGGGTACCTATGAAACTTTTTCCGCTGTTGCCAATAAGCATTTTGGCGGCTCGCTAAAAGGAACTTTAAGCGTTACAGCCGGCCTGGGTGGCATGGGTGGGGCGCAGCCATTGTCTATAACCATGAATGAAGGAGTGGCGTTGATAGCCGAAGTGGAGGAATGGCGCATTGATAAACGTATTGAAACACGGTATCTTGATGTTAAATATACTGATATAGATGCGGCGATTGACAGGGCTATGGAAGCTAAAGTAAATGGCGAAGCGTTGAGTATTGGTGTGTTGTGTAATGCGGTACTATTACTGCAAAGGCTTATTGAAAGAAATATAAAGGTGGACGTGCTTACCGACCAAACATCCGCGCACGACCCATTGATCGGATATGTGCCCCATACCCTCACAAATGGGCAGGCGAATGCCTTGCGGAAGGAAAACCCCTCTGCATACCTTGAATTAAGTTATGATAGTATGAAACTGCATGTTCAGCTGATGCTTGAATTACAGAAACTGGGGGCAGTTACTTTTGATTATGGCAACAACATTCGTGCAAGGGCACAAGAACGTGGTTTGAAAAATGCCTTTGATTTTCCGGGTTTTGTGCCGGCATACATTCGACCGTTATTTTGCGAAGGAAAAGGGCCTTTCCGTTGGGCGGCTTTAAGCGGCGACCCAAATGATATTGCAGTAACCGACGAGGTGATTGCGAATATGTTCCTGCATAATGAAAGTTTGCAGCGATGGTTAAAACTCGCAAAGGAAAGAATTGCTTTCCAGGGATTGCCGGCACGTATTTGCTGGTTAGGGCAGGGGGAGCGGGAAAAAGCGGGCCTTGCATTTAACGAGCTGGTGAGAACCGGCAAAGTAAAAGCACCCATTGTTATAGGCAGGGACCATTTGGATACAGGTAGCGTAGCAAGCCCTAACCGCGAAACAGAGGCTATGCTGGACGGAAGTGATGCAGTAGCGGATTGGCCTTTGTTGAATGCGCTTACCAGTACTGCAGGTGGTGCAAGCTGGGTAAGCCTGCACCATGGTGGAGGCGTTGGCATGGGCTACAGTATTCACGCAGGTATGGTAATAGTTGCAGATGGTACTGAAGAAGCAGCCAGGCGGCTAAGCAGGGTATTAAGGAATGACCCGGGTATCGGTGTAATTCGCCATGCAGATGCGGGATATGAAATTGCTCAAAAAACGGCGAAAGAATTTGGGCTGGACCTGGGTGAGCGGCTTGGCAGTATATAACTACACCCGGTTTAACCAAATGGCGATTTTTGCAAGCAATACGTCGCCGGAAAAATACCGTATAGCGCGTAGATGTTTAACCGGCTTGTTTACTTAGATTGCAAATAAAAATATGATACGTAAAATAGATTTTTGGTTGCAGGTAGCTATTTTATTTGCGTTTGTCGCGTTTGTTATCTACACCGCTATTTTCACTAGTTATGACCTGATATTTGCCGGCCTTTTTCTTTTGCTGGTAAATATCTTCCAGATCATAAGCGCTTTTTGCCTCACTTTCTTCACATCAGTTCCTAATGCCAAAAAAATATTATCCCTTTACTGGAAAATTCAAGCTGTAGCAGTCGTCCTTTATGCTATCGCGCTTTTTGTAGATAGTAAAATTCTGCCAGACAGCTTGATTGTCAACATTCTTATATGGGCTAGCATGATTGGGTTCCTGGTACTTCCATTCTATTATCTTTATCTCCATAAAAAGTATTTTTTTAAGCAATAACAGGTTGCTTTTATATCTCTTTCAGGCCCTTTAATAAAAAGCTTGCAAATGGATTTGCAAAAAGCGTGTTGACAGTGCGCTTTTTGTTTTTTATATATTATGCAGTATTTTTACAGTTATTTGTTTAGTATATGCCCCAATACCTGATACTTGCCACTGACCATACCGACCAGGATGCTTTGAACAGAAGGTTATCTGTAAGGGAGACACATTTGGCACGAATGAGAGTTGAAAGGTCGGGAGGTAGCTTTGAGCTTGGAGGGGCTAAATTAGACAAAGAGGGAAACATGTTTGGCTCAATGCTGGTGATAAATGCTGAAAATGAAAAAGCCGCATGGGAATGGGTGCGGCAAGACCCGTATGTTACCGGGAAAGTTTGGGAGAAGATAGAAGTTATTCCTTTCAGGTTAGCTAACGTTTAATTATTCCAGGTTTTTTCTTTTGCATACATTTTCTGCCGGCATACCAAATGCGGAACAAAATCCTTAACTAACTGTTGTACTACAATTATATAAATTTGCCTAACTTACCATTATGCTAGGACACAGATTTGTGCAGTATGATCCCAACGCACAGGGAAAAACACGGTTTGAGCAAATGCTCGACCTTTTTATGCAACTGCTTACTTACACCAACGGAGATGTTGCAGAGGCGTTGCAATGGATGAATGAATTGGATAAAAAATACCAGCTTACCGATGACGAATATGGCATGGGTGATTTTATTGACGATCTTAAACAGAACGGTTATATAAAGGAAGACCAGCAAACAGGCGCAATAGAAATTACCGGGAAGAGTGAACAAACCATTCGCAAACGCAGCCTTGAGGAAATTTTTGGCAAACTAAAGAAAACCAAACAGGGCAACCATAACACCTTTAAGCCGGGGCAGGGTGATGAATTGAATCCGGAAACAAGGCCTTTCCAGTTCGGGGATATGCTTGAGCAGATAGATTTTACAGAAAGCATACGTAATGCGCAAATTAACCATGGCGTAGAAAGTTTTTCTATGCAGGAAGATGACCTGCAAATACGTGAAACGGATTTTAAAGCTCAAACCTCAACTGTACTAATGATAGATGTTTCGCATTCTATGATATTGTATGGTGAAGACAGGATAACACCCGCCAAAAAGGTTGCTATGGCATTGAGTGAACTGATCACTACAAAATATCCAAAGGATACACTGGATATTGTGGTATTTGGTAATGATGCCTGGCCTGTGGAAATAAAAGACCTGCCTTACCTGCAGGTGGGGCCATACCACACCAATACCGTGGCCGGATTGGAGCTAGCAATGGATCTTTTACGCCGCAGGCGCAACCCCAACAAGCAGATCTTTATGATAACAGATGGCAAGCCTACCTGTTTAAAGATTGGCAAGCGGTATTATAAGAACAGTTTTGGGCTTGACAGGCGCATTACCACGCGTTGCTTAAACCTTGCTGCACAATGCAAAAAACTGAAAATACCCATCACCACTTTTATGATAGCCTCTGACCCTTACCTGCAGCGTTTTGTAACGGAATTTACTGAAACCAATAATGGCAAAGCTTTTTTTGCATCGCTTGATAAATTGGGGGCATTTATATTTAAAGATTTTGAAAGCGGGAAGAGGAAAACGGTTTATTGAAGAAAGTCGGGAAGTCAGTAAGACGGAAAGTCATTAAGTCATTGGGTCATTAAGTCATTGGGAGAAATAAGCGTTTAGAATTAATTTGTGCTTTAAAATAAAAATTACAGCTGTGGCTGAATTTATTATAAATATAGCCCCTGAAAAAGAGGCATTGGTTAAGGAACTGATTGAACAGTTTGGGGGCAAGGTTATGGAGAAAAGTAAAAAAAGAACAAAAAGTAAAATAAAAAAAGGCGATGGGAAAAAAATAGGTTCACCAACTTTTCTATTTGGGAAATGGAAAGATTTTGATATAGATCCGAAAAAATTGCGGGATGAGCTATGGACAAGAAAATTTTGAACAAAATACTTTTTTTATTTGCTTTTATAATCATTTCGCTATCCGGTTACGCGCAAAGCTTTGATGCAAATACTTCGAACAATATTACAAGTTGTATTTTAATGCCCAGGGACAGTAGAATTTGCAATTGATACAGCAAAAAGCCAAAAGACTGATGATAAAAAAACGGACTTATTTTTTAACTACTTAAAATACCGTTGATATGCTCGAGGAAATGAAAACCAACAATATTTGGAGGTATGCGTTGGAAGATATATCAGGGAGGAAACGGCATTTATAAAAACACTGAAGCAATAGTAAACAATAGAATAAATAACAAAGAATGAATATTGAAAAGATAAAAACATTAGGCGATTTAAAACAGAGCGGCTATAAACCGGTATCAATAAAAGACGAGATACGAAAGAACCTTATTGAAAAAATACGGCGTAAAGAAAATACTTTTCCTGGCATTTTGGGGTATGAAGATTCTGTAATACCTGATACAGAAAGGGCATTGCTGAGCAGGCATAATATTTTGTTCCTTGGTTTGCGTGGCCAGGCAAAAACGCGTATGGCAAGGCAGATGGTGCAGTTATTAGACGAATATATTCCTACCGTGGCGGGCAGCGAAGTGAATGATGACCCGATGCACCCATTGAGCAAATACGCTAAAGACCAGATTGCCGAACATGCAGATGAAACACCGATACATTGGGTGCACAGGAGTGAGCGTTATGGTGAAAAATTAGCAACACCAGATGTAAGCGTAGCAGACCTTATTGGGGATATTGACCCTATTAAAGCAGCAAACCTCCGGCTGAGCTTTGCTGATGAACGTGTTATACATTATGGCATTATTCCGCGTAGCAACCGCAGCATATTTGTGATAAACGAAATACCTGACCTGCAGGCGCGCATACAGGTTGCTTTGTTTAATATATTGGAAGAAGGCGATATACAAATACGCGGGTTTAAATTACGCATGCCGCTTGATATATTATTTGTGTTTACTGCAAACCCTGAAGATTATACCAATCGCGGCAGTATTGTAACACCATTAAAAGACCGCATACAAAGCCAGATACTTACGCATTATCCTAAAACAATTGAAACATCCCTTGCCATCACTGAGCAGGAGTCCCATGTATTGGAAGAACAAAAAGCAAGGGTTAATGTGAGCGATCTTGTAAAACGTTTAATTGAGCAAGTGGCTTTTGAAGCGCGCAGTAATGAATACGTTGACAAAAAGAGCGGCGTTAGCGCAAGGCTTACCATTGCAGCATTTGAAAATGCAGTGAGCAGCGCTGAGCGCAGGGCAATTATTCATGATGAAAAGAAAACGCAGATATGGATAAGCGATCTTGCGGGCGTGATACCTTCTATTACAGGAAAAATTGAGTTGGTGTATGAAGGGGAGCAGGAAGGGCCTTACCAGGTAGCGTTAAACCTGCTTGACAAAGCCATACGCACACAGTTTCTTACCTGGTTTCCTAATCCTGAAACATTGAAGAAAAGGAAAAGCTCCAGCAAGCCTTCACTACCAATAAAAGAAGATGATAACCCATATAAGGCAATTACAAAATGGTTTGATGGTGGCAACCAGGTTGACCTTTTCGTTGATATGAAAGATGCCGAAAAAATACAGGCTTTATATAAAGTTGACGGTTTATATGGGCTGGTTAAAAAATTCTTCCCTCATGCAAATGAAAAAGAAAATGCATTGATGATGGAATTTGTGTTACACGGGCTGGCTGCTTATTCATTAATAAGCAAAAAAGTTATTGAAGGGAAAATTGAATTTAAAGACCTTATCGGCAGCATGATGAATTTGGGTAAAATGAATTACAGTGCAGAAGATGACGATCTGAATGAAGATGATTTTAGATAAATGTTATCTGGCGGTCTCCGTCTGATATAATTTTATCTTATGCTCCACCAGGCAATAAAGCCGTACTTTAATCGGTGCACTTATTAGTAAATAACGTTAGTTCGTGATAAGAAAAAGGTTTTGTCCTGTTAAGGACAAAATATCGGTAACAGCGAGTGTTTGCTATAAAGTGTGCCGTAGAGCCTGCCCCGCACTTGATGCGGGGTACACTCTACGGCATGCTGTTATTTGGTTGTATTTTTTGTTACCAATATTTAGGTTCCGCTGGAACTTAATGAGCATAATTTCTTATCCCGAACTCACGTTAAATAACATTTACTTCCCGTTCAAGTGTTATTCCAAATTTTGATTGAACACTTTCAATAATTTTTCCCGACAGTTCATATATTTCTTTGCCTTTTGCATTGCCATAATTTACCAATACAAGCGCCTGCTTAGCATGCACACCGGCGTCGCCCTGGCGATAGCCTTTCCAGCCGCATTGTTCAATCATCCAGCCCGCTGCAATTTTTATTTTTTCTTCATTAACAGGATAACCGGGAATATTTGGATACACTTTTTTCAACTCATCAAATTTACTAACAGGTATTTCAGGATTTTTAAAGAAACTGCCGGCATTGCCTATTACCGCTGGGTCGGGCAACTTAGACGAGCGAATATTTATAACTGCCTGCGAAATGGCTTTAATTGAAAGCTCGCTAACCTTCATTTTCTCCAGTTCCTGTTCAATAGCGCCGTAAGACGTATTATAAAACGGTTGCTTGCGCAGCCGGTAAGTAATGTTTAGTATGATGAACTCTGCTTTATATTTCCTTTTAAATATACTTTCGCGGTATCCAAATTCACAATCGTTTACGGAAAACTGCACTATTTTTTTACTTTGTATATGCCAGGCTTCCAGTGATTCAAACACATCCTTTATTTCCACTCCGTAGGCCCCAATGTTCTGCATGGGCGATGCGCCTGTACAACCCGGTATCAGGCTCAGGTTTTCAAGCCCGGCAAAATTTTTGTCAATACAATACATTACAAACCGGTGCCAGTTTTCACCGGCACCTGCCTTTACATAATAATAAAGGTCATCTTCTTTAATCATTTCAATACCCCTCAATTCGTTTTTTAAAACAAGTCCGTCAAAATCTTTTGTAAATAATATATTGCTGCCACCACCAAGGATCATTAGGCGTGAAGGGCGAAAAGCGACGGGTGAATTGGAAAGCAGTTCCTGTAATTGTTCTGTTGATGAAAACGCAACAAAATGTTTGGCATAAACATCAATCCCGAAAGTGTTGTACGGCTTAAGTGAAATATTTTCCTGAATTTGCATGGTACAAAATAACAAAATATATGCCGTTACAAACAGCAGTAATAATAGGTGCAACCGGTTTAATTGGAAGTTATGCAGTAAGTGAATTGTTAAACGATGATGCTTTTGGCGAAGTAATAGTATTGGTTAGAAGGGAATTTGGGTTGAAACATGCTAAACTAAAAGCAAGGGTTGTTGATTTTAATGATATGGAAGATTATAAAAATAAACTGGGTACCGGTACTGCTATTTTTTCCTGTATTGGCACTACCCAAAAGAAAGTAAAAGGTGATAGGGCGGCTTATCGCAAGATTGATTTTGATATAACTGTAAACGCCGCTAAACTTGGTAAAGATTTAGGCTTTAATACATTTTTGTTTGTATCAGCGATAGGTGCAAACGCAAAAGCGGGTAATTTTTATTTAAAGCTGAAAGGAGAGGTGGAAGATGCGGTTGCTGCCGTTGGGTTAAATAGCGTACATATATTCCAGCCATCTATGTTATTGGGGAACAGGAATGAAAAACGTTTTGGTGAAAGTGTAATGCAGGGAGTAATGAAGGGTATTTCTTTTTCGCTTGCTGGTAAGCTAAGAAAATATAGGCCTGTGGAAGCATTAACGGTTGCTAAAGCGATGGTAGTAGCAGCAAAGAACAATATTGCGGGAAAACATGTTTATGTGTATGATGAGATAATAGCCCTTGCAAAGAGCAATAAATTACCTGGTTATTCGCCTGTATAAGGATCACTTATTTTTTTTGCGGAATATTTGATGTTTGAAAATGTTACAGTATTGCTTTTTCCTGTGGGCGATTGTGCCAAAAAACCTAAATGAAGAGGCCCTGTTGCATTAAACTGAAAATGACGTATCAAATACCATTTTGCGTCGTCCGATGAATAGTACAATGTAATAACATTGCCTGCTTTTGCAATTTTGTAATAAACCTTGTTCGTATTTACCGGCAGGGAATTGCAGTCGTCAGAAATATCATTGGTTACAACACTTACCACCCTGTGCACACCGGTATAATCTTTTTCAAAACAAAATTTTATCCAGTGCAGCGGGTCTGCTTTCAATACAATGGCGCCGCCGTCCCACTTGCTGGTAAAATTGTGTTGTATGCATGCGGTTAATACAAAATTGCTGTCGGGAATAAAGAGTAGTTTGGGGGCATTGTCTGTATTGTAAGTTACATTGGGGTCGCGGAACATATCTGTTTTTTCGCCGGCAGTTACAGTAAAGGTTGCTTTGTTGTTTTCAAAATGCACCGGGCTGTTTTCCCAGAATAGCTTATAAGGTATTGATGGGAGGATAACGGAATCTTTGTTTTGGGCATTTAGTACAATTCCGCTTAATAGAATTATTGTCAAAAGAAAATTTTTTTTCATACAGGCAACATTGTAGTAGTGAAGTTAAAAAACAAAACCGACTATAGAATATTCGTTTGACAGAGGGCGCAATATTGCTGTTAAAGACACAAAGTGTGAGGCTGGGAGGTTAAGATTTATATTGAACAATTAGTTCCTCCAGGATAGCAGATATTTC
>JABDFW010000036.1 GCA_013286305.1 Bacteroidota bacterium
CAGCCAAGCGAGGGTACGATGGAAAAGGGCCGCGACACCACGATTGGCTACCTGCACCAGGACCTTTTGAGCTTTGATACCAACGATTCTATTCTCGAAGTGGCAATGGGCGCTTTTGAAAAAGTTAAGCAGTTAGAGAAAGAAATTGAAACGCTTGGCCATGAACTGGAGAACTCCACATCAATGGATGAAGCAAAACAGGAAGAGCTATTACATAAATATACTGATAAACTGCACGACCTTGAAGTATTGGGTGGATATACAATCCATCACAGGACAGAAGAAGTGTTACAGGGCCTTGGCTTTTTAAATACTGACCTGCAAAGGCCTTATAAAGAATTCAGCGGGGGCTGGCGCATGAGGGTTTTACTGGCTAAAATGATACTACAAGCACCTGATGTATTGTTATTGGATGAGCCTACCAACCACCTTGACCTGCCTTCAATCGAGTGGCTGGAAAAATACCTGGTGCATTACCAGGGAAGCGTGGTTATTGTGAGCCATGATAAATATTTCCTTGACCGGATGGTAACAAAGATAGTAGAGTTGTATCAGCAGCAACTGCATATATATTCAGGCAACTACTCCTTTTACGAAAAAGAAAAAGAGATAAGGGTTGAACTGCAACAACGGGCTTACGAGAATCAACAGGATTATATACGCCAGCAGGAACGTTTTATTGAACGATTTAGAGCAAAGGCGAGTAAGGCAGCCGCCGCACAAAGCGCTATGAAAAGGCTTGACAAAATTGACCGTGTGGAACAGGTGGAAATTGAACGCCCTAACCTGCGCATAAATTTCCAGGTGGATAAGCAGCCGGGTAAAGTATTGGTGCAGCTAAAAGATGTTACGAAGAGATACGGTAACAATACCATAGTTGAGAACTCGGAAGCAGAGATTGAAAGAGGCGATAAAATTGCCCTTATTGGTGCCAATGGTAAAGGTAAATCTACTTTGCTGCGCATTATTGCAGGTGTTGAAAGTTTTGAGGGCGAACGAACCTGGGGGCATAATGTAGAAGAAAGTTTTTACGCCCAGCACCAGTTAGAGGCGCTTGACCTTGATAATGACATATTGGAAGAATTGAAGGGTTGTGGCAGCGGCAAAAATGAGCTGGAGCTCCGCTCAATGCTGGGCTGCTTTTTATTCAGCGGAGATGCGGTTGAAAAGAGAATAAAGATATTAAGCGGTGGAGAAAAGGCACGTGTGGCCCTTGCAAAAGTAATTGCCGGTAAAGCCAATTTTTTAATGCTGGATGAGCCTACCAACCACTTAGATATACACAGCGTTGAATTGCTTGCAGAGGCTTTGAATAAATATGAGGGCAGCCTTATTATGGTTAGCCACGACAGGTATTTTATTTCGAAAACGGCGAACAAGATATGGGAGATCATTGACCATGAAATAAAGGAATTCAAAGGTGGCTATACGGAATATGTAGAGTGGAAAGAACGCATGGCAAAGCAGCAAGCCCTTGAGTTGAAAAATAAAGAACAGGCCTCAAAAAGCGAGAACCCAAAGAGTAAGGAACAAGTTGTAACAAAACAGGAAGTTGCGCCGCCTGCGCAGAACGGAAAGCCAAAGACGCAACAAATGACCAATGACCAGAAAAGGGAATTGATGAGTTTGCAAAAACAGTTCAGCAAATTAGAAGAGCAGGTAAACCAGCTAAACCAGCAAAAGGCCCAAATAGAATCTGACCTTGGTAACCCATCCTTTTATTCTGATAAAAATAAGTTTCAGCAATTAGAAAAAGATTATACCACTATCAAGCAAAAAGTTGCCCTTGCCAGCAAGCAATACGAAGATATGTTTGAGAAGATCATGGAGATGGAGGCGATGGCTTCTTAATGATCTCCGCCCTTTCGAGAAAGCTTTGAATGGCTGTTAAAGTATCAGCATTTTCTGTAACCTGGCTTTTAACCTCATCTTCAAGGTATTTTATTGTTTGGGGCCTGGCATCTGCCATATCGCTGTAAGCTTCATCTTTTATATCAATATTCAGCCGCAGGTATGGCCCCTCTTCATACATCATCTCCTTTGCTTCATAGTCAGTAGTTTGGCTAACACCTTTCATCATGATGTCTGTAATATGTTGTATCCACTCCAGTTGCCCCCAAGTTACGGCTTCTTTTTCTGTAATAGTGCCGGTGTAGCTGCCGGTACCCAATGACAATACATTTACATCTTCCATTTTAACGGGTGTACCATCCAGTTTTTTATAATAACCTGCATCCCCATACCGCCTTATTTCGGCGATTGCTGCCATAGCCAGGTTATTTACATATACGCCTCCGTCAATACCGGTAAGGGTTTTACCCTTATAATGAAAAGTATATGCAGGCAAAAAGGTAGGCGCTGCTGAAGTAGCCCTGCACACATCGTGTATCCGTGCATTAGCCTCTTCGTTGCCTGCAGCTTCGCTACTTTTAAAAAATACCGGCATGTTAGTGAAGAGATCGTAGGTAGAGACTATTATCGGCCGAAATGCTTCTTTTATCCGTTGGCCGGTAACATATTCGCTTAATACTTTTTCAAGGCCGGCGGGGCTAAACTCAGGCCCACATAAATTTAAAGCTTTCCGTATCCATTTTCCAATGCCTGTGCGTATCGGGAAGATCGTGCTACCCTTGGTTGTATAAATTTGCGCTAAGTCTTCCACGGTGTATTTTGGTTTTGGGGCGTCCGGTTTTTCTTTTACCGTAAGACAAGATACAATTAAGCCACCTGTAGAAGTACCCGACATCATATCAAACATCTCATACACTTTTTTGCCCGCCATTTCTTCTATCTTTTCAAGAATGCGTATGGGCACAATGCCCCTTATGCCACCACCGTCTATCGTTAAAATGCTAAACCTTGCCATGTTATTTTGATTTAGAGTGATAATAATTGCAGGCTACAGCTGCTACAAGATAAAAAGATAAAATGTCATTGTCAATCGGTTAGCATTCTATTCAGTAACACTCAAACTTTACATACTCACCGCCTTTATAAAATCACTCACCAGGTAACTGGTTAGCTTGCCGGTAGCCTCGTCTTTTCTGCCATCGGCTAAGTGTGTGGCGCCCTCGCAAATATGCAGGTAAGCCACTTTACTGTCGCCCGCCGCAAAGCTAATGTATTGCCTGGCATGCAGGGGACGTATGCCAACCGGCGTAGCCGCGCTGCTTAATGTATGTTCTATGCTGTCAAGGTCAAGCTCTATGCCGCAGTAGCTGTCTGAAGTAAAATCTGTGGCATGTGCCACCGCCTGAATAAACGAGCGCTTCTCATGCAGAAAAATGTCTTCATACGTGATAACATCCAAAAAAGGGTCGTTCACAATATCAACCCAAACATTTTGTGGCAAATAATTTTCATGCAGGCCCACTACACAATATTTTTCTAAGTAACCGTCTTCGTCAGCGTAGCGAAAGCCATTGCCGCTATGCCTGCCTTCGATGGGGCGATAATCAGAATGTGCGTCAAGGTTAACAGCGTTTATTTGTGCTAAAGGAATTACGCCTGCTTTAAATAAACCTTTGGCGGCACCTTTAATACAACCGTAAGCATTGTTATGGCCACCCCCAATTAGAATGGGTATTTTTTTGTTTTGTGTGATGATTTTTACAATGTGCTCAACCGCATCGTCAACGGTATTAACCGCGTGGCGGTATGCCTCAACACGCTCTTCCTGGGTTTGCGCATTGTTTTCTATTAACGCAGCGAGTTCGGTGAAATCGAGATGGCCCAGCAGCATTACATCGTCGCCCGTAAAAAAATCATTGCTCTGCACATTTAAAAAAGCCTGCAAAAAAGGTATCCAAACAGAATCTGCCCCGCCTATCCCCATATTTGCTTTCACGCCTATATCTTCCGGAACGCCAACAATTACAAATTTTGCCGAGGATCTTTCCAATGATGCTTCAAGGTGGTTTGCATCGCTTACCAAACAAACGCGCTCCCCTATTTTGGTTTCAAACCGTCGCAGCCTTGTTAATGACAATACATCGTGCTTGTTATAAATTTTTAAGTGTTGCATATCGTTAGTACCCCGCCCCCGGTGGGGAATTTTTTGAGTTATCAATGATTAAATGTAAGGATATAAATGTAAAAAGTTTGAATGCCTCCCTCTAAATCTCCCTCCGGTAGAGGGGGACTTGCGAAGAACCCTTTTTATTATGCGAGTTTTGAATCAAAATAATCTATGTTGCAGCCATATACCAATCACATCCCTTCAGTTATGGCAATAGGAAGTTAGGTGACGTGTCACGTTATCCCGCATTTGGCGGGATAACGCGTAAGGGGTGTTTTTTCAGCCGCCTCACCCTAAATCCCTCTCCTCGCAGAGAGGGACTTGCGAAGAAGCCTTTTTATTATGCGATTTTTTTCTTCGGTAATGTTGGGTGTTTTCGCCCACATTTAATTTGCTTTGCACAATAAATTCGCTTCAATTAAGGCAATACGGGGTAAGGTGAGGGGTGCCTTCACAAAATTTCACGCATAAAGGGTGTTTTTTATTTCACAAATCTCTTATTTCACAAATTAAAACGACACCCGAATTTCCGACCAAGCAACCCTACTTTTACCAATCAACTTCCACCCGCTAATCTTACAGGTTTACGCCAATGGCGATGTTTTTGTAAGACTATATTGTCTGAACGATGATCCCGAATTTGCCGGGACAAGTTTTGTCCAATGGACTCCTGTGGAGGGTGGATTTAATACCTGCCCGACCGTGTCATTCAGGCGGGGATTCTGAGGATTGTATGGCCTTACGCCATAAGCTATATACTCCCTGGTTTCATTGCGTGAAGCATGCAGCATAAAGCGTAAGGCCTGATCTTCTCCAAACCGTACACAACCGTACAAATAAGCATATTTTTTTTGTTTTTTCTGCCGTTTTTTAGCAAAACCGCCGGTATAAAATAAGCTATGACTATGCCAAAACATAGCTGTAATTTACCAAATATAATTGGGGTTATAAAATAAAATACTAATTATTTTGGTAAATGTTCCACGTGGAACTAAGATAGTTAGTAATCATTTAAGGAGTTGGGCTAAAGCCCAGAGGTGGTGGTGGCACAAAATCTACGCCTTAAAAGGCGTAGTTACTAAAAAGCCAGCGGATATATTCACTAACTCCGTTCTTTAGGGCGGAGAAATCATACCGCGACCCCCCCACTTCTTTGGCTTTAGCCCAAACATATTTAGAAAGCTCGATTCCGCCTTGAAAGCAGTAGTTACTAAAAGCCAGCGGATGTATTTCACTAACTCCGTTCTTTAGGGCGGAGAATATAGGACATATGATGTTCCGGGCTTTAGCCCAATTGTTATAGCTTTATGTCTTAAGCCCTTTCTCTTTTGCAATTAGGATATACGGGAGAAAGAAAGACAATATTGTTAAACCAATCAAAATGGCGTTTATAAAAATTTGGGTACATACAGTTTTTAGCACCAAAAACCGGCACCCGTATTTGGCCGGTGAAATTAAAACCAAGGTTATTGCTCATATTAAGGAAAATGCGAAAACGAAAGGTGTTTTTATTGATACCATAGGCGGATATCATGAGCATTTGCATTGTCTTATTTCTCTCGGAAGCGATCAAAGCATTGATAAAGTTATGCAATTGATTAAGGGTGAATGTTCAAACTGGATCAATAAAAATAATATAACAAAATTAAAATTTGAATGGGGTGATGAATATTTTGCTGCTTCAGTTAGCGAGTCAATGGTTGATACGGTAAGAAAATATATACAAAACCAGGAGGCTCATCATGCTAAGAAAACATTTTTAGAAGAGTATAATGAATTTATTTCAAAGTATAAGTTTGCGGAGTTGGGCTAAAGCCCGGTAGTGGTGAAGATGGCTATAAAATCTACGCCTTAAAAGGCGTAGTTACTAAAAGCCAGCGGATGTGTCCCTTATTTTTATAGCTTTATGAATCCTCATCTCTTATTATCATGCAACAACATTTTAAACCCAAAATATTAGGTTACTTTTTATCTTTTTCGGTGCTGGTAGTGTTATTAGTGAACGGTTGGCATTAACAACTGCAAGACAATTCAGCTGATTTATATGTAAGTGTTCATGCCGGGTGATGCTGGTTATAATACTGCGTTTCCATTGTATCCATTTAATAACTTCAAATTCTTATATGAAATATTTTTTTCTACTGTATTTTATCCAGTTAGCAGTTTTTGCCGATGCTCAAAAAAAATGTATTGATTGTTCTTGTTTCCAAAATAGATCAATGTCTTGGACTGTAAATGTTGATGACAAAGGCAAGGAATATCTAATTAGAGGAGATAGTTTAAAAATAAATACTTACAGTATTGAGAGACTTTTTGCCGCAATGAACGGAAATTTCGATGTGCATATAAAGCTGATAAAAATAAAAGATAGTACTGTTTATATTAAAATACTTAATACAACATATTTTACTCAACAAATGGGTACTGCAGGTAGTAGTTGGTATTTAGCTAGCATAATTTTTACACTGACTGAAAATCCCGAGTGCAAAAAAATATATTTGGATTTTATCGAGGGAGATCATGCAGGGCCTCCCGGTTATTTTACAAGGGAGAATTATGAAAAGGTATATACAATATGTAATTAATACCGTTGTCAGACCTAAATTGGTAGTAGTATATCATTAAAAGATTTGACAACTTTTAGAAAAAGTTGTCAAATCTATATAGTTGTATCATCAAACAAACTTCCCCTCAATCATCACTTTATCAATAAGGTTAGTTCCAAAAGCATAAGGCAGGTAAGCGACAGATGGTATTGGTTTTGTAAAGATAAGGTTGGCCTTTTTGCCGATGGTTATACTGCCAAGCTCATCACCCAAACCCATGGCATACGCACCGTTTAAAGTAGCGGCGTTGATAGCTTCCTCCGGCAACATTTTCATTTGAATACAGGCAAGCGAAACAACAAAACCCATATTACCCGATGGCGAAGAGCCGGGGTTAAAATCGGTTGCCAGCGCCACAGTAGCACCTGCATCTATTAATGCACGGGCGGGCTGGTAAGGCATACGTAAAAAGAATGCAGCGGAAGGCAAAAGCGTTGCAATGGTTGCTGATTTTGCAAGCTTGGTTATCTCATCCGCATTCATCACTTCCAGGTGGTCTAATGAAACGGCGTTTAGCTTTAACCCTGTTTCAATACCACCAATACTGTTTAACTGGTTTACATGCAACTTTGGTTTTAGTCCGTGCCTCTCCCCTGCCCTGCAAACGGTTTCTGTTTCAGCAGCAGAAAAAAAACCTTCTTCGCAAAATGCATCAATATAATCAGCCAGCCCTTCGCTGGCAATCGCGGGCAGCATTTCGTCCGTAATAAGTCTTATATATCCCGCATGGTCGCGTTTATATTCTAACGGATATGTATGCGCGCCAAGAAATGTTGCTTTAACCGGTATGGGCACGGTTTCCTTTAACCGTTTTATTACACGCAGCATTTTTAACTCGCCTTCCAAACACAGGCCATAGCCGCTTTTTATTTCAATGGCGCCGGTGCCCAATTTTATCAGCTCATGCAACCGTTGTATAGCGGCATTATATAATTCATCTTCGCTTGCAGCATTCAACTTTTTGGCTGAGTTTAAAATGCCACCACCCTTTGCCGCAATTTCGGCATAGCTTAACCCCTTTATCTTATCAACAAACTCTTCTTCACGGCTTGCCGCAAAAACAATATGGGTGTGGCTGTCGCACCAGCATGGCAGCACGGAAGCGCCTTTTGCATCAATCCTATCTATTCCTTCATTTGTAAACGGGGGCATTTTATCCATCTCACCCCAGGCAACTATTTTTCCATCCTCAATAAGTAAAAACGCATTTTTTAATACCCGCAATTCTGCCAATTGGCTGCCCTTAGGCAATGAAGTTTGTTGCCTTACGTTTATTAACTGGTGAATATTGGTAACAAGCGTTTGATGCATTTAACAATATTACAAAACCATTTTGAGCTTCGTTCAGTAATTTACCGCTAACTTGAATTGATTTGTTGAACATGAAATACCTTTTAGCCTGCTGCATCCTCTTCTTATTCTCCATCAATGCACGCACCCAAACCCGTCCAAAAATAGGACTTGTTTTAAGCGGCGGCGGTGCCAAAGGCCTTGCACATATCGGTATCTTAAAGGCAATAGATTCAGCGGGCCTGCAGGTTAATTATATTACGGGCACCAGTATGGGCAGTATAATTGGGGCCTTATATGCCTGCGGCTATTCTGCAGACAGCATTGAAAAAATTGTTTCAACCACAGACTGGGATCTTTTGTTTACAAATTCTGCCTCATTACGCTCCCTTATTTTGGAAGAAAAAGATGAATATGACAAATACGCTATTGAATTGCCCTGGTTAAACCGGCGGTTTCTTTTGCCCGGCGGTGTGCTTGAATCAGAAGAGCTTTGGCTTAAATTCAGCGAGTTTTTTTTTCCTGTTCATAATATTAAAAATTTTTCAAAGCTGCCACGGCCGTTTAACTGCATTGCTACCGATGTAGCTACCGGCGAAGCTGTTGTATTGGATAGCGGTGAGATAGTATCTGCCGTACGTGCAAGCATGGCTATTCCGTCTGTTTTTACCCCTGTGGACTACAATGGGCGAAAATTTATTGATGGTGGCGTGGTGCGCAATTTTCCGGTGAGTGATGTTAAGGCCATGGGCGCAAATTTTATTATAGGCAGCAATGTAGCAGGGGGCTTACTGGCTAAAGAAAAGATAAACAATGTTTTCCAGGTGTTGATGCAGGTAGCGTTTTTCAGGAATGACGCCGATTTTCAAGCGCAAAAAAAATTATGCAACATATACATACACCACGACCTTGCTGATTACAATATGGCAAGCTTTTCTTCTTCAGACGAGATAATAAATGAGGGGATTAAAAAGGGTGATTCAGTTTATGCAACCCTGAAACATTTAAACGATTCGCTAAATGCTATTTATGGAACTTCTGCCATTAAAAAGAACCTGTTGCCAAATATTGATTCTGTTAAAATAACTGCTTATGCAATTAAAGGGCTTGTACGAACAAGTGAACAGTTTTTTCTTAACCGTATATTGTTTCAAAACAATCAATGGTACACTGCATCTTCGCTTTCGGCAGATATACGCAGGGCTTTTGGTACAAGGTATTATCAAAAGATCGTGTATTCCCTGGAAACCTTACCCGATGGCACCTGCAAAATTATTTTTGATGTAGAAGAAAACCCACTGACGTTTGCCAAGCTGGGTATAAATTATAATTCTTTTATGGGCATAAGCCTGGTAGGCAACCTTACCGCGCGTAATTTTTTTACACCTTATTCAAGAAGCATGGTTACCATAAACGTGGGAGAAAACATGCGCATTAAAGCAGAGCACCTGCAGTTTATAGGAAAATATAAAACGGTTTCTGTAGCTGCCTCAACACAGGCAGAATATATAAACTTCAACAGCTACAATAATTTTGTAAAGGACGGCCTTTACCAACAGGGCTATTTTCTTGGCGACCTGCATGCGCAATGGGCGCTTAAATCAAAATATTCCATGGGCATTGGAACCCGCTTTGAAGCCTTTTATTATAAACCGGAAATAACATCGAAGTTTGAGTTAAGGGGAAGTAACAGCTTAGTTAATTCTTATGTTTTTATAAAGCTTAATACATTAAGCAATAATATTTACCCTAAAAATGGTACAAAGGTGGATCTTGAAGCAGGTTATGTGTACGACCAGGATCCTAAGCTTAAATATCTTCAGGATGGCCAACCAATCACCAATCTGGATTCGCTTGGTTTTAATTTCAGCAATTTTATACGCACCCGGCTTAATATAGAGCGCTATGTTTCCTTAACTAAAAAATATACTTTATTCACACAAGAGCAAGCGGGTATTAATTTTAACCAGCGGGTGAATATTTTGAATGATTATTTTATAGGCGGATTAAATTACACATTCCTCAACCAAATAACTTTTGCCGGTTTAAACGAAGCTACAGAACACAGCAGCAGCGTTGCCACCTTTGCCCTGGGCCTGCGTTATGAAATGTACAGCAACCTGTTTTTAATTGGCAGAGTAAATGCCCTTTATTACAATTTTATCGGCAGCGATAACAGCCCCGGCAACCCCTATTTTTTAAGCGGCGCCAGTATAACACTTGGCTATAAGTTTATATTAGGGCCGCTGGAAATAAGCGCTATGTACTGCAACCAGGCAAAACAGGTAATACCTTATATTAATTTGGGAATACCCTTTTAGAAGAAGTTTACAGTTTTTAGTTTTCAGTTTCCAGTTGTTAAGCGTGAATAATTTAAAAAGGTTGACCGTTACTTCCGGCATCCATAGCTCCCTTTAGGGCGGGGGGATAACTTTTTGTATTTTCGCACAATGTCTGAAGACCTGGAAATATTGCAGGAAGAAACCCCCGAAGAAATTTACGAACGAAGATCATTTACCGTTGACCGCGGGCAGGAGCCTATGCGTATTGATAAATGGATACAAATACGCACTGAAAATATTAGCAGGAATAAAATACAAAAGGGTATTGACGAAGGTTTTTTAACCGTGAACGGTAAACCTGTAAAAAGTAATTACAAAGTAAAGGCCGGCGACGAGATATTGCTGATGAGCTTAGTTAACCCTGAGCATAACGAAACCAAACCCGAGCCTATTCCGCTTAATATTGTTTTTGAAGATGAAGATATTTTGGTTTTAAATAAGCCTGCCAACATGGTGGTACACCCAGGTGTGGGTAATCATACCGGCACCTTGCTTAATGGCATTGCATACCATTTGCTGCAGCAGAACCCGGATATTGATGAAGAAAAACTACCCCGCTTCGGGCTTGTGCACCGTATTGATAAAAACACCACCGGTTTATTAGTGGTAGCCAAAACCGGTATGGCCGCTGCCAGCCTTGCGAAGCAATTTTTTAATCATACTGTATCCAGAAAATATACCGCTTTGGTTTGGGGGGATATGGAAAATGATGAAGGCACGATTGAAGCGCATATTGCGCGGCACGAACGGCACCGAAAGATGTTTGACGCTTACCCGGAAGGGGAAACCGGCAAACATGCCATTACCCACTACACAGTAATTGAACGCTTTAATTATGTAACCTTAGTTGAGTGTGAGTTGGAAACGGGCCGCACCCACCAGATAAGGGTGCACATGAAACATATAGGGCATACTTTGTTCAACGATTGGGAATATGGCGGCGACAGGATATTAAAAGGCACCATTTACACCAAATACAAGCAGTTTGTTGATAACTGCTTTACTATTTGCCCCCGCTGCGCCCTGCACGCCAAAACACTTGGTTTTAAACACCCGCGCACCGGCGAGGACGTTTTCTTTGAATCGCCGCTACCGGATGATATGGCCAATGTAATAGAGAAATGGAGAAATTATGTAAAGAACAAAGGCTTTACTCTGGCATGGGTGGAATAACTAAAGTCGTTCCCAGTGTTGCAAAAAACATATTATTTACTTGCTATATGTAATTTATTTATGGCTAATGCCTTCCCGCCATATTTTGAGTTTTGAAAAACAATAATAACTTTGCGCCCTTATTGTTTTTAACAAACCTTCATTCTATGGCAACAATACAATTTAACGAATGGCAACCTTATTCAAAAGAAGATTTGCAAAAAATTAAAAACGGCGGTTGGTATGTACTTGGCGTTAAATATAACGGGTGTATTATACCATTGTATAATGGACAGGTCGAAAAAGATATGGGCCAAACTATATTAAACCGGCATTATAAAGGTTTCAAAAATAATTATTCAATACCCGTTTTTATTAATCATGAAACTGTGCCCCGAAAACGGCTTTATAACCCGGCTAATCTTCTTCGAGCTGCATTGCCGCGGTATATTGTGCAAAACAGCTATGATATGTTCTGTTTTATTAATAACGCGGCTTTTTTTTAGAACAATATAAAATTGAATACACAAAAAATTCTGGACAACGAAGTGTTATAAACACTTTAAAACACCAGGTTAGTTACGAAGCGAAAAATATAATTGACTTAATAAATAAAAACAGCGATTATATACAGAGGAATTTTTATTACTCGTATGCAGAAAACAACGATTTTACCAACGAAGAAACATCTTTAACCGATATTGAAACTATGGTGAAATTCTGCTTAGCCACGCCGGTATATTCCAATTCCGGCAGCCTTACACATATTAAAACCAAATCGCAAAGTTACAATATTGTTGCGCCAAATAATGGCAATACCCCGATGTTTTATGAAGGCGAAACCTGTTTTATACAAATAGGAACAATGCTGCAAACTGAATATCCAACCAATTTTTTGCTTGAAAAGACCGATAGATTATGGAAGGGGTTATATAAAGTAAAAGCGGTCTACAATTGTTAAAACGCTGGGCAATATTAAGCTTTGTATAGACCCAGCCGCTATATATCAGTTTTTCCAAACATGGTTTAGCAGAAAATATTCTGGTTTATATACAGGTATTTCTGAGAAATAAAAATCATCGGTGTCATCCGTTATTATACAATGGCATTTTTCATGCAGGGCAGCATAATATTCCAGGCCATCCTCAAAATCTTCAATTTTGTTATTAGCAGCTATTAAGGCAATGTCTTCTTTTGAATGCACTGCTACCTGAATCTTTTCAGTCAGCAGGCCGATCTTTTTTTTGGCTAATATTGCGCCGCTCTTTTTTTCGGCAAAATAAAAGGCTATGGCAAGGCAAACCGGAGAAGTGTATATGTGAATACCCTGTTTACCGGCAAGGCTTAAAACACGGGCAGAAAAAGAAAAAAGCGGGTATTCTTTATTTAAAACAGAAACAAGAATATTCGCATCAACAAATATTCTCATTTTTTTGATTTAAAGTATTCGGTTTTTAGTTTTTTACGCCCCGGTGAAGATGTTTTATATTCAACCTCGCCCTCGGAAACCATATTTACCCAATCGGAAACAGGCATATCTTCAAGTGTATCGTAAGGTTTCATTATAACCTGCCGGTATAGAAATTCAGTTAACCTTGAAAGGCTAATACCCTTTTCTTCAGCGAACCTCTTTGTTGCTTCAATGGTGTGTTTATTAAAACTTAAGGTTACTTTACTGTCCATACATTTGCATTTATACGACAAAGATAAAAAAGTTATACGTATAACAAAATTAAATAAAAAAAACCTGCAAAAATTTGCAGGTTTAAATATTATGCGTTCGGACTTTTTTTATCCAAGCTTCTCAACCTGCATGTAATTCAGCTCAACAGGTGTGCTTCTTCCAAATATCTTAACGGTAACTTTCAATTTCTTCTTCTCGTCATTAACTTCCTCAATCACACCATTAAAGTCGTTGAAGGGCCCTTCAATTATTTTTATGGTTTCACCAATAATAAATGGCTCGCTCATGGTAACGCCCTGGTCATTCATCTCATCAACCTTTCCAAGCATCTTATTCACCTCAGCCTTGCGCAGGGAAATAATATTGCCTTTTGACCCCTTACCATCGGTAAGAAAATGCATCACATTGCTAACATTGCTTATATGCTGTATAATATCATCTGTAAGTTTGCCATCCGCTACTTCCAGCATAACATATCCCGGATAATAGTTTTTTTCGCGCATCACCTTTTTGCCGTTCTGCACTTTATACACTTTTTCCATAGGCAAAAACACCTGCGTTACAACTTCCGTCCAGCCGCTGCGTGCTATATCTTTATCTAAGTATTCTTTTACCTTCCTTTCTTTGCCGCTAACCACACGCAGCACATACCATTTGCTCTCTTTTTGCTGCACCAATGTATCTTCCATGGCTTATAATTACTTAAAAAATGAATAAATAAACTTCAATACCATACTGCTGGCAGTATCCATTGTCCATATACAAGCCATGATAACAAGCGTAGCTATCAGCACAATTACGGTTGATTGCTGCAGTTGCGACCATGTGGGCCAGGTTACTTTTTCGAGTAACTCATGGTACGAATCTTTAACATAAGTTGATACCTTGTTCATTGTGAAAATTTGAAAATTTATACTGCACGGGCCAGAGGATTCGAACCTCTATCAACGGTTTTGGAGACCGCTATTCTGCCATTGAACTAGGCCCGTATTGTTAAAATAAGAACTTGTATTAGAAACAAAGTACCCGAACCTTGCAGTCCAGGTACTTTGCAAATATAAGATTTTACTCACACCCCTTTATGGGATGAAGGTTATTTTATCACTTCAGTAACCTGTCCGGCACCTACTGTACGACCACCTTCACGAATAGCGAATTTCAAACCTTTTTCCATAGCTATGGGGGCTATCAATGTTACGCTTAATCCAACATTGTCACCAGGCATAACCATTTCAGTACCTTCAGGTAATTTAACTTCACCTGTTACGTCAGTTGTGCGGAAATAGAACTGCGGACGGTATTTGTTAAAGAACGGAGTATGGCGGCCACCTTCTTCTTTGCTAAGTACGTAAACTTCGCCTTTGAATTCAGTGTGCGGTGTAATGCTTTTAGGAGCGCAAATTACCATGCCACGGCGTATATCTTTCTTTTCAATACCACGTAACAATAAGCCTGCATTATCGCCGGCTTCACCGCGATCCAGTAACTTCTTAAACATTTCAACGCCTGTAACGGTAGAGTTAAGCGGCTCAGGAATTAAACCAACCAGTTCAACTGACTCGCCCACTTTAATTACACCGCGCTCAATACGGCCTGTAGCAACAGTACCACGGCCTGTGATAGAGAATACGTCTTCAACACTCATCAGGAATGGAAGATCAACCGGGCGCGGAGGCAGCGGAATGTAGCTGTCAACAGCATCCATCAATTGGTCAATTGCACCCACCCATTTTTCGTCACCAGCCAATGCGCCGGTAGCAGAACCCTGGATGATAGGTGTATTATCGCCATCAAAACCATTTTTAGTTAATAACTCACGAATTTCCATTTCCACCAGCTCAAGCAGCTCAGGATCATCAACAAGATCAACCTTGTTCATAAACACAACCATACGGGGTACACCTACCTGGCGTGCAAGCAGAATGTGTTCCCTTGTTTGTGGCATAGGGCCGTCAGTAGCAGCAACCACTAAAATGGCGCCATCCATCTGCGCAGCACCCGTGATCATGTTTTTAACATAATCCGCGTGGCCCGGGCAGTCAACGTGAGCGTAGTGACGCTTAGCAGTTTGATATTCAACGTGAGCAGTATTTATGGTAATACCACGTTCTTTTTCTTCAGGTGCGCCGTCAATTTCATCATATTTTTTAGCTGTCGCTAAGCCTTTCTTTGAAAGAATGTAGGTAATAGCAGCAGTCAAAGTTGTTTTACCATGATCTACGTGACCAATAGTACCAACGTTTACGTGAGGTTTATCCCTCTGAAAGACTTCTTTAGCCATCTTATCGGTTTTTAAGTTGTGTTTTTAAAATTTTAAATCTATGTGTACCAAGCAATAGTAACTTTTTTATCGCCTGTTGCCTGCCCGTCCGTTCAGGCGGGCGTTGCACACTTCAGTTTTTTATTATCTGTTGATCAATCTCTTCAAATCCGGGAACGTACTTTCATAAGTTCCTTTTCACTTTACTCCCAGAGCCGTTGATGAGAATCGAACTCACGACCTCTTCCTTACCAAGGAAGTGCTCTACCACTGAGCTACAATGGCAAGTATCATCGCTTTAAAGAACTCACGACCTTCCCGATTACATCGGGATGCTCTACCACTGAGCTACAATGGCCTTTAAAAGTCATTGAGTCAGTAAGTCATTGAGTCATTTTCCAATTAGCCATCTTTAAAATGACCTCCTAATGACGTATTGACTTGATCACCCAAAGCCTTAAAAAGTCATTGAGTCAGTAAGTCATTGAGCCATTTTCAATTAGTCATCACTAAATGACCTAATGACCATTGACCTAATGACCCCCAAGGAGCGGGAGACGAGGCTCGAACTCGCTACCTATAGCTTGGAAGGCTATCGCTCTACCAAATGAGCTACTCCCGCAGTACAATTGCTGATTTTGAGATTTTGGGATATTGAGATTTCACATAAACCATAAAATCTCTACATCGCAAAATCAGAAATGCCAAAATCAGTAATCAAAGAACTTAGCGCGTATAGCTTGGAACCCCGAAGTTTCAGGGTATCACTCTGCCAAATGAGCTACTCCCGCAAATCAATTGCTGATTTTGAGATTTTTAAAACTTAGCAAGTTTTCGGCTAAATCAATAAATCTCTGTATCTCAAAATCAGAAATTAACAAAGAACTGTGGGTAGAGAAGGATTCGAACCTCCGTACTCGTGAGAGAACAGATTTACAGTCTGTCGCCTTTAGCCACTCGGCCATCTACCCAGCTAATCACTTATTGCTATCCGTGGAAAAAGGAGGCAAATATAACATTTGCAGAATGCCTTGCTTTTATTTTTCCTCTTAATTCACTTTTGAGCCACTTGTCGGAGTCGAACCAACGACCTACTGATTACAAATCAGTTGCTCTACCAACTGAGCTAAAGTGGCTTATTAATTTATTGCACTTAGCTATCGCTTACTACAACCTGCTTTGCTTTTTCAATGATCCCGCGCCAACGACCTACTGATTATCCCGCGATCTGCGGGACTCTACCAACCGAGCTAAAGTGGGCATTTTAATTTACTTCGCTTAGTTTATCACTTGCTTACCACCTGGTTTGTTTTTTCAATGAACTTCTGCCCGTGTTAACAGGTACCTTTACCAAAGTAACACACAATAAAGGGCTACCCCCCTTTTTAGGGATTGCAAAGGTAAGCGAAAACTTAATTCGGCAAAATTTTGAATTGAAATTTTTGAATCAATTCTCAACAAATGTTAATAATATCCCCGGCAAATGGAGTGGGAAAGAGACTTTCTATAAAAAAAGTGGGAAAAATATATTTTGAGGATCATGGTAAAAATGGTTTCGTTTTAACCGGGTTAGTTCCTGTTATCTCCACATTTATCGTATCGCGCGGAATTACTGCATTGTCAACAATACAGCTATCCTTTACCAGTTTATTTCCATTTTTATATTCATAACTCAATAAAAGTTTTTTGCCGGGCAATGTTTTTCTTTCAAAAATGCCTGCCTTCAACTTTATCACACTTTCGTTATTACAGGCCAATAACAATACGGCTAATAGTATAAATGGCAACTTTTTCATCCTTGCATATAAACAAAAAAAAAGCCACATAATTGTGTGGCTTATTGAAATTTTTTATGCTGCTAATTTTTGCTTTTTTCGTTTAATTTGGTTTACGAGCGATTCTAATGCGCAATCAAAAGATTCTTCGAACGATTTGGAGGAAACTTTTACGAAAAAACTGTGTCGTGGTACGTCAACCCTTATCTCTGCTATCTTGTCCTTAATGTTATGAACTACATTATCCAGCTTTAAAAAAACATCAACTTTAATAATACGGTCGTGAAAAGTGTTAATTTTAAGAAGCTTCCGGTTTACATAGTCCACTAACTTCATGTCTGCGTCAAAATGCACAGTCTGAATGTTTACGTTCATACAAAATCACTTTTTGAAGGTTAAAAAATAGAAGAACTGCGAGAAGTAAATTTTTGGCCATCCTCTTTAGTTTGTGCGGGACTATGAAGTTAGCCTATTGAATTGAAAAAATCAATTTTTTATTGTACTTTTTAACAATAAAATCTATGGTTGTAAGCTATGCTTTTGGGTGGGCCTTTTTATATACGTCTTTCAACTTTTCAATGGTGTTGTGAGTATAAACCTGGGTGGCGGCAAGGCTGGCATGGCCCAGTAGTTCTTTAATGGCATTCAGGTCGGCTCCGTTATTGCTTAAATGGGTGGCAAACGTATGCCTTAGCACATGCGGGCCTTTTTTATCAATGGTGGTTACTGCTGCAAGGTTTTTGGTTACAAGGTTATATATGTACCTGGCATACAATGGTTTACCTTTTTCATTTACAAAAACATTTTCAACGGCAGGCAGCCTTACAGGCTTTTCGGCTATGTATTTTTGCAACTCACCCAGCAGATCTTTAGCTAAGGGTATAATGCGCTCTTTATTGCCTTTACCCAATACTTTAACCTGCGAGTAAGATGAGTCTATTTGATCTTCTCTAAGATTTACCAGCTCACTTAACCGCATACCGGTATTATAAAGCAGTTGTAATACAAGCCTTTCAGTCCTTCCCTTCCAGTTATCTTCAAACGTAACATACTTAAATAATGTTTCAATATCCTTATCAGCCACAAAAGCAGGCAACCTTTTGCTTATTTTGGGGCTTACAATTGTGGCCATAGGTGTTTGTTTAATAATACCCTGCTTTATCATAAATTTAAAAAAAGACTTGAGGGAAGATATTTTCCGGTTTATGCTTTTTCCGGTAAGGTCATCGCCCTTTAGTTCAGCAAGCCAGCTTCGTACCAGGGGGGCGGTAATTTTATCTATTGCCGGGGCCTCAAACTGGCTTATTAGAAAAGTAAAGAACTGTTGCAGGTCATTCTCGTACGAAATAAGCGTATGCGGCGAATAGCGTTTTTCAAAACGCAGATAGTTTAAAAAGGCCTGTATTTGCGGATAATGAGTATCGAGCATAAAAAAGTAGCCATAAAGTTAAACCTTATGGCTACTACTTATAAATAAATAATTACTTATTTAATTTCAATCTTACCGCTGGCAACCTGCTGCTTGTAAACGGCTTTTAAAACCTCGCCACGGCGTTTAACTGAAGGCTTTGTGTAGCTTTGACGCTCCCTGAGTTGTAACAGCACTTTACTTTTTTCAAACTTCTTTTTGTACTTTTTAAGCGCTTTGTCTATGTTTTCGCAATCTTTTGAATCTATTATAAGCATAATGTATATACCCCCTTTTAAGGCATTTTGAGGCGCAAAAATAAGCATTATTTGCAAATTGCCAAACATAAAAGACTATGCAATAATAAATACTTACAAAATGCCATAAATTGCAGGCATGTTTACCGGTATTATTGAAAGCACTGGAAAAGTAGAAGCCATTACAAAAAGCGGCACAAATACCACTTTCTGGATAAGTTCCCCCCTTGCAGGCGAATTAAAGGTTGACCAAAGCTTAAGCCACGACGGCGTTTGCCTTACGGTAGAAGATATTGAGAACGGACGGCACAGGGTAACAGCTATTGAAGAAACACTTGAGAAATCAAATATAGGCAGTTGGAAACCAGGCAATGAAGTTAATTTGGAGAGATGTATGATGATGAACGCCAGGCTGGATGGCCATATAGTACAGGGGCATGTGGATGATACCGCTATTTGCACCAAAGCAGAGCGGCTTGATGGCAGTTGGGAGTACCGATTTAAATTTGCTGAAAAGTTTGCCACCCTTGTTATTGAAAAAGGCTCCATCGCGCTTAACGGAACAAGCCTTACAGTTTTTAATGTTGCTGAGAACGAATTTTCCGTAGCCATTATACCCTATACGTACGAACACACGAGTATTAAACATGTAAAAGCAGGTTCTATTGTTAATATTGAATTTGACCTGGTGGGGAAATATATTAACCGCATAGTTCAGTTACAAAAATTCTGATCTACCAACTGATGCATATTCAACTAAAAAAGCTGAAACCCTATGCAATACTGTTATTAATAATGGTAATTGCATACCTGCCGGTGTCAAGCTTTTATTTTGGCATGAAGAATGACGCTTTCAGCGTTAATTTTCCAAATAAGTTCTTTTTTACAGAAGCCATCCGGAGCGGGCGTTTACCGCTTTGGAACCCCTATATGAATTATGGTTTTCCTGTGTATGCCGACATGGGGTTTGCATTTTATAACCCTATAACGTGGCTTTTTGCAGGCATCGGCTATAATGCCTATACACTTACCCTTGAAGTGCTGCTATACATTTACCTCGGCGGCGTTTTCATGTTCAGGCTGGGCAAATTCTTCCGGTTTGATGAAAAAATAAGCGTCGTAGTAGCTGCCATGTATATGTGCAGTGGTTTTTACGCAGGCTGCCTGCAGTATATTAATTTTTTAACGGCGGCGGCCTTCCTGCCCCTGGTAATACACACCTTTCTGAAACTAATTGACCTGCCAAATTTTAAGAATAGTTTCTTATTCGCCATTGCCTGTTATTTTGTTTTTGCAGGCGGGCATCCCGCAATGCCAATCGTGCTCATTTATTTTCTTGCGGTACTGTTATTGCTGATATTCGCATTTAACAAGCCGTACAGGCATAATTATAAAAAAATTCTTTTTTTTACGGGCGCAGGGGTGATATGTTCACTCATTTTGTACCTGCCCGCTATTTATAGCTATCTTACTATTTTCCCTGTATATGGAAGAAACGCACCAGCGCAACAGGAATTATATACCGATGCGGGATTTACGCCTGCATCTTATATTTCATTTCTTTTTCCTTTCTGCACAGTCTCAACAAAAAATATATTTAATACCGATGCTACCATGCGAAACGGTTTTTTTAGCATAGCCGGTTTTATTTGTGCGCTTATTGCCTTAAAGAGCAAGCAACAATATGTAAGGATATTTTTTTTATGTGCCTTGTTTATGCTTCTGTTGAGCTTGGGAGGGCCGGTTAAGGCATTTATTTATAACAGGCTGCCTTTGCTTGATTATATAAGATATAATGGGGAATTTCGGGTATTTGCCATTCTAAGCCTCGCTGTCTGCGTTGGTTTTGGGTTACAACAATTAAAAACGGGGGACATACCTTTCAAAAACACTTTAAAACTTATCCTGCGGGTATTGTTGGGCGTTTGTATCTGCCTTGTTGTAATACTGACTATAGGCAAATACTTTTCTTTTAGTGAAATAATTGATCTTCTTCGCAACAATACAACCTGGGTACAAAAAATAAAATTGTTTTATGCAGGGCCGTTTTCATGGTTTTTAATGGTGAGTATATTAATAGCAACTTTTGTAACAGTGTTTAGCTTGTATGCACTAAAAAAAAATAACCTTAACCTGTTTTTGCTTATAATAATTGCCGATTTAATAGTAAACTGCCTGCTTTATCTGCCTTATACCGGGGTTGGGCAGGTAACTTTAAAAGATATACAGGCAGTCTATAACACCTCTCCCAGGGGAATTCCTATACCGTCTTTTACTCCCGTAGGTGAGTTAGATACATTAGACGTTAAAACCACCGGGCTGGTTGGTGATATCAGTTTTTACAACAAACAGGTTGGATTAAAAAAGCTAACCGGTTATCCATCGTGGTTTAGTTCTACCAATAATTATTTTTTGGACGAGGAATATGTGGCAGAAATTTCAAAAAAGCCATACCTGTTTACAAAAAATGCCGATACAGGCCTGATAAAGCCTGACATCATTGTACAAAGTTTTAGCCCCCGAAACATTGAATTAACGGTTAATACGTCAAATGATGATACGCTGGTGTTGTTGCAGAATAATTATAAGTTTTGGAATGCAGAAATAAATGGAAATAAAACGCCCATTAACAGCGCATATGGAACATTTATTTCTATAAAGGTGAATAGAGGAATGAATACAATACATTTTTATTATGAAGACAAGTGGCTGGCAGTATTCATCCTTATAAGCATGCTTACTTTTTTAATTGGCATTAGTATAATTATTAACGATACGATTATTTATAGATCAATAAAGCCGAATCAGTAAAGTTGTACCTGATCACAGAATCTATATTCCCGGGCATATAAATAGTATTATAATTCGTTTGCAAGGGGCTTAATTCGCTTCTTTGCGAGGCAACTTTTATTGAAACAGCCTTTTTATTTAATTGAAAAAATTCCCATCCATCCTCCAGGCCATGTGTTAATATAAGCGCCCCATGCTGGCTTTTCGGCAGCCCATAGATAATAATATTTTTATTATCGGGTGATTTGGCTATTTCAGCAAAAGTCTGTTTTACAACGCTGCCTGCAAATCGGTAATTGGTTGCATTTATACCCAATTGTATAGCATAAACAATAATAAATAAACTGCCAAAAACAAACCTGGCGTATCTTTTTTGAATCTGAAGTATTACCACACTAATAAATAAACATACAAATACGGAGGGCAAGTATAGAAACCGCTCACCCTCCGTTCCGTTGGTATCAATACCAAGAGATAAATAGGGCAGTAATGAAATTAAAAAGCAAATGAATATATAGCCCGTTCTTGTTAAATGTTGTTTTATTTGTTTGGCGAAAAAATAAAATATACCCGCAGATAATAATATAAAAGCCAATATTAAAATGAAGTTGGTTTGCCGGTATGAGGCGAAGCTCCTTGCAAACAATCTTAAGAAGTTTTGCAAAAGAATACCAGCATTAAAATGAATAAAATTAGCCCCCTCGTACACACCAAGTATTTCATTATTTGTTTTCCACCTGAAGAATAAATAAATTAAAAAGATTAAGCCTAAAGCAATAGAGTGCCCAATGATGGATCTTACTTTAGCGGTTTTTGTTTTATCGCCGTGCGTCATCAATACTACAGCCACCAGGGGTAAAACCCAGCTTGATTCGTACGCCAGCAATGCAAGCACATAAAATACATAACATAATGCCGTGCCAAAAGCGCTTTTGTCCTCTTTTAGAAATGCTATCAGAAATAAAAGAGAAAAAATGGCGCCTAAAATAGCTGACCTGCCAAGGATCCAAAAAACAGCTTCACTATGTAAGGGGTATAGAAAAAATAAAGCGCCGGTTAACATTGCCAGAACATATTTATTGCAACCAGGATAATAAAGCGATATGATCTCTTTGGCAAAAACAAAAACAAGACCTGTGCAAATACAATGCAAAATAATATTGGTTATATGGTAGCCGGTTGCATTTTTACCCCATAAATAATAATCGAGCATTATAGAAAGGTCGCAAACAGGCCTGAAGGAATTTCGCTGGAATAAAACACCCTTTTTGCTTAACAGGATATGCGTAAAGTCGTCATTTTGAAAATAGAGCTGAAAGGGGTTATAGCAATATATGGCCCAACCTGCAATTAAGGCGGCAAACAGATAAAGGAAATTTTTACGGCTAAACGGCATCGGGTGTAAAATAAAGCAAAAGCCGGCAGTAATGTTCCACCGGCTTTGTTTCTCATGTGCGCGTAAACTGTTTGTTCAAATATAAAACTTTTCCGGCTACCCGGCAACTTTCCGCCTCTTTCCTGCCTTTTTAAAGCCATTTTTAATTTTCCGTCATGGGCAGAATAAAAAATCATTACATACGTAGTCAACTACGTACCTTTATACATAAATTAAATGGCTATGCTTTCTACAACCCCCATCAGGAGGGCCGCAAACCGGGATTGCCGTCAAATTATCGAGCTTATCCTGCCTATCCAGCAAATTGAGTTCAATGTACCCGTTGCGCTGGAAAACCAGCCTGACCTTTTGGATATTGAAACAAATTATCACAAAACAGGCGGTTGTTTTTGGGTGGCTGAAGATGGCACGCAAATAAACGGAACTATTGGGCTTATATCACTCGGTCATAACACAGGAGCAATAAGAAAAATGTTTGTTATGAAGGAATTTAGGGGAAAAGAGGCGGGTATTGCCCAAAGATTAATTGACACGCTTACACTTTACGCCAGGGAGGCCGGCATTACTGATATTTACCTCGGCTCAGTTGATTCAATGAAGGCAGCACACCGTTTTTATGAGCGCAATGGGTTTATAAGGATAAGTAAAAATGAATTGCCTGCTTATTTTCCATTGATGCCGGCCGACAATGTTTTTTATCATTTACATTTGAAAAGCTCTATAAGACTACCACAAATGAATATTATAGACCAATCAGGCATATTAGCTATTTCGACCAGGATGCAACGCCTGAGCGAACAAATGCGCAAAGACGCGCAAATGATATATAAAGCCCATGGTATTGAATTTGAGCCAAAATGGTTTCCGGTGGTATATACGCTGCACATAAAAGGAGTATTAAGCGTTGTAGAGATAGCGGCGGAAATAGGATATTCGCACCCTTCTACCATTAGCCTGTTAAAAGAATTAGAGAAGCAAAAATTAGTAAGATCGAAAAAGGATAAAACAGACGATAGAAAGCGCCTGATACAATTATCAGCAAAAGGTAATTTACTTGTTGAGCAAATGAAGCCTGTTTGGGAATTAATAACTGCAACCATTACCGAACTGACGAATACAACCAACAATCTTATGAAGGCAATTGAAGAGGTAGAAGAACAAATGAAGAAGCAAACCTTTTTTAACCGGGCGATGCGCCTGGTAGAGGAAAAGAAGAATTACTTAAACCCCTGAATTTCCTTTAAGAATGCATTCTTCCAATTGTTTATGTTTGCAAAAATTTTTTAGTAATGGAATGGCAGCAACTTATTAATGAAGCCTGGAACAACAGGGAGCTTTTAAAAGACAGTAAGTACACAACGGCAGTAAAGGAAGTGATAGAAGAGGTGGACAAAGGGCGTTTAAGAACTGCATCCCCAACCGCTGAAGGCTGGGTGGTGAATGAGTGGGTAAAGCAAGCTATATTATTGTATTTCGGTATTCAGCAAATGCAAACCTGGAACCTCCCTCCTTTCGAATTTTATGATAAAATGTTGCTTAAAAGCAATTATGCAGCGTTGGGCGTACGTGCTGTTCCTCATGCAGTTGCGCGGTACGGGGCTTATATAGCCCGCAATGTAGTGCTTATGCCAAGTTATGTAAATATAGGCGCCTATGTTGACGAGGGCACCATGGTTGATACCTGGGCAACCGTTGGCAGTTGTGCGCAAATTGGCAAGGGGGTACATTTAAGCGGTGGTGTAGGTATTGGCGGCGTTCTTGAGCCTTTACAGGCTTCACCGGTGATTGTGGAAGACGGTTGTTTTATTGGCAGCCGTTGTATTGTGGTAGAGGGCGTTATTTTAGAGAAAGAAGCCGTGTTAGGCGCCAATGTGGTATTAACCCAATCAACCAAAATTATAGATGTTAGCGGCCCTGAGCCGGTTGAATATAAAGGCAGGGTGCCTGCTGGAAGCGTGGTGATTCCGGGTACTTATAACAAAAGCTTTCCCGCGGGCTCGTTTGGAGTTAGCTGCGCACTTATCATCGGAAAGAGAAAAGCAAGTACCGACCGCAAAACAAGCCTGAATGATGCTTTGAGGGATTTTAATGTGAGTGTCTGACCACGATTTTGGCCTGATTTTTCTGATTGCCCTGATGTTAATGCATCAGGAGTTTTTGACCACGATTTTGGCCTGATTTTTCTGATTGCCCTGGTGTTAACGCATCAGGAGTTTTTGACCACGATTTTGGCCTGATTTTTCTGATTGCCCTGATGTTAACGCATCAGGAGTTTTTGACCACGATTTTGGCCTGATTTTTCTGATTGCCCTGATGTTAATGCATCAGGAGTTTTTGACCACGATTTTGGCCTGATTTTTCTGACTGCCCTGGTGTTAACGCATCAGGAGTTTTTGACCACGATTTTGGCCTGATTCTTCTGATTGCCCTGATGTTAACGCATCAGGGTTTCTTTTTTATATATGGTTTATTTTATACTTCTGATTAATTCCGCAATAAATTAAAATTACAGTTGGTCTAACCAAGGTTAATCAGAAAAATCAGTAAGATCCTGGTCAGGTTCACCTACGCCTACCCCCCGCTTACCGCCCATTGCCTGCTTTATCGCCTATCAGCTATTCTCCCGTTTATAAATGGCCTATACATTTGTTATATCAAATTAAAATACACAAACAACACATAACATGGAACAGAATAATATAGAAAAGCCACGACGTCACAAGGAATGGACAGGTATTTTCTTAATTATAGTGGGCGGTTTATTACTTGTTGATAGAATTGGCAATTCAATGCACGAACATTATTTGCCGTCATGGGTATTTACCTGGCCTATGCTGCTTATAGGTATTGGCTTGCTGACAGGCCTTCAGCATAATTTCAGGAATAATACCTGGCTGATACTGGTGATCATCGGCAGTGCATTTTTAATTGATGAACAATTTCGTGAGCTCAACTTACACGAATTAATATGGCCGGGAGTGCTGATACTTATTGGTGCGGCCTTTATTTTCCGGAGAAGGAGCGGGTGGGATAAACGCGAATGGAAAAATAAATGGAAAAATGACTGGAAAGATAAGTGGCATGACCAAAATGCAGCTTTTGCAACACAAACAGATGATGGCGAGTTTATTGATTCTACCAATGTTTTTGGAGGTACTAAAAAAGTAATTCTTTCTAAAAACTTTACAGGTGGCGACATTACCTGTTTTATGGGTGGCGCTGAGATTGACTTTACCCAGGCTGACATACAGAAGCGGGTTGTGCTGGATGTAACCATGGTATTTGGTGGCTTAAAACTCACAGTGCCATCTAACTGGGACGTAAAAAATGAAGTTACAGCAGTGTTTGGAAGTGTTGAAGATAAAAGAACCGTTGCTGCCACCAATTTTGATCCCGCCAAGGTGCTTGTATTATCCGGTACTGCAGTATTTGCAGGTATTGAAATACGTAATTTTTAATTTAAGCTTAAAAGTGATTACAATGCAAGAGGATAAAACCAATACATCATCTGTGAGGAATATTTGGCCCGGGCTGTTTCTTGTGGTTGCAGGTTTATTTATTATTACCGACAAAGTAATTGCAGGCATACCCACATGGCTGGTAACCATCCCGGTATTAATAATATCATTTGGGGTTTTATTAGGAATTTATCAACGGTTTAAAAATGCTTTTTGGCTAATACCAGTTTTTTGGGGCAGTTACCTGTTGCTGGAAGTACAATTTCCTTCCCTTAAATTAGGGAATTATGCAGGCCCGGCATCTATTATTTTGTTAGGGATAATATTCCTGCTTATAAAGAGAAGCAGAACTAAATCTCCAAAAAAGAAACTGGTTTTTGGTAGTCATGAATCTGTCAATATCACTTCTGTTTTTGACAGTTCAAGGAAAAACGTTGTAGCGGAAAATTTTACCGTCTGCGATGTTACCTGTTTGCTTGGAAATGCAGAAGTAGATTTAAGGGGAGCGGATATTAAAGACAGTGCCTTAGTAGATGCAACAGTAATTTTTGGCGTTGCAAAAATAATTATTCCCGCAAACTGGAATATAAAGAATGACCTGACAAGCGTTTTTGGCAGTGTTGAGGATAAAGGCATATTAAATGTTACCAAAGTGGATGAGGGCAAAACAATCATACTTGACGGTACGGCAATATTTGGAGGAGTGGAAATAATAAGAGTTTAGCTTATAAAAGAAAATATGCAGCAATAATGAAGAAGCAGGTTAATGACTGATGAAAGAAGTTTGCAAATAATATCAAATAAATTACCAGGTAAAATAATTAATTAATAACCAAATTACAACGCTATGAAATGGTACCTTGCAAAAATTGTTTACCGCATACTCTGCGGGGATGGTAACCATACACCACAATTTGATGAACAGTTGAGGTTGATCAAGGCTGACGACGACCTGCATGCTTTTCAAAAGGCAAGGCTTATTGGCGAGCGTGAAGAAGATAATTTTTTGAATAATATACAAAAGCCTGTACAATGGCGGTTTGTTGATGTAAGCGAAATACACCCGCTGAGCGACCTGGCCGATGGTGCAGAAATGTATTCACGCATAAGAGAGGAAGAAGATGCCGATATTTATGTTAAATTAGTACAGATGAGAGCTTCGCATTTGTTTGAAAGCAGCATGCATGCATCAATAAGATTAAACTAATTGCCCGGCATATTATGACATCAAAAAAAAGATTATTACTTATTAATGCTGTATGGTGGTCGGTATGCGCTATTATAAGGGCCACAATACTTCTCCAGCAGGGAATTACTTATACAGAAGCCATAGCTGACGGCATTATTAATTTTGGGCTGCTGGGTGCAAGCTGCATATTTATTATTAACAACATGCGTTACTATTTGCCAAAAAAGGAGAAATACTGGTATGTGTTGATTGTAAGCGTGGCCCTTAGTTTTGTAGCGCTGTTTGTATCCAGGGTGCTCGTTAAATTATTATTCGGCAGCGATGCGCATTATATGAAAGTGTTTGAAGATGCAATAGGCATTCGTTTTGGCATTTCCTTTTTATTGGTAGGCTGCATGGCATTAATGGGGCTGCTTTACTATACCCAGGAAGATCAGCAATTAATGAATGAAAGAAAAAATGTTACGGAAAAAATGGCAAAAGAAGCAGAATTATTCAAGTTAAGGCAGCAGTTGCAGCCGCATTTTTTATTTAACAGCCTTAACTCCATTAGCGCGCTCACAGGTACCCAGCCGGAAAAGGCAAGGCACATGATACAACAACTGTCAGATTTTTTACGCGGTACATTGCGAAAGGATGAGCAGCAATGGAGCACCCTGAAGGAAGAGCTTGAATATCTTGAATTATACCTTGAAATAGAAAAAGTACGTTTTGGCCACCGCCTGCAAACAAGTATTCAGTGCGATGATGAGGCATTACAAATGAAACTGCCGTCATTATTGCTGCAGCCGGTTGTGGAGAACGCGATTAAATTTGGATTGTACGATACAGTTGGCGAAGTATGTATATGCATATCGGCAAAAGCTATAAATGGCATGCTTAATGTAACCGTGCAAAACCCTTTTGACCCCGAAACAGCGCAGCCGCTGGAGGGGACAGGCTTTGGCCTTGCATCTATACAAAGAAGGTTATTTCTTTTATTTGCACGGCACGGCCTTTTACAAACAAAAACAGAAGATAATTTTTTTATAACAACTATTACTGTTCCGCAGCTTTTATCATGAGGCTATTTTTTAAACCCCGGATAAAAGTTTTATTACGAACAGTATGCCATCACTGAAAAAGAATACGCATGAAAGTAGTAATAATAGATGATGAACCTTTAGCAAGAAGCATGGTAAAAGAATACCTGGCTGCCTATCCCGATATGCAGCTTGCCCAGGAATGCAGTGATGGGTTTGAAGGTGTTAAAGCCATACAGCAACATCAGCCTGGCCTTATATTTCTTGATATACAAATGCCCAAGATAAATGGGTTTGAAATGCTGGAGCTTATTGAAAACCCTCCTTCCGTTATTTTTACCACCGCTTTTGAAGAGTTCGCCATAAAAGCATTTGAAACGCATGCCGTGGATTATCTTCTTAAACCATTTAGTAAAGAAAGGTTTGATAAAGCATTGCAAAGATTTTTACAACAGAAAAAGGGTACGCCCGAACAAACACAGGCTTTGCTGGAAACAGTAAGCAGCTCCCCCGCGCAGGCGAGCCGGATAGTGCTTAAGGATGGCGGAAAAATAAAAATAATACCGGTGCCAAATATTCAATACCTGGAAGCTGCAGACGATTATGTAAAAATATATACCCAGGAGGGGGCGTTTCTTAAAAAGAAAACTATGCAGCATTTTGAAGATATCCTGCAGCAGCATTTTGTACGCATTCACCGCTCTTATATTGTCAACACCCAGCTTATTACACGCATTGACCCCTACGAAAAAGATGGCCACCTGGTATTATTAAGTACGGGTGCGCGCCTTCCGGTAAGTAAAGCCGGTTATGGCAAATTGAAGGAAGTGCTGGGGATATAAAAAAAGTCAATAGTCATTAAGTCATTGGTCAATAAGTCATTTGAGCGTATGATGGTGTTTTCCCGAAACTCCTTACCTTCCCAAAATGTTTAAATCAAAAACTATTTATGGATAAAGTAACTGAGCTTGCCAAAATGATAGACCATTCCCTCCTGCACCCTACCATGACAGATGAAGACCTGCAAAAAGGCTGCGCTTTGGCTAAAGCATATAACGTAGCCACGGTTTGCATAAAACCTTATGCTATTAAAGAAGCGTTAGAATGGCTAAAAGGCTCGAGTGTGTTGGTATGCGCTGTTATTGGTTTTCCGCAGGGCAACAGCACAATTGATGTAAAAGTTTTTGAAACAGAAGAAGCATGCAAGGATGGCGCCCATGAAATAGATATGGTTGTTAATATAGGCAAAGTTTTAGGTGAGGACTGGGACTATGTTGAAAAAGAAATTGCTGCCATAGTATCTGTAACAAAAAGAAATAATGCCGCCCTGAAAGTTATTTTTGAGAATGATTTTTTGCCCGGAGATAAATACAAGATAAAATTATGCGAGATATGCAGCAAGCTTAATGTTGAGTTTGTGAAAACTTCAACCGGGTATGGGTTTGTAAAAGGTGCAGACGGAAAATATTCTTATGAAGGCGCCACGGAACATGACCTGTTGTTGATGCGTAAATATTCTGCACCCCACGTTCAAATAAAAGCCGCGGGTGGTGTCCGCACGCTTGACGACCTGCTTAAAGTAAAAGCTCTTGGTGTTACACGCGTTGGTGCTACTGCCACTGCTGCCATGCTGGAAGAAGCAAAAAAACGTTTTGGTTCTATCGATCAATCACCTGCTTTTGTTGATACAAATGTTAAAGGCGGCTATTAAAGAGCCTCTTATAAAAATGTAGCGTTTACTTGCTATACGCCTGCATACCAGGCAAAGCCTTATTAGAAAAATCAAACAATGCCAGGTTCTCTGCATCGGAACCATCCGTAGCTGTTGGGCCTTTAAAAGCAACCCAATCAGGCGCCCAATAGCAAAAACCAATGCCCAGCTTATTTGGGATATTTATAACAATGTTTCTCAATTGTTGCAAATATTTCAATTGCCCCTGCGGCGTGGCATCATAACCGGGTATTAACTGGCTGGCTTCTCCCACCACATTATTAGTGTTATCATTCCATTGAAGGGTGAATGGATAGGCAGTTTCGGCAATAAATATTTTTTTATTAAAAGCCGCCGCCAGGTTATTAAGTTGCTGCTGCACGTAGGAAAGATCTAATTCACTCCGCCACGGGTAATAAGACAACCCAACTATGTCATAATTCACATTATTCTGTTTCATATTATTAAAAAAAGCAACAGCGCCGTCAACTTCAGCATAGTGAAGCATAATTGCAATGCTGTCATTTGTGTCAACTGCTTTAACGCCGTCTATACCACTTTGCACAAGGGCAGCAAAGTTAACCCAGTTGGGGTCGGTGGAACTGTTTACCTTACCTGCATCCCATAACATTCCTGCGTTTATTTCGTTCCCAATCTGTACTATCGCTGGCAAAGTATTCTGCGCCTTTAATAAACCAATAACCCTTTGCGTATAAGCCTTTACCGAATCTTCAAGTATATTAAAAGGCAATCCCACCCATGCAGCCGGCATGGTTTGGTGTGAAGGGTCGGCCCATGTATCGGAATAATGAAAGTCTAATAATATTTGCATCCCCTCCGCTTTGATACGCCGGCAAAAATTCAATACCTCATCTAATCCTGAATGAGCAGAAGAAGGTTGGTACCATAACCTAACCCTAACCAGGTTGCAGCCATATTCTTTAAAAATATCCAATGCAGGTTTTGCGCCGGTGCTGTCGTAAAATATGGTGCCGGCCTGTTCAATCTCAGGTAAAAAAGAAAGATCCGCCCCTCTGAAC
>JABDFW010000037.1 GCA_013286305.1 Bacteroidota bacterium
TGCAGAAGTATATGGCCCGTTCACTAATGAAGCATTGGTAGGCGAAGCGCTGGAGCCTTTTAAAGGTGAGGTAATTATTGCCACAAAATTTGGCTTTAATATACAGGATGGCAAAATGGTTGGTGTTACCAGCCGGCCGGAAAATATAAAAAAAGCCGCAGAAGCATCACTTAAAAGGCTTAGGGTGGATGTGATTGACCTGCTATACCAGCACCGTGTTGACCCCAACGTGCCGATTGAAGATGTAGCAGGTGCGGTAAAGGATTTGATAAATGAAGGCAAGGTTAAGCATTTTGGCCTTTCTGAAGCCGGTGCAAATACCATTCGCAGGGCACATGCAGTACAGCCTGTTACAGCACTGCAAAGCGAATACTCATTGTGGACAAGGCAACATGAGGCAGTGGTAATACCCACCATTGAAGAGTTGGGTATAGGCCTGGTAGCATACAGTCCGCTTGGCAAGGGTTTCCTGGCCGGCAAAATAGATGAAACCACCACATTTGCTGAAGGTGATATACGTAATGTTCTGCCGCGTTTTACCGAAGATGCACGCAAGGCCAACCAGGCGCTGATTGATTTGCTCGCCAGGTTTGCAGAAAGGCGCAATGCAACCCCTGCGCAAATTGCATTAGCCTGGGTATTGGCGCAAAAACCATGGATAGTACCCATACCCGGCACCACCAAATTGCACCGCCTGACAGAAAATATAGGTGCTGTAAATATTGTACTAACAGCAGAGGAGCTTAGTGAGATTGAAGAAGCCTCAGCCCAGGTTAAAGTAGTGGGCACGCGTTATACAGAGCAAATGGAGAAATCTACAGGGTTATAAAACTATTTCGTGATTATAAAACGAACCTAATTCTTATGAGGCTGTTATACATTACGCGAAGCACGAACATTTCATTTGTTCGTTGTTAAAAGCTGCTATTTTTGGGATATGAAGTTTATGGCCTGTATAATAGCTTTCGTTTTATTCTCTGCGGCTTGTTTGCGCTGCTTTGGGCAGCAAAGCCTGCCTCCATTGAAGATCTCGCACCTTACCGGTAATTTTTATGAGTACACAGGCTACAGCATGCTGAATGGCACACCCTTTCCTTCAAATAGTATGTACCTGGTAACGGATAAAGGCGTGGTGATGTTTGACACTCCGTGGGACAGTACACAATTCCAACCGTTGCTGGATAGTATTAAAGCCCGCCACCATGCAGATGTGGTGCTGTGTATTGCTACACATTTTCATGCCGACCGTACCGCAGGGCTTGCTTTTTTAAAAGCCCGTGGTGTTAAAACCTTTACATCACTGGCTACTTACAATCTTTGCAAGGAGCGCGGCGAAAAACAAGCTGAATTTTATTTTACAAAAGACACAGTTTTCAATATCGGCGGCTACTCTTTTCAAACTTACTATCCCGGCAAAGGGCATACCTCTGACAATATTGTTATTTGGTTTGAAAAACAAAAGATACTGTATGGGGGATGCTTTATAAAAAGTATAGAAACCCAGGATATAGGCAATATTGCCGATGCGGATGTTGTTGCGTGGCCGGTGTCCGTAAAAAAAGTGATGCAGAAGTTCCCAAACGCCCGTTATGTTATCCCCGGCCATTTTGGAGGCACAGGCCCTGATGCGTTGCAGCATACGCTGCAATTAGCCCAGCAAAGCCAGAAAGGGCAACTAATCCACCGCAAACCTATTTTGTAAAAGATAATCCCGGCTTTCTTTAATGGCCTCAAAAACATCTGTGGCAACTACATCCATCTCAATCACCATCCATTCTATATTGCCTTTAGCGGCCTTAGCTATTGCCGGAACGTTTTGAGCGCCTTTGCCCAGCGCAACCATTGGCTCGGGTTTGTCAATAGGAAGCGAGTCGCTCCATCGTGCGGGGCCATCTTTCATGTGCAGGTATTTGGCCCTGCTGCCAAATTTATTAATGATTGTTGCCGGGTCTTGCCCGGCTACTTTAACCCAATAGGTGTCAATCTCAAAAAATATGTCCTTGCTTACGCCCTCCAGCAGCCATTCATACACAAAACGGCCTCCCACTTTATTTCGGTATTCCCACCAGTGGTTATGCAGGCCAAACTGCAAACCGTTTGCTTTGGCGAATTCGCTTGCTTCGTTATAAATGCCAATCAGTTCTTTTGTGCCGTCAAGGCTGCTGTACCGTTTATCTTCCGGCCATCCGTGCCATATCATCCGCTTGCAGTTAAAGGCCTCCGCTGTTTCAAGCATGGCTGCCTTTTTATCACCCACCGGAATTTCTATATGGGATGAGCAAACTTTAAGGCCTGCATCCTTTAAAGCTTTGGCTGCATCTTTAACCGTTACTCCTTTAGGCCAAAAAGCGGTTTCAACCGTTTGCAAACCAATAGAAGCCAACCGTTGAAGGGTGCCCGGCATGTCTTTGGCAATTTGGTCGCGAACCGTATATAGCTGCAACCCAATCTTTGGTAATGATGCGCCTGCTCCAGCAAATGCAAGGCCTGGCGCTAATGCAGTAGCAACGGCCGCTGCGCCACCCAATTTTAAAAATTCCCGGCGGGGTAATTGTTGTTTCATATGGAAGGTTTTATAGGAATGTTCCTTAAAGGTAGGGTTTTGGAGGATTCCGGTCATTCACAAGTTCATGTTTCCGGGGGTTCTTCCGATAGTTTAAACGGGTTGAACAATTTGCTTCAATAAGTTCACAAAATGTGAACTTATTCACTTACTTTCGTATATTGCATGAAAGTTCATCTTATACGCAAAGAAACCATTGAATCCTAATATGCAAGTTTTAAAATATACCGTTATTAAGAATGCACTGCAATATGAAGAATATTGTAACCTGTTAGAGTCATTGGCAGAAACGGGTGAAAAGGATAGTGAGGAAGCGGCATTGCTGACTGTGCTTATTGAAAAATGGGATGCGGAGCATAATACGTTTCGTGATGTTGACCCGGTTGAATTGTTGCGGGGGCTGATGAATGAGCATAGCCTCAATGCAACAAAACTGGCTGCATCGCTACAGGTGAGTAAGGGGCTTGTTTCCGATATTCTCCATTACAAAAAAGGACTGTCAAAAGATAATATCCGCATTTTGGCTGCTCTTTTCAAAGTATCGCAGGAAGCGTTTAACCGGCCATATGCCTTGGTTAACCCGGCTTCGCACCGCACCTTCCAAAAAATATCAGATGTACACGGCACACCCGTTCGTCCACGAGGAAGAGTTGGTTCGGGTAAAACCCTGCATGAGATGAGTAGCACAGCAAAAGCAAGTGTATCAAAAAGGCACCCTGTATCTAAAAAACACTAATCTCAAAAAAACAACTGGATTTTGCATAAAATAAAAAGTTCACAAGAACCTATGGAACTTGTGAACTTCTGTAACCTGTGAACTCGTATAAAACGTACTACTTTTCGGTCGGGTTCTTTTTACCGGCAAGCAATTTTTCCTGCACGCTTTCCAGCCTTCTTTGCTTGGTCTCCGCCTTTTTTGCAGCTTCAATCCAGGTAATGTATTCCTTCTGGTTGCTGAAAGAAAGTGAGGTAAAAAATTCCTTTGCCTCTTTGTGCTTCACAAAAAAAGGCTCCAGTTCGGCGGGCGGTATTACATGGCGCTTGTCAAAATCAATACCATTTATTGCCGCATGCTGCACTTCTGCTAATGCTTTTGCCCTGTCGGGAATTGCTTCCTCAAGCTTTTTAAAACGCATAGCCGTCCATACATGATCCAATGCTACCTGCCTTACGGCTTCGTAGCTATGGTCAGACAGTACCTGCCAACTGCAATCCCTGTTAAGGTCGCTGGCAATTTTACTGGTCGTTTTCGGGTATGCCACCCACAACTTGCTTTCTACATGCAAGGCAGGCAGTATCTCCTTCAATATGTTACACAGTTGACTGTGACTGATAACAAATACCAGCGCAAAATCAATCTTTCTCGTTCTTAGCAGCGGTGTAACATTTTTTGAATACGACAGTTTTACAAACTGTTTTTCGATGGAGGATGGAAGCCCCTGTATCAACAGGTTTTTCTCATCTTTTAATTGCAATTTTTCAAAAAAACTTTGCATTGACATCCTTAAATAAATTTAAGGTGAATAAAAAAATAGGGAGTGCAAAGATAGCACATTTATTGGTAATTCGCTCTTTTTTGAGTTAAAATAAGCACTATTTAAGGCTTTTTAAAGCAAAATAACCTGAAAATGATGGTATAAACGTGAGTTTGTGATGTAAATTGAAAAGCGGCAAATAAATTAAAGCTGAGTTAAACCAAGGCTATTGTTGCCTTCTTTTTTGCCGGCGCCTGTCGCGGTACTTTAAAATAGGCACTTTGCTTTCGGTGCCATTCAGCAGGCGGTTGATATTTTTCTGGTGGGTAAGTATTACCATTAAAGCTACCAGGATAGAAAATACCCGGTATAATTGAACTGCATCATCAAAAATAAAAAGAATAAGAATTGCAAAGGCTATGCTTGCAAGGATTGAGCTGAGAGATACAAACCTGGTAAGGTATAATACTATCAAAAATACCCCTACACAGCAAAGGGCTACTAACGGTTGCATAGCCATGATCATTCCAAACAAGGTAGCTACACCCTTGCCACCCCTAAAGCCTGCCCAAATAGGAAATATATGCCCAAGTACGGCTGCAAGGCCTAAACCGATCATAAAATTTGTCCTGTAGAGGTCATGCTGGTCGTCCCGTATTACATATAAAGGAACAATAATATATAATGAAGTAGCAACGACACCCTTAAGTACATCTACTATCATTACAATAGTTCCCCATTTTTTGCCTAAAACACGGTAGGTATTGGTAGCACCGGCATTGCCGCTGCCATAATCGCGAATATCAATCTCGAAAAAATATTTACTGATCCATACCGATGTAGGAATGGAGCCAATAAGATATGCCGACACAATTAATAATAATTCTATCATTGGCGGTTAAGATTAGGTGGGGAGAACAAATATATGCACATTAGTTTAATAAAAATGTGAATAAGGATATGATTTTTGTCATTTCTGATTAAAAAGCATGCATATCCATTTATCGCGGGTTGTCGTAAAACAAAATTTAAGCGATATTTCACCGGTTTTTAACAAAATTCCGGCCTCATCTTCGGCCAGCAGGCCGCTTAACAGTAAAAATCCCCCTTCATTTAGCATATTTGCCAGTAACGAAAGATTTTGGCGGATGATATTTTTGTTGATATTGGCCAAAATAACATCAAATTTTTCACCTCCTAATAAGGGTGAGTCGGCTTGTAAAAGGCGGATGTTGCGGCAGTTATTCCTGTCAATGTTCTCGGCGGCATTTAATATGCACCATTCATCGTTATCAATGGCTGTGACTGACGATGCACCAAGCTTTTGGGCGAGTATAGCCAGTATTCCTGTGCCGGTGCCAAAATCAAAAACCGTTTTGCCTATAATATCAAGCTTGCCTAATTGCTGCATCATCATCCAGGTGGTGGCATGATGCCCGGTGCCAAAGCTCATTTTAGGGGTGATAACTATTTCGTACTGTACGCCGGGTATCGGCTTGTGAAACTCTGCACGCACGGCTACAAGGCTATCTACCACTACAGGATGAAAATTACTTTCCCATACTTCGTTCCAGTTCTGCGCCTTAATAACTGTTTTTTCAAATGCCAATCCATATTCTGAAAGCAAGGCCGTTAAAGCTGCTTCATCAAAAGCCGGTTCGTTACAATAAGCTAATAGAAATGCTTCTTCTTCTTCAAACCCATCAAAACCTGTTTCGCTTAACCGGGCAACCAGTATTTCGCTGATAGAAGGATCTGCTGCAGGTATTTTTATTTGAATGGAGTTTTGCATTGGCAATATTCTTTTGCTAAAAGATGAGGCTTACGGATGATCCTTTTAAAGGATGTCATCCGTAAAGAAAAATGGCCGGGCGGGTTACCAGGCCATTCTTTTGATATTTGATTTCTATTTAACCTATCCTCTAGTTGCCTGGCTTAAATTCTGGCTTAGGCATCAGCGCTTTACGGCTTAACTTGAATTTGCCTGTTTTTTCATCAATTCCTATCAGTTTCACTTTTACCATATCGCCTTCCTTCAATATACCGTCCAGGGTATCAAGGCGCTTCCATGATACTTCGCTTATGTGCAGCAACCCTTCTTTTTTAGGTAAAAATTCTACAAAGGCGCCATACGGCTGTATGCTCTTAACCTTAGCTTCGTACACATCATTTACCTGCGGTACGGCTACAATACCCTTCACCCAGTTAAGCGCCTTTACTACACCTTCCTTACTGGCAGAGAATATGCTTACTTCGCCAAAATTGCCCACCTCCTCAATATTGATAGTTGTGCCGGTTTCTTTTTGAATTTCCTGTATAATCTTACCGCCTGGCCCGATAACAGCACCAATAAATTCTTTATCAATGATCAGTTTTTCCATCCTCGGTGCATGCGGTTTCACCTCGGGGCGTGCTGCCGGCATACATTCGTACATCGCATCTAAAATATGCAGGCGGCCTTCGCGTGCCTGCGCCAATGCTTCGCGCATTACATCCATGCTTAAGCCATCCACTTTTATATCCATTTGCACACCGCAAATGCCATCTCGTGTACCGGTAACTTTAAAGTCCATATCACCGAGATGATCTTCATCGCCCAAAATGTCCGTTAAAATGGCATACTTCCCATCCGCGCTGGTTATTAAACCCATTGCTACACCACCAACGTGTTTAGGAAAAGGTACACCTGCATCCATTAATGCAAGTGAACCCGCGCAAACAGTTGCCATAGAAGATGAACCGTTTGATTCAAGGATGTCGCTTACAATACGCACGGTATAAGGATACTCGCTACCCGGCATCATTTGTTTTAAACTGCGTAAAGCAAGGTTGCCGTGGCCTACTTCACGGCGGCCAACGCCCCTCATCATTTTTACTTCACCGGTAGAAAAAGGCGGGAAATTATAATGCAGGATGAAATTAGAATAATCAGATTTCGCGGCGCTTTCAATCAGTAACTCATCAAGGGGGGTACCCAAAGTAACGGTAGTTAAAGACTGTGTTTCACCACGGGTAAATAATGCTGAACCATGCGGTGAGGGCAGTGGCTCAATTTCCATGGCCAGCGGGCGAACAACGTGCAGTTGACGTGTATCCAAACGGATGCGGTCATCCAATATCATTTTACGCACAACTTCCCATTGTACATCTTCATAATATTTTTTAGCAAGCTTTTTTGTGCTGTCGTCGGCTTCTTCACCCAGGCTTGCAATCAATTCTTCTTTCAGGGCCTTAAAAGCATCGCTTCTTTGGCCTTTGGCAGAGCCTGCTTTCGCAATGGCATATATTTTATCGCTTGTAAAAGCAGCTACTTTTGCTTTTAGCTCTTCGTTCTGCTCAGGTTTTTTATACTCCCGTTTAGGGGTTACGCCTTTTAAGTTCCTTAATTGTTCCTGCGCTTTAATTTGAACACGAATAGCATCATGTGCAAGCTGTAAAGCATTTACCAGGTCTTCCTCGCTGCACTCTTTCGCTTCGCCTTCCACCATCATCAGGTTCTTTTCTGTGGCAGCTATCAGGAAATCCATATTGGCCTTCGCCAGCTCTGTGCGGGTTGGGTTTACAATAAATTGCCCTTCTACACGGGCAATTCGTACTTCGGAAATAATTTCTTTAATAGGAATATCAGAAACTGCAAGCGCTGCAGAAGCTGCCAAACATGCCAATGCATCGGGCATTACCTCGGCGTCGCTGGAAATAAGGGTGATAAGCACCTGCACGTCGCATAAATAATCATCGGGAAATAAAGGGCGTAAAGCGCGGTCAACCAAACGGCTGGTAAGTATTTCATAGTCGTTTAGCCTGGCTTCACGTTTAAAAAATGAACCGGGGATGCGGCCTGCAGAAGCAAACTTTTCCTGGTAATCAACGCTTAGGGGAAAAAAGTCCTGTCCTTCTTTAGGTTCTCTGTTTGCAACAACAGTGGCCAATAAAATGCTATTGCCCTGGCGTACGGTTACAGCACCATCTGCCTGGCGGGCCAGCTTGCCGGTTTCAATAAACACTTCGGCGCCGTTTGGTAAATTAAAACTAACTTGTAATGGCTGAGTCAACATAATAACTCTTGGTTTTATGGGATCTGCTGTTTTCGCGACAGGGGGGAATAATTAACGATGCAGCAAACCGGTTAAGAAAAAGATTTCTCAAAAAAGAGGTGGGCGCTTATACAAAAAACTAATCCCAACCGTATAATATTGCAGTTGGGAATAGATCTGTTGCATATAATAATTTATTTTCTGATACCTAGTTTTTCTATCAATGCACGGTAGCCCTGCAGGTCATTCTTCTGTAAATAACCCAATAAACGCTTACGCTGGCCTACCATCATCATTAAACCACGCTGGGTGGAATGATCCTGCTTGTTGGCCTGTAAGTGTTTGGAAATGTTGCTAATACGCTCAGTAAGCAAAGCAATCTGTCCTTCAACAGAACCGGTGTTTTCGGCTTTTCCGCCAAAGTTTGCAAAAATTGTTTGTCTTTTTTCAGTTGTTAAATACGGCATCTCAAAAATTTTTTAAATAGCATCCAAAATTGTCATCTCTTTATTGTGGCGGCGAAATTAGTATAAAATTTGTGGAAAGAGAAATTTTGAGGAGAAAATTTAAAGCCTGCGATTAATAGAATTAACAACACCTAAGGGATAAAATGGTAAAATGATAAGAAAGAAAGCAGCCTGGAACTGGGGCCTGGGCGAAAAAGCATAATTCTTGCCATTCCTGCCTTTTTTAGCCCCTTTACATAACTCTTATCCTTTTTTCATTTTTCAATCTGTTAAAATCATTAACTTTATTCCCCTCAAAAAAAATTATTTACCTATTAAACTTTTATTACCATGAAAAAAATCACAATTGCAAGAATGTTTGTTTTAACGCTGTCGGCAGTGCTACTGTCTTCAGCTATTTGGGCGCAGCAAGATAAAGCCTCAAGGCCAAGCCCCCCTGCTACCGCTACGGGAACAATAAACGGGGCAACAATTACCATTAATTATAGCAGCCCGGCTGTTAAAGGCAGAACAATATGGGGCGGCCTGGTTCCTTATGACAAACCATGGAGAGCGGGCGCTAACGAGGCTACCATATTTATAACAGATAAGGATATTAAGGTAGAAGGTAAAATACTGCCTGCCGGTAAGTACAGCTTATTTGCCACACCGGGAGAAAAGGTATGGACTTTTATCTTTAATTCTCAAACAGGGCAATGGGGTATAAAACGCACCGGGGATGCCAATTTTGACGCTGCACAAAATGTATTGAGTGTTATGGTTAAACCCCGCAAATCCGACAGCTTTAATGAGCGCCTGGTTTACGTAATTACAAACAAAGGGTTTGAACTGCGCTGGGAAAACTTAACAGTGCCTGTTAAGATAAAATAATAGCATAGTCTATCCTCTTAAAATGCCTGCTGCTCTGCTAAATTGATGTAGCAGGCATTTTATATATTATCCCTTTGTTTTCAATATTCTTAGGATCGCTTTGATTGAAAATTGAGCCCGCCCGAACGGTACGGGCGGGTGTTGAAAATTGATTATTGCATATTTTGTTATCATTCTTCATTCCCGTTCTTTTACAATATTTTTTCTAGCTTAGCCTGCACGCCCCATCCCCCGATATCTTCAGATATAGCGATCCACACTTCATTTTTGCCTTTTTTCAAATTAAGATAAACTGCATCATAATAACCCATCGTTCCAAGAAAACGGTAATCTCTTGACAGAAAATTATCTTCCCCCGAATACAAGAGCCTGCCATTAAAATAAAGTTTTGCCCTGTCTGAAAACCCGAAGGTTAATTTTTTTGTTTCAGCCTTCTCCGATTCGATAACCACCCTTGCAAACACGGTGTTCTTACCGGGCACCGCCCCTGCCAATATAGAAAGATCAGCAACACCCCGTTCTTCTACCGTAAGACTTTGCCAGGTAAGTGAAGATGTATCAAAACTGGAAAGCAGGGGCTTGTTATTTACCAGTTTTTCATCAAAAGGGCTTGATACCTGCCAGGTAGTAATAACGCCCGCAGGCAATGGTTCAAATGGCACCGGCTTGCTTTTAAGCGTTACATCGTCTGTAGCCGTGTAAGAAAAATTCGCATACCTGGCCGCAACAGGCCATTGGTTTTCCAGCGATATCATACCTGCGGCAATAGGCCGTTTAAGTTTCTCCATGAATAAAACAGGCTCTTTTTCATCATCAAAATATACCTCTCCCTGGTCGTTTTTTATGAGCATTTTTATATGCAGCCAACGGTCAAAAGGTAGTGCGTGGGCATTGCCAAAACCCCTGCCGTAATATAACTGCCAGCCACCGCTGCCATTAAATTCAGGATAATACTGCATAGCATCCGGGTTACCGCTCTGGTGCGGGCGCAGGTAAAATTCTTCAGCATTGGCTGAATCCTGTACGCGAAACCCCATACCCGGAAAATAACGGGCATGCTCAATGGCAATGTCAAATTCAATGATACCATTTCTAAAAGCAGCGTCGGATAGTAAAGCTGAGCCATTCGTTATCTTCAGGCATGGTTTGCCTAAATATTCTTCCAGCACCGCTTCTTTAGCAGTTATTTTCCAGCGGGGAGAGTTAAACGGGATATTTGTTTGGGCATATACTTTTAATATAATAATTAACAGTAAGAAAAAGAGGCATTTCATATAAACGAAATTAAATTTGTAAACAGAACACGTCAATGGTTCAAAGTTGAAGTGATGAAGCAGAACTAACTATTCAAACACGTTTCAAATTTGTTCAATAATATTTTTCAATACCGATATATTCATTTGCAGTGATAAAAAATGATCCTTATTTAGAAAAATGCAGGCAGTTGATAGAGCAAGCGCTCAACTGGGGCAGCCATGAGTTATGGACAAATGAGGATTTTGAGAATTTGAGCGAAAATATCTTTGACAAAACCAGCGTGCGGTTAAGCGTTTCCACACTAAAAAGAATTTGGGGCAAAGTACGTTACGAAAGCTCACCCAATACAGCCACACTTAATGCCCTTGCCGCTTATTTGGGGTATGAGAACTGGCGGAGTTTTCAGCAAAAAAATCCTTTAACCGAAGAGGTTGTAAAAGAAGCGGTTGCTTTTGACAAGAGGGGGCTGATTGAACAGCGCATGGATGCCCCTCGTAAAAAAAGAATATCTGTTCCAATGGTGTCTGTTGCTGTTCTTTCTATTATTTGTGTGGCGCTGATCTCTATTTTTGGCGGCAGGAAATCTGATATAAGAACAGGGCCGCCAAATGTAGTATTTGAAACAAGGGAGGTATCGGATGACCTGCCGAATTCGGTGGTTTTTAATTATGACGCTTCGGGCTACCACTCCGACAGTGTCTATCTGCAGCAATCGTGGGACCAAACAAGAAGGGAAAAGCTTGATACAGGCGGCAGGCAGCATACATCCATTTACTATTACCCAGGTTATTTCAGGGCAAAGCTTATAGTGGACGGGCAAATAAAAAAGCAAAGCGGGGTATTTATAAAAACCAAAGGCTGGAAAGGCATTATTGAAAGAAATCCCATGCCCATTTATCTGGATACCGCTGCCATAAAAGGCAAAGGGTTTATGGGAATTTCGAAAGCCACGCTTAGAGAGGAGGTGGGCTCGCCTGTGTTTACCAATACCTGGGTTAGCTTTAGCAATGTGCGGCAATTTGACAATATTGATGCTGCCGCCTTTTCATTTGAAACCACCTTAAGAAACACTTCAACTGTTACAGAATCGCTCTGCCGGAAGGTAAGTATTGATATCATGGGCACCAAAAGTCCTATCATAATCCCGTTGTCAGCAAAAGGGTGCATCTCAGAACTTAATCTTATGAACGGTACCCGCTTGATAATGGGAAAGCAAACCGACCTTAGCGCTTTCGGCTGCGATATAGGTAATTTTCAGCATTTAAAATGCACGGTGGAAAATAAGCGTTTAAAAATATGGCTGAACGATAAACTCATTCTCGAGGTAGCACAAACAGAAACCATCGGCGATGTGGTGGGCGTTAGCATTGCTTTTGAAGGTACCGGCGAAATAAAGGATGTTAAACTGTATTCGCCGGGTAAGGCAGCCGCGATGGATGAGGCGTTTTAGGATTGAGTGTAATTCGCGCTTATAAAACATCTATTCACCCAAAATTCCCCAACTATAACAAAATTCAGTAAAATACAATTTGGAGTTATATTAACTTTGCACGAATTTGCCACGTCCCGCTTTATGCGGGACCTAAATTTCAATTGTTTGACATGATGGATACAAAAGAGGTATTACTGCAGGATGTGGTTATAAAATTTGCAGGTGACAGCGGTGACGGTATGCAGCTTACCGGCCAACAGTTTACAAATAACACAGCCTTACTTGGTATTGATATTGCAACTTTCCCTGATTTTCCGGCTGAGATCCGCGCCCCGTTGGGCACTGTGCCGGGCGTAAGCGGTTTCCAGCTTCGTTTTTCGTCAGACAGGGTTTACACCCCCGGCGACCTTTGCGATGTGCTGGTGGCGATGAATGCCGCTGCTTTAAAAGTAAATATGCAGGGTTTAAAACCATCCGGCAAAATAGTCGCGAATATTGATGGTTTTGATGCCAAGAACCTGCGCCTTGCCAACTACCCCGAAGGGGTTAATCCATTGGAAGATGGCAGCCTTGACAGCTATGAGGTGATTAAGATGGATGTTACCAAAATGACACGTGAAGCGCTGAAAGATTTTCCTGAACTGGGGATGAAGGAGAAAGACCGCGCCAAAAATATGTTTGTACTTGGTTTTATCTACTGGATGTACAACCGCAGCCTGGATACCACCATCAACTTTTTAAAAGAGAAGTTCGGCAAAAAAGATAATATCCTGCAAAGCAATGTTAGGGTGCTGCAGGCCGGCTATAATTTTGGCGATACAACTGAAACTTTTACGTCAAGGTATAAGGTAGGAAAAGCAAAATTACCGCCCGGCGTCTATCGTGGTATAATGGGTAACCAGGCATTATCGTATGGATTGATCGCTGCTTCGCAAAAAAGCGGGTTACCTTTATTTCTTGGTACCTATCCCATTACACCCGCCTCGGATATCCTTCATGAATTAAGCAGGTATAAAACTTTTGGCATAAGAACATTCCAGGCAGAAGATGAAATTGCGGGTATTACCGCGGCTATTGGTGCAGCTTATGGTGGTAGTATAGGCGTTACCAGTACATCCGGCCCCGGCATAGCTTTAAAAGGCGAAGCCATGGGTTTGGCAGTTATGCTTGAGATACCGCTGCTTATTATAAATATACAGCGTGGTGGCCCGTCTACAGGGTTACCTACAAAAACTGAGCAAAGCGACCTGTTGCAGGCCTATTATGGCAGGAATGGAGAATGCCCCATGCCCATAGTAGCGGCAAGTACCCCAAGCGATTGTTTTAGCGCGGTGTACGAAGCAGTAAGGATAGCCGTTCAGCACATGACACCCGTAATATTTTTAAGCGACGGGTATATTGCCAATGGTGCTGAGCCATGGAAGTTTCCAAAGAGTGATGACCTGCCTGCGATTAAAGTTGAATTCATCCAGGAAAAAAACAGCGGTGATAAATTTCTTCCCTATCTAAGGGATGAAAAACTGGTTCGCCCCTGGGCTGTGCCGGGCACGCCGGGGCTTGAACACCGTATTGGCGGCCTGGAAAAACAGGACATTACCGGTAATATAAGCTACGAGGCCGATAACCACCAGCACATGGTAAAAACAAGGCAGGCTAAAGTAGATAAGATAGCAGACTACATACCCGAGCAAACCATTGACAGCGGCCCTGCAAAAGGCAACGTGCTGGTGCTGGGATGGGGCAGCACGTATGGGGTCATTAAAAGCTCAGTAATACAATTGTTGTCGGAAGGAAAAGAAGTAAGCCACGCGCACTTAAGGTATGTGCGGCCTTTCCCGAGGAATTTAGGCGAAATAATTAAAAATTTTGAAACGGTAGTGATACCCGAAATAAATAATGGCCAGCTAATAAAGATCATCCGCGACCAATACTTAGTTGATGCCAAAGGCTATAACAAAATAATGGGCATACCGATAACGAAGACTGAGTTAGTTGCAGAGATAAGAAAATACCTGTAAGCACGAAGTTAGAGATACGAGATAAAAATCCTTGTGTATCTCAAATTATCATAAAAGCGTCATTATTCTTCATTCGTACGGATTCGTATTTCGTAAATATGTGAGCTCTTAAGAAAAACCTGGTGGTTATAAATGCCATTTATCTTCCCATTTAACAACCATTTTATCACCTTCAAACTCCAATGGCAGCCAAATATATCTTGAATCAGGCAGGTCGGTTTTTTGCCACCTGTCTGCCATAAAAATATATTTATCTTTTCCTGCTGCGGCAATAATATAAGCGCTTTGCGAATGAAAGGTTGTCGCGCTGTCTTCCCCGGTACAGGGATTACCCATTACCACCCAATTGCCCAACATGCTGTCTGCAACTGCATACCTTGCTGCGTTTGGATCCCACCCTGAGCAAAGAGAGGTTATCAGAAAATATTTGTTATGATGTTTTACTATGGCGGGCGCTTCGCGGTTTTGGCCAATAAGTATCCGGGTGAATATGGCAGTTGGTTTTAAATAATCATCGCTAAGCAAATTAACGTGGATAGTTAAGTTATTTTCGGAGGTGCACACAAGATATGCCTTTCCGTCAGTGTCTTTAAATACAGTCATGTCCCGGCTCATAGCATCATTGGGGCGCACAGCCCCTAAATAGGTGTAGGGGCCTGCGGGTGCTTTACTTACTGCAACTCCAGCGCGTGCATAGCCATAATTCTTCGAATCAATATGCATCCACATTACATATTGTTTTGTTTTTGCATTATAAATTACTTTGGGCCTTTCTATCACCTTGCCAAAATATAATTCACTTGTACTATCTGTGGAAGGTGCCAGGGCCACACCTTCATTTTTCCAGTGAACAAGGTCTTTAGATGAATAGCAGGATATGCCGCCTGCATTCACCCGGTAATTTTCCCAGCTTTTATCTTCTTCAACGCGAATGGTCTTCCCGTTTTTTATTTCGCCAAACCAATAGTATATGCCTTTATCATACAGTATGCCGCCGCCATGTGCATTTATGGGTTTCCCATCAGCATCATTCCATATTTTGCCGGGGTAAAAATTATTATCCTGTGCAGAAACGGCTAAACAAAAAAGCGATAATAAAAATACGGATGTTATGTTGAACAATTTTCTCATATCGTCTGTAAAGTTAAAAATGCGGTGGCTTTAAAGATATAGAAACCGTTTCAAGATTTTAAAATATCTCTTCCAACTCTTTCAAATGATGCACTGTGTAGGTCGGTTGTATGTGAGGCTTTACATTTAAATGATTTACAAATACTGTATCAAGGCCTGCATCCATGGCGCCCTGTATATCTGCATCAAGGTTATCGCCTATCATAATACTTTCATTTTTTTGTGCTGCTGTTTTATCCAGGGCATATTCAAATATTTCCTTGTGTGGTTTAAGGCTGTTACTTGCTTCGGAAGTTATTACCTCGTTAAAATAATCCTGCAGGTTGCTGCTTCGCAATTTACTATGCTGTATTTTTTCAAACCCATTGGTTATAAGGTGCAGCTTATACCCTTTATCTTTTAAATATTGCAGTATTTCTGCGGTGTATGGAAAAAGATTTTTTTTAAATGGCAACCTTTCTAAAAACTGCACAGCCATAAGCCGGGATAACATTTCATCGCCAATTTTAAAATCTATCAAAGCAAACCACATCCTTTTCCACCGCAATTCTTCCTGCTTTATAAAACCCTTTGTGTACCTGTCCCATAGACGCTCGTTATGATAGCTGTATCTTTCAAAAAAACGATCAAAATCATCTATGCCCCTTTCATTAAGGGCATTCATCGTGTATAATTCATACAATACTTCTTTGGCATTAGTTTCAAAATCCCAAAGCGTATGATCAAGATCAAAGAAAAGATGTTTGTATTGCATGATGCACGAAGTTAAAATTACTAATGACACGAATTAAAACGAATTACACGAATTGTTTTCATACTTCGTACTTGTTTTTCGTACTTCGTACCTCTAACTTCGTACTTGTTATATTTACTTCTAACTTCGTGGCTATGAATATTGTTATTACAGGTGCTTCAAAGGGCATAGGCAAAGCCGTGGCAGAAAAGTTTGCCGCAGATAACAATACCCTGTTTATTTGCGCGCGTAACGCAGCAACTCTGCAAAATACCGCTGATGAACTGCTTGCAAAATATCCAGGTTGCACTGTAAAAACAATGGTGATTGATGTAAGCATTAAAGATGAAGTTATTGCCTTTGGCAACTGGGTATTGGAAACTGCAAATAGTATTGATATATTGGTAAACAATGCCGGGTCTTTTTTGCCGGGAACCATACATACAGAAGCGGATGGAGTAATTGAAAATATGATAGAAACCAACCTGTACAGCGCTTATTATCTTACCAGGTGTTTACTGCCCGCTATGATGAGCGCAAAGAGCGGGCATATTTTTAATATGTGCTCTATTGCTTCGTTACAGGCTTATCCAAGTGGGGGTAGTTATGGCATAAGTAAGTTTGCCCTTGCAGGCTTTTCTAAAAACCTGCGTGAAGAATTGAAGCAATACAATATTAAAGTTACTGCGCTTTATTCAGGTGCAGTATATACCGATAGCTGGAGCGGAAGCGGGGTTACCCCTGAACGCATCATGGAACCAGGCGATATAGCCGAACTCATTTATGCAACTTCCAGGCTTTCACCGCAGGCATGTGTGGAAGAGATCATACTTCGCCCGCAATTGGGAGACCTGTAGAAGTGAGTCATTAGTCAATAAGTCGTTAGTCATTTGCATGGAGATATTCTGATTGATCAATAAATCATCGCCATATGTATTCCGTTCAGTTCCTCTTTCGGGTTGCCAAAACAATATCGGTGGCGGCAATTGCCTTAATGTCTTTGCTGATCGTTATCGGGAATACAACAGATTATTTCACCAATTATCATTTTGTTGAACACGTAATGAAAATGGATACCATTTTTCCGGACAATAATATTCATTACAGAAGTATCAACAATACATTTCTTTTTCATGCGGGATATATCCTAATTATACTTATGGAAGCCATGATGGCATTTTGCTGTATTAAAGGAAGCTGGATGCTTTTTAAAAATTTAAAAAGCAACACAACATTATTCCATGCATCCAAAAATTGGGCGGTAGCAGGAATTACCATTGGGATAGTGATTTGGTTTTTAGGATTTGAAGTAATTGGGGGCGAATGGTTTGCCATGTGGCAAAGTAATACCTGGAACGGGTTAGGCAGCGCGGAAAGAATTGTGAGTTTCCTGGTGTTGGTGCTTATCCTGCTGCATTTAAAAGAAGAGGATGCTTCCGTACAATAATTTCACAGGCATAGACTATGATTGCCGGTTCACCGGGGGAAAGATGTGTGGCTTTTTGGGTCAGAATGGCGCGGGCATATTACCTACTTCATTAAAACCACTCTACTGCCGTTTAATCTTCTAACAATCAATAAGCCACCGCTGTCCATGGGCTGCCATTCAAAACCTTCGCCTGTTTTTGTTTCGGCGAGGGGTTTGTAATCTAATAATATGGAAGATGGTTTTTTGGTTAGCCTTATTCTCTCCATTCCCGTTGTATCATAGGTGTGATAATAAAGTTTTACCTTATTGCTGTCCACATTTTCAAAATCCAGCCCGTAAAATTTCAACAGGTGGCCTGCGTAATCGGCCTGCTCTATTACCGAGGTGGAAGAAAGAATATGGTCTTGCCCCGGCGGCGCCAGCACAGGCGAAGCATCCATGGCCCTTAAGTAATGCCGTACATAATCGCCATAGCCATCCGTAAGCCAGGGTTCATCACCCGGAAAGCGGTTTTTGCCATCAAAATCAACCGAATAGGTTGCCCAGCAAAGCTGGCGCACAGCATTGTTGTACAAAGTACTGTCGCCCGATAAACTAACATACAGCAATTCATCAGCACCCTGCCTTGACGTATGGCTTTCACCCGGCATTTTATAAATGGTTTGCTCATTGGTTACTGATACGCCATATTTTTTCCAGTTATCATTGCCCAGCGTTTGGTGCACCCAGTTGATTATTTTTTGAACATCATTTTTCCAGTCGGGAAAATATTCGCGGTGCTCCATAATAAAACGCGCAAAGGTCATGGCATTAATTTGGGTCTCGCTCCACCAGTCCACATCTTCAAAAAAAGGCCCCCATTTGTTTTCTTTCATCGCGTAGGTTTTCATCCAGGTCAACAGGTTGTTGAAGCCTGCCCTGTACGTTGCTGTATCGCCTTTGCGCATACTTATCAGATCGAGGAACAATTGCATGGTGGGCGCCCAGTTGGTGGTATAACCTGCCGTATCAATCCAGGTGTTTGTAAAATCGTGGTAGCGCAATAATTCGGTGGCGCCTGTATAGGCGTTTACCTTAAAAGGCAGCGGCGAATAATTGATATTACCTTCTTTAATATGGGCGCATAATGTATTTGCTATTTTAACAGCAGCTTCAAGATAATATTTGTTTTCGGGCACATTATAGCCGCTGCTCATTTTATACACATGCAGCAGCTCAAGCCCGAACGAGCCTGCTTTATCAGGTTGCAGAATATCTTTACCCGAGCGCATATCGCCATCATAATATCCTGAGTAAATAAAACAGTTGTAGGGGAAAGGCAGGTTAGCCCATTTACAGGTAGCGGGCGACATGCCATGCGACAAATAATAATCAGTAATAAAGTACATGTTTATCTTAACCTTTTCGTTGCCCGAATAAGGATAGTACAAACGCCATGAAGACAAAGCCATGGCAAACTGGTCGCCGCCGATGCCGCGGGGGTCGTTAAAGTTGCCGTTCCATACCTGGTGGTTCATGTAGTAGGGGATGCCGTTATAATCCCTGCGCATAGTATCCCAAAAATTCCAAACGCTGTTGATGACATGATCGAATGATTTGCCGGGGTTTGCATCGTACCACGAAACAATATTACCGGCCTTATCGGTTTTAATGTTATGGTAAAGCAGCTTTTCGGTTTTTTGTGCAAACAGCACGGAGGACAGGCTTACAAAAAGCATCACGAAAAAAAGTTTTGGCAGCATATTAGTTTTATTTAATAGAGCAGAAGTATAAATGTATATAAAATTAGTGGGCAAAGGCTGTTCATGCCTTGCTTGCTCCGCGAAATCTCGAAAATGGGTATAATCAACAATTCCCCACGGGTATGCCCCGGATAGTATGTACATTTACCCGGCTACCAATTGCCACCAGAATTATAACTTAATTTTGCATTATGACTAAAGACGGGCCTATCATAGTAATTGAAGATGACACTGACGACCAGGAAATAATAAGTGATATATTTAACAAGCTCGGGCTGAGTAATGAAATAGTTTTTTTTGGCGATGGGAATTTAGCGCTTGAGTACCTGAACAACTTCGACAATAAACCATTTTTGATTCTTTCAGATGTTAATATGCCAAAAATGGGTGGCTTTGAATTACGAAAGCAAATACATACCAATGAACTGTTAAGCAGAAGATGCATTCCCTTTTTGTTTTTTACAACCGGTGCTCATAAAAAAGCGGTTTTTGATGCCTACAGCATGTCAGTACAAGGCTACTTTCAAAAGCCAAATTCGATGGAAGAGCTGGAAAACATGATCAGGGTTATTGTTGACTATTGGCAAAAATGCATAGCGCCGAGTGAATATTTAGAGTAGCATAGCCATGCTATCCGCTAGAGTTAGCGATAGCGCTCTACGGATTCCCTTATAAAAGCCAGACTCTGTCTGGAATGTAGGTTTTGCAGTCGAGAAATACTTATTGAGCTTAATATATGGCATTTAGTCTTTGTGTTTGGATGCCTAATGGCTTCTAAAATTTCGGAATGGGTGTTACACAATAAGCAGACATAAAAACATGGACATAATGAATTTGCCATTTAGCTTTTGTATCCTGAATGCCAGACGGAGTCTGGAGTCTATTTAAAAATCCGTAGAGCGCTTCGCTAACTCATACGGATAGCGAGAAGTTTATTGAATACTACAAACAGCAGGGGGTATTATAGTTTTATAGAACACTACAAAGAGCGTGGGATAGCAAGAAGTTTATTGAATAATACAAACAGCAGGGGCAGCAGGGAAATCATCATTGAAAAAAGGCAATCTGCAACGCTGAAACCAGCAGGGTTATTCTTTTTTAGGATGTTCTAATACGCCTGGATAAGTACATCAGCCGGAATGTTCAGTTGTTCACTTAACTTCCTTATCATTCCCAGGTTTAGTTTACGTTTGCCCGATAAAATTTCAGACTTCCGGGAGCGATGGCCCAGGATCTCGGATAATTCGGCCTCTGACATACCCATTTGTTCCAGCCTGAATTTTATGGCTTCTAAAGGAGTTGGTTTAGGAACGGGGTAATGTTCCCGCTCATATTGCTTTACAAGAATTGACAGCACTTCCAGTTCATCAGATTCTGCCGTGGCTTTTAAATCCTTTTGCATAAGTGCATATATACGGGCGAGGCTGCTTTCGTACTGCCTGTTACTTTTTATTGGTTTTAACATACTTTACATTTTTAGCGTTGATACTATCATATTGTTTGTGCGTGCCAAACCATACTATGAATACGATTTTCAAACGAAATTCAATGTCAACAATGAGACGATATGCATTTCCGTGAATGTTGAAAATTGTTCTTTTCTGAGTAATTACTGATGCATTTCGGTATTGCTCTTTTAATTCATTGGGATTGTTCCACTGCGCTGCTTCGGCTTCCTCATACCAGGACAACAAAGCTTGTTTAGCTTTAGGAAATTCTTCCCAATAATCTTTTAATGTTTTAATGGCAATAACTCTCATCTGCTAAAGGCAAAAATACAAAATGTTACCAATATGGTAACGTAATGTTTTTAAAGATGCCAAATTTTGGAAAGTTGGGCAGCGGGTTAATTCACTATTAGCTGCCAGCACCAGCCGCTTTTTTACCATGCTATCCGCTAGAGTTAGCGATAGCGCTCTACGGATTCCCTCATAAAAGCCAGACTCTGTCTGGAATGTAGGTTTTGCAGTCGAGAAATACTTATTGAGCCTAATAATATACCAGCCGCTTTTGTACCCTGAATGCCGGACGTATTCCGAAATTTCAGAATGGATAATTATCTAAAACCCGGGAGCGCTTCGCTAACCTGTACGGATAGCGAAGCACTTTTATTTTAGTTATAACTTATTTTACCATATTTACCCATATGAAAATCTCTGTATGCGTCCGCGATTTCAGTTTGAGTGTTCATCACAAAAGGCCCCTGGGCTACAATTGGCTCTGTATATTGTTCACCGCCAAATAAAATCACGTCAGTGCCGGTTTCAGAGTTGTTGTTAATTTCAATTGTTCCTTCCTTTCTGTCAAACTCAATGAATTCGCCTTTGCTTAATTCGGTGCCGTTGATCACTGCATTGTGCAATGGAAGAAAGGCGGCATATTCCAGTCTATTCTCTGTTGCGATGGAAAATTGTTTTCCTGCTTCTAAGTGAATATGAAATAAAAACTGCTTTGAATAATTGGGGATTTTGGAAACTGAATTTTCATACTCCCCCACAATTACTTTTATCCATCCTCTTTTATCACTCAGCATTTGTTGCGGAATATCTGTTGCCTGTACGGGAAGATATTCCGGCGGTTCCGCTTTTTGTTTTGAAGGAAGATTGATCCAAAACTGAAAAGCATGCGTAAGCAGATCATTGGTTTGCGGGTCAACATTCACCACTTCATCATGGATAATTCCGTTGCCTGCTTTCATCCACTGCGCCCCGCCTGACCTCACTTTGGCGTGATGCCCCCTGCTGTCGCGATGATCGGCTTCGCCATTAATAATATAAGTTAGGGTAGCAATGCCCCTGTGCGGGTGCGCACCGGTTCCGTTTGCTACTTTAAGCGGTTCCCCGGGCGAATGTTTAGCGGGTGGTACATGGTCAAGAAATACAAATGGGCCAACCGCGTCTGCATACCTGTTGGGCAATATGCGGTATATAATATATTCGCCAATATCAGCTCTGTGCCCGTGCGTTGTGAAACTAATTTTCTTTTTCATTTTGTTATTATTTAATGAACCCCGGTTGGGAAATTTTTACATCACAAAGGTGTGCCGATTCCGGAAGTTCTTAAATGATATGAAATAAGAAATTGGGTTGATATAGATCAAGGCCGCCGGTTATTTTAAAAGTACCTGTTTACGTATCCTGCTAAGCGTTTCAGGGGTAAGGCCGAGGTAAGAGGCGATCATATTTTGTGGAAACCGGTGCAGGAAAGCCGGGTAGGTATTCATTAGCTGCATAAATTTCTCCTCAGCGGTATAACTGATGGTTGACTCTATCCTGTGTTGTGAGGCGATATAACTATTTTGATCCAGTATCTGCATTAATTTCAGGAACAGGGGTGAGCGGTCCTTTAGCCTTGCCACGGCTTCGCTGGTTGTAACCAGCAATTCACAATCTTCCACCGCGTCTATATTGTACCTGGAAGGTGTAAGCATCTGGAAGCTTTCGCGGTCGGTCATCCACCAGCTTTCAATACCAAAACGAACGATATGTTCATGCCCTTTTTCATCTATACTATATAACCGCATAGCGCCTTTTACGATGAATGCCGCGTATTTGCAAACGCTTCCTTCATGCAAAAAAAACTGCTTTTTTTTCATGGTTTTTTTTGCAAAAGCCTCTTCATAATGTTTAAATTCGTCGTCCGGGATAATTGAAGAAGTTACTTCATTAATATATTTCCTGAAGACATCATACATAGTTAGCCAAATATAACAATTTTGGGTTTGCCTTGCACGCTATCCGCTAGAGTTGGCGATGGCGCTCTGCGGATTAACATATAAAAGCCAGTCCGAAGCTTCTGACTCTGTCTGGAATGTAGGTTCTATTGCTTAAATTAAGTAAAAAAACTAAATTGTAATATAATTGCTTAGTTTATGTCAGAAGATGGATACAAAATAAGGGATCAGTCTGCTGTTCACTTTATCACATTTGCAACTGTGCAATGGGTAGATGTTTTTAGCAGGTATTATTATATAGAAACCGTTTTAGAAAGCTTGAGATTTTGCGTAAAAGAAAAAGGGCTTAAGCTACATGCATGGTGCATTATGAGCAATCACATCCACCTGATCATTAGCGCAGAAAATGGAAATCTTTCCGACATTATCCGGGATTTTAAGAAGTTCACATCTCAGAAAATCTTAGAACAAATTGAAAATAACAAGGAAGAAAGCAGGCGCAACTGGATGCTATGGATATTTAAACAGGCTGGCGCCAATAACAACAGAAATGAGGCCTACCAGTTTTGGCAACAGGATAACCAGCCCATTCAATTAGATACTATAGACTTTACATTAATAAAACTAAACTACATTCATAATAACCCGGCTAAAGCAGGCCTTGTTGAAAGGCCTGAAGATTATTTGTTAAGCAGTGCAAGAGATTATAATGGTGGTAAAGGCTTGTTACCTATAGAACATTTAACCGCTGCCTTTACTTTGAGGCCATAAATAAATATATGGCTATCGCTATCCGCTAGAGTTAGCGATAGCGCTCTACGGATTCACATATAAAAGCCAGACTCCGTCTGGAATGTAGGTTTTGCAGTCGAGAAATACTTATTGAGTTAATATATAGCATTTAGCCTTTGCGCTTTGGATGTCAAAATGGCTTCTAAAATTTCGGAATAGGTACTACACAATAAGCAGACATAAAAGCATGAACATAATGAATAGGCCATTTAGCTTTTGTATTCTGAATGCCAGACGGAGTCTGGAGTCTATTTCAAAATCCGTAGAGCGCTGCGCTAACTCATACGGATAGCAAAGAAGTTTTACAGAACACTACAAAGAGCGGGGGATAGCGAAGCATTTTTATAGAACATTACGAAAAGTGAAAGCTATTTTTTACTTTTCAAATTCTTAACTTTCTGAATTACTGAATTTACTTCATCTAATTTTTTTTGCTTGAATTCATAGGATGGATACCCATTTTCTCCAATTGGAGAACTTTCAACTTTTAATTTTGAATAATTCAATGAGTCCAAGATAAGGTTAATGTCGCTGAATAAAAGTTGTTCCATATTATTTTGATATTTTGTTTGTTAGTTATCGTTGACTTTGAGTATTCATTTATTCAATTTCTCTAAAAAAAAGTGACTTTTTGGTTTTTGTTGCTTTTACGACCTTTGAGACCCCTTGATTATTTATTGTTACCTCATAAATGCTAAAATCACTCCTGTGATGAAAATATTTGCTATGTGTTGTAAAAAAGACTTGATCTATCCTATTGTCATCGATTAAGGATCGAAGAATATTAAATAATTCACGTTGATATCTCGGTGAAAGATTGAGCTCAAGTTCTTCAATAAGAATAATTCTAGCGTTGGAAGTATAAAGCGCTGTCAAAATATATAAAAGTTGTTGGATGCCGGTTCCAAACGAACTTAAAGGAAATCTATCTCTCCCTCTTCTAAACATGATTTCAATTGTATCATTTTCAAGAATGGCAAATTCGGGGTTGAAGTTTGAAAATGGTGAATTTTTCTCAGCTTCGGAAAATATTGCATCATCCGGATTTGCGCTGGCTGGTGATATTTTGTATTTTTTTATAAATGCATTTAACTGGTCGAATACCTGATTTTTTCTTGGATTTAATGAAAGATTATACAGCCAATTTTTAAAAGTATGGGCGGAAAAATTTTGAATTCTTTTATCTATAGCTTCATTTATAAAATAGCGATTGTTGTCCAGAAATAATGTAGCGTTATTGAAGAAAGAAAGCAAATTTAGAAATGCAGTAGCATCCGCTTTCAAAATGTTATTCTTCGGAGCGCCTTCAAAATAAACCCCTCTTTTAGAGTTATCCAGTGAATAGATTGCTTTGTTGTTAATCTTGGCATTTAATAAAACCATCTCCGCTGTGTCATAATCGTCTATTTTCCGGATCTCTCCTTCAAAAAAAAATGTTGCATAGTCATGAGTTGCACTAAATAATTCGGAGAGTTCTTTATACTGGGTGAAGCCAGAATGTTTTATTTCTTCATGTGAAACTCGAAGTGTAATCGCGAAAGCGATACTATTGTTTCGATTATTTTTATGAAAGATAAATGGCGAATTGGTTACAGGCCCCCTCCAAAAAGTTAGTTCTTCATCCGTTTTCATTTTCTGACCTTCGACAGTAATTTCTTTTAAGCCAATCTTCGGTTGAAAAATTTGATGAATAAATTTTAATAAATTTGACTTGCCACTATTATTGTAGCCATAGACCATATTGATATTACTTAATCCAGTAATTTCATCATCGGTTGGATTATTGCTCGTACTAAAACTTTTATAGTTGGTTACCGAAAGGCGAGTTATTTTCATATGTCTTTATTTTTGGTAATCTGAATAAATTGTGAGAACTTGAGAAATCAGAGTTGAAAAGGTTTTTCTTGTGAGATTACCATTCTCCAAATTCAATAGAAGCATCAGGTGCAGTTTCACAAATATATCATTATACTTTACTGAATTAAAGAGCGGATAATCTTGATTGATTATAAGAATACTATCCTTCAGTTTGCATGCCGGAAAAAAATCATGTTCAAAATCCCATCTATCCGATTGTACTTTATATTTTTTACCGTCAACGAACATGTGCTTTTCAAATTCGGCAACAGAACGGTTAATTAGAATTTCTTTTTTCTCTTCATCAATTTTTATGGGCCTTGATAGCCTTGGGCCGTCATCAACCTTCTTAATTTGATATCCGTCACGTTTAAAAGTCTCTAATTGCTCACTGAGATTTTCTGGCTGTAATAAACTAATATCGGAAACCCTGAATTGCTTGCCAGTCTGTTTGACTTCCTTCTGAAATTTTACATTTTTTTCTAGCTTTGTAGAATGATGTTGGAGACGGCTATTAAAAAATTTTTTTAATTCTTCAAAATCGTTACTATAATTAAATCCATCTCTTGATACTCTTATAAGATTATTCATGCCATCAATAATATGCACTTCTCCATAAAGCCAACGAATATGCGAGCGCTCTCCATGATCCATACCAAAATCAGTACGATCCCCAACCCCGACATTTAAGTTACGAACTTTATAATACCTTCCTTGTGTTGGCTTAACTATTTTCTCAGGCGTTGCTATAAAGTATTGGCACTTAATTTTCCCAATCTGATGATATTTTCCTTTGTGGGTCTCCAAAATTTTATCCCCGTAAGTGTTTCTATAAAGTAACTCCCCATTAACTGTGACATTAAAGTGACTGGTGTTAACATAATCAAATAGGTTATTAAACTTTTCGGTTTTAAAAAGCAACGGAAGATCTTCATTTAAAGTCCATTTCAAAAGCGCGAGCCCGTCATAGCTTTTAACGGATGATTTATCTATTGTTTTATCTACTTTTGGAAAAAAAAATGATTTTGTAAGGTCATTAAACCCTGTCAATGTGATTTTCGTAAAGCTTTGGTTGATTTTCCCATCATCGTCTTTTTTCCCGCCGTTAATAAGAATATCTTCAATATCAAGAGCTTTATTATCATCTGAAAAATATTTAAAGAGAGGTATATTCGCATGAAGAGTAGTACGAGTTCCAGATTTTTTTGACTCTATATAATAGCTTTTAAAAAATGGGAAAATAGAAAGGAACCCCACACCAAATTGACCAATTATATTTCTACCCAATGCCGTAGTGTTATCCTCTTTTTCTCTCTTTTTGCCTGCTATCCTGATATAGAAAGAAAAGTCATGTTCATTCATTCCTTTCCCATCATCCTCCACTATCAATGTTTCCTTTTTAATATCTATGGTTACTTTAACATTTCTTGCATCGGCATCATAACTATTGGTGATTAGTTCCTTAAGTGCGCGAGGGAAGTTCTCATAAGTTGATTCGCTTAATATCCTAACTATCCGTTTATCGACAGAAATGCTTTTAGGCCATATATTTTCCGGTTGGGGCATCTATATTCCGATTATTAATACTTCTCTATTTTTCTTCGCATTGCCATTTTGCTTATTCAAGGCATATTTATAATGTTGGCTTCTGGTATAAACATTTTTTTTGTGTTTTTTCATAAGCGTTACAATATATTCAATAGAAGGAATTCCTCCTTTTTTATAAGAAATAACAATTTTGCTTCTTCTGAATTTATTAATCAATAATTCAAATGATTCATAAATATTTTGTTTATTAAAGTTCTCATCTTTTTGAGAATTCAAGAAGCGGAAATTTACAGTCTCGTGATCAATCATGTTTTCCCAGTTATCATAATTGACCAACCCTTCTAAAAAATGATAACATCTTAAATAATTTGAAGTCTCATTAGTTCCGTCTTTATTTATGTAAGGTGGATCCAGGTAGACGAGGTCATAATTTACGTTTTCAATATCGAAAATTGATTCATTAAGTGATCTACATTCCCTGCCTGAGTCGAAAATCATAGAATTAGCTTCAGTGATAAAGCTTTTAAATGATTCTGCAAAGTTTCTTTCCCATGTTGTTTTATTTCCAAAATTTCTCTTTACATCTGCCATCCTTATATACAAGTTATTTCGATGAAAAAGGTTAAAAGGGCGTTTTGCTAAGCATGCCTGAAACAACGCATAATAAGCAATAGATTTTTTATAATCTAAAATCTGTCCTTCATAGTGATTCATATGTAAAATTCCAAAACCAACACTATCAAGCCAACGATTCTCGCTATCCAGATAATAAACTTCACTGAATAACCGACTGATTAAATCAGGAGCATTCAAATTTGTGTTAATCAAATTATTAATATCTTCATCAGTAAACTTTTCGGTATGATTTTCAATTAAAGCTTTGCCTATTATGTGGTTGAATTTTAAATTATCATTATAGGTTACCGATTTATTCATTTTCTTAAATAAATAACTTACGGAAGCGGTACCCCCACAGCCATCTAAGACTGTATTAAATCTTATATCTTTCAAATTTTCATATATCCAAGGCAAAATTTTCCTTTTGCTACCCTGATATCTCGTAGTCGGGTATTCTGACAAGTCAGTTATTGCATCCTTCATCAGTGTTTTATCTATCCTTTTAAGGTTATTATTTTGTCGCTATTACACAAGCTTCAAATTATTACATACTTTTTAAAGATTTTCCCATGAGTCAACATTTATCGCCAAAACTATATGGTATATTTCTTCTATCCTTAATTTTATTGCACATTATATTAAGTAATATACTGCAAATATTTGAGAAAATGAAATTTGACATGTCACGCTGAGCTTAATAATCTATCCACTTAGCCACCTCTCCTCTCTACCCTCCCACCATCTTATAAATCGCTCCCTTAGTGCCCTCATCAGTATTAAGCACTCCTATTAAATAAATCTCATTGTCTAAACCAACCGAGTAACTGTTGATAATGAACGGGTTTTTGGGTTTGTCTTTTACGTTCATTTGTTGTTTTACCCAAGCGCCCTGCGCGTTTTGGGTGAGGAAGAACAGGTTGCCATTATAATCAGCAAACACATATTTACCCTGCAAAAAAGGAATGGCTGTGCCATGATAATAACTGCCGCCTATAACACAAATGCCATCGTTGCGGCGGTAAGTTATAACAGGTGCGATAAATTTTACACCTGCGGGCAGACTGTCTTTATTAACTTTTATGCTGTCGCCCTCAAGTAATGGCCAGCCGTAGTTGCCGCCTTTGGTAATGGTATCAATTTCCTCTTCGGCCTTATCGCCCACATCGCCGCCAATAAGCGTGTGGGTGGTACTGTCAAACACAAAACGCCAAAACCGCCGGAGGCCATACGCCCAAATTTCAGGCTTTGCATTTTTGGTATGTATAAAAGGGTTGTCGGCAGGTACTTTGTAGGGCAGCGTATGCACATCAATACGCAGCAGTTTGCCGAGGTAGGATGATAGCTTTTGCCCTTCACGCAACCGCATGGGCGTGCCATTATCGCCAATGCCAATATACAGGTAACCATCGGGGCCAAAGGTCATTTCATCCGCATCCTGAAAAACGTTGTGGCCTTCCAGTTCAAACACCCGGCGCTCGCTGTTAGTGTCTGCTATGTCGGGGTTGTTACGGCTTACCGTAAACTGCGAAATAACCAGCTTGCATTTATTGCTGTCAATTTTAGTGGGGGCGTTATAGCTTACATAAAGTTTTCCGTTGGTGGCAAACTGCGGGTCGAACACCATGCTGTACATACCGCGTATGGGCGGCGCGCTGTCTTTATTCTCCAGCCGGTGGCTGATGTCTAAAAAAGGTGTTGGCAATACATGGCCATCTTTATAAATGAATATTTTACCACCCAATGCGGCAATAAATAAACGTTTGGTGCTGTCGGGCGAAGCCTTCATTTCCACCGGGAAGGGCACATCACCGGTAACATACGCCAGCTTTACGCTGTAGGCATTGTTTGCGGTATCCTGTGCAGTTGTGTTGGTTTCTTTGCCATTGTTACAGGCAGTAAATGTAAAAGCGATGATGGCGGTAAAAACAGCGAAACAAAATTTTGTCATTAGTTGAAGATGAGCATGAAAAATAACGGATATTTCTCAACGGGTGTGTAAAATTTTAAAACGCATTTTTTTATTAGTAAAAAAGGGGCGTTGGTAAAAGCCGTGATAAATGATGAATAATAAAAATGCGTGACATACGTATCGTCATAGCGAAGCGCCTGGAGGATATGTGCGATGGCATGCGCTGTAGCTATCTGTATGAACCCGCTACCAATTTGTCAGATAGCCACAACCGCCACTATCCTTAAGCGATTCCATCAAACATTATGGCGGTTTCGCTATG
>JABDFW010000038.1 GCA_013286305.1 Bacteroidota bacterium
GAGAATGACCGTAAAGCAACGCTTATACCAACCCGTGATTACCGGTATGCACAGCAGTTTAAAGAGCGTTACCCACTGCATAAATTTGAACGCAGCGCCAGGATCATGAAAAAATTGCGGGCTATTAAAACAAAATATGAAATAGAGGTAGTTCAAGAAGCGATTGATATTACCGAAAAAGCTTTCCGCCGCCTGTTACAATTTATAAAACCCGGCGTTATGGAATACGAAATTGAGGCTGAACTTGTTCATGAATTTTTGCGCAACCGTGCTAAGGGCGAGGCTTACGGAAGCATTATAGCCAGTGGCGACAGGGCGCGTACTTTGCATTACATTTTTAATAACGCAGAGTGCAAAGACGGTGAATTGATATTGATGGATTTTGGCGCCAATTATGGCGGGTATGCCGCCGACCTCACACGCACGGTGCCTGTGAATGGTAAATTCACCAAGCGACAGAAAGAGGTATATAATGCCTGCCTTCATTTGCATGATTATGGTAAAAGCTTATTAAAACCCGGAATAAGTATTGTTGATTATACAGAAAAAGTGGGAGAGGAAGCTACCAAACAATTTTTAAAGATAGGTTTGCTGAATAAAGCGGATGTAAAGAATGAGGACAAAGGAAACCGTGCTTACCGTAAGTATTTATATCACGGCATATCGCACCATTTGGGTGTTGATGTACATGATCTTGGAACAAGGGTTGAGCCAATACAGGCGGGTATGTTGTTTACCGTTGAGCCGGGAATTTATATTGAAGAAGAAAAAATGGGGGTGCGGATTGAGAACAATGTTTGGATAACAAAAAACGGCAATAAAGACCTGATGAAAAATATCCCTTTAGAAGCAGAGGAGATAGAACGGTTAATGGTATAAACGCGAAACGCCCACGAATTATAGCGAAATAACACGAATTGGCGAAGATCAAATAGAGGGTAATAATTCATCACAACACATATCAACAAAATCGGATAAATAAATTCGTGTAACCTGCCTACCGCAGGCAGGTTCGTACAATTTCGTTTTAATTCGTGTCAAAGAAATTAGCGTACTGTATTTATAATTCGTGTCAAAAAAATTCCCCTTTAGGGGATAGGGGCTTATGAAACAAATTCCCAACATTTTTACCTTATTAAACCTGATATTCGGGTGCATCGCAATTATGTATATTATGCAACCGGGGCTGGTTCCGCAATATGCAGCAGGCAGTGAAGGTTTTTCTCCCTATATCAATGAACAAACAGGGGTGCAGTTTGTAAACATCCCCGAGCAAATTGAACTGGCTTCTCTTTTTATTGGTCTGGCGGCAGTGATAGACTTTTTAGACGGGTTTGTTGCAAGGTTATTTAAAGCATCGTCCGAAATGGGCAAACAGTTGGATTCGCTTGCCGATGTGGTAAGCTTTGGTGTAGCGCCCGGTATGATCATTTTTCAATTTCTCCGTCTTTCCTATGCGCAGCAAACAGATGGCCTGGATATTAGCATATTGTGGCTGTTGCCTGCGTTTATTGTTCCGGCGGCGGGTGCATACCGGTTGGCAAGGTTTAATATTGATACTGAACAAAGCTATAGTTTTAAAGGTGTGCCTATTCCAGCCGCGGGGTTGCTGATAGCCTCTTTTCCGTTGATCGGGTATTTTGACACTACTTCATTTGTTCACCTGCTTATCAATAAGTGGTTTTGGTATACTGTAATTTTAATCGTAAGCTACCTGATGGTATCAACGCTTCCTATGATGGCAATGAAATTTAAAAATATCTCTTTAAAAGACAACCTGGGCAGGTATCTTATAGTTGTTCTCGCAATACTTGCCGCAATTTTTTTACACTGGCTTGCAGTTCCGGTTGTATTCGTTTTATATGTTCTTTTATCTTTGCTCATCAAACAAAAAGCATCATGACGTATAATATCCAGATCAAGGTAATGCCGTTAAAGGATTTATTAGACCCGCAGGGGAAGGCCGTATTAGGGGGCCTTCAGAATTTAGGAATAAAAGGAATAGAAGATGTTCGCATTGGCAAGCATATTACTTTGCAGATTGATGCTCCCTCAGAGGAAGAAGCAAAACAACTGGCAGATGATGCAAGCAAAAAGCTTCTTGCCAACCCTGTTATGGAGTTTTATGAGATTGAAGTAATACAACCCCTCTAAATCTCCCCTAAAGGGGAGACTTTAAACCCCGCAGTTTGAATGAATCAAGATAATATAACCGAAAGAGACTTAAAAAACTCACCCTCTAAGGAAGGTTTGGGTGGGTTATATATCGTTCCTACGCCGCTCGGCAATTTAAAAGACATTACGTTAAGGGCTCTTGAAGTATTACAGCAGGTTGATGTAATATTATGCGAGGATACACGCACATCATCCAAATTGCTAAACCACTATAACATTCACAAACCTACATCTCCGTACCATCAACATAATGAGCATAAGATACTGGCACATCTTGTTGACCAGTTAGCTGCAGGTAAAACAATGGCTTTGATAACAGACGCGGGCACCCCCGGTATTTCCGACCCTGCTTTTTTATTGGTGCGCGAATGTGTAAAAAACGATATTAAAGTTGAATGCCTCCCGGGCGCCACTGCATTTGTTCCGGCCCTGGTTAACAGCGGCTTGCCAGTTAACCGTTTTGTATTTGAAGGGTTTCTCCCGCTAAAAAAAGGAAGGCAGACCTTATTTAAAAAACTCACTGAAGAGGAACGTACGATGGTATTTTACGAGAGCCCCATGCGGCTTGTAAAAACACTTGAAGAGATGGCTGGCTATTTTGGGGCAGACAGAAATTGTTGTGTAAGCCGGGAACTTACCAAAATGTTTGAAGAAAATAAGCGCGGGACCCTGCAGGAAGTTTGCAATTATTTTAAAGAAAAAAATGTTAAAGGTGAAATTGTTATAGTAGTTGAGGGAATTGATGTCTGAAGTCATTTCTCTCATATTCAATATGTTATATCCTGATTCCTCCTCTTGCTTCTAATTCCTGTCCCTTAGCAGGTTTAGCAACAATTATGATTTTAAAAATAAACCTCGCACGAAGTTTGTAAATGCAATGCCATAAAACAGTTTGTTATGAAAAAAAGTATTTTGTTTCTTGTACTTATGATTGCCATAATGGGGGGCCTGCATGCGCAACTGCGTGAAATTCCGGCTGGTGTAACAGATGCATTTAACAGCCGGTACCCGCATGCGGAAAACGTTGCCTGGAAAGACAAACTTAGCTATTTTGAAGCCAATTTTAACCTGAATGGAATGGCTATTTCTGCCGATTTTTCCACTAAAGGTGAATGGGAGTCAAGTGAAGCAAAAAGCAGTTATGATGCTTTGCCGGATGTTGTAAAAGATGGGTTTATCAAAAGTAAATATGCTGACTGGTCGAAGGGCTCTGTTACCGAAATTCAGCGCATGGGCAAAGCAGTGCAATACAAAGTATATGTTGAAAAAAGCACCCCCTTTCAAAAAAGGTTTTTATATTTTAATGCAAATGGCAAATTAACAAAGGATGCGGTTACCTTGTAATCTATAAGTTATTATCTTGCAAAAGATTGTTAGCCTGGGGCATGCGATCACTATCTCATGTTCCGGGCTAATTATTTTTGCGAAAGAAAATTTTTTTTAGAATGAAGAAAATCGCCGTTTGTTTTTGCATGGCCCTGTCATTCCATTTCTTATACGCGCAGCCCGATAGATGGCAACAGCGTATTAAATACCAGGTAAATGTGGATATGGATGTTGTAACCAACAGGTTTACAGGCGCTGAAAAAATTGATTATTGGAATAATTCACCGGATACGCTCGACCGTATCTTTTTTCATTTATACTGGAATGCGTTTCAGCCAAACAGTATGATGGATGTGCGCAGCAGGGAATTGGGTAAAATTATTATTGGATACAATAAAAAAAATGAACCTATTTATGATTGGGACTCCCGTGTAAAAGACCGTATTCTGAATTTAAAGCCGGAAGAAATTGGCTTTGATAGTGTATCTTCTATAAAAATTAACGGGGTAAATGAAAAGCTTATATACCACGAAACTATTCTTGAGGTGAAGCTTGACAAGGCTTTACTACCGCATTCGAAAACAAGTATGGATGTGGCTTTTATGTGCCAGGTGCCCCTGCAGGTGCGCAGGAGCGGGCGGGATAATGCAGAAGGGATAAGGTACAGTATGAGCCAATGGTACCCCAAAATGGTAGAATATGATTACCAGGGATGGAATGCAAACCCTTATGTAGCACGTGAATTCTACGGCGTATGGGGTGATTATGATATAAATATCACTATTGATAAAACCTATTTGGTGGCAGCATCCGGAACCTTACAAAATGCGAATGACGTTGGTTTTGGATATGAGGCAGATGGAGCAAAAGTTAAACCTGCTGCGGGCAAAACACTTACGTGGAAATTTTCAGGCCAGAACATACACGACTTTGTTTGGGCGGCCGACCCTACTTATACTATTATTAAAAGGCAAATTACCAATGGCCCGTTAATATATGTAGTGCATAAAAAAGTTGACTCGCTTGAAAGCCGGTGGAAAGTATTTACTGACAGTATGGTGATGGCATATCCTTTTATGGCTAAAACGTTTGGAGCATATCCCTATAAAAATTACTCTTTTATACAGGGTGGTGATGGTGGTATGGAATACCCCATGGCTACATTAATTAAAAATGCCGGTATAATTACAGGCATACACGAATGGATGCATAGCTGGTACCAGGGTATGATGGGTTCAAATGAAAGCTTATATCCCTGGATGGATGAGGGTTTTGCATCGTATGCCGAAGAACGGATAACTGCCTTTATAAGGAACGATACTTCCTTTAACTATAAAGACTCTTACCACATATACAACAACCTTGTTAAAAGCGGCCGGGAAGAACCCTTAAGTACTCATTCAGATCATTATAATACCAATTTTGCATACAGTTCGGCAGCGTACGGTAAAGGGGCGGTTTTTCTTGTGCAGTTGGGATATATTGTTGGGGATAAAGTTTTAGATAAAATTCTTTTGGAATATTATCATGAATGGCGGTTTAAACACCCAAACCCCAATGATTTTATACGTGTTGCAGAAAAAGTAAGCGGTATAGAATTGCAGTGGTATAAAGAATACTGGATATATACCACCAAAACAATTGACTACGCGGTTGGCGACGTAAACGCTGACAATGGCAAAACCGTGCTAACATTAAAGCGGCTTGGTTTTATGCCCATGCCGTTAGATGTATTGATAACTTATAAAGACGGGACGAAGGAACTGCATTACATACCAATGAATTTAATGTACGGCGCCAAGCCCGCGGAAGACAATACTAAAAGGATTGTGCATGATGAATGGAAATGGACAGATCCTGAATATTATTTGCCCATTGACCGCGGCATTATTGAAATTAAAGAAATAGAAATAGACCCCAGCAAACGCATGGCAGATATAAACCCTGCAAATAACAAGCTTACAGTACCTGATTAATTGAAGAAGGCGATAACTTTTTTGTAAAGATGAAATTATTATTAACCACCACTTCTTTCCAGGATACACCGGGCAGCCACCACGAGCTGCTTTCACGGCAGGGCTATAATATTACCATTTGCAGCGGCCCTTTAACTGAAACTGAGCTGTTGCCCATTATTGCCCAATATGATGCGTTATTATGCGGGGATGATGAAATTACAGCGGCCGTTTTGCAAAAGGGAAAAGAAGGATCATTACAATATATTTCAAAATACGGTGTGGGGCTGGACAAAATAGATGTGATTAAAGCAAAAGAATTAGGTATTCCGGTTGCATTTTGCCCGGGTGTTAACCAGGTTTCTGTAGCAGAGCATGTTTTTGCTCTTTTATTATCGTTCGCAAAAAATATTCATCTTGAGTATAATATAACAAAGGTAGGAGGGTGGAAAAAGTACATAGGGCATGAACTATCCGGGAAAAAAATTGGAATAATGGGCTTTGGCGCTATTGGCAAGGAGGTAGCTAAAAGAGCATACGCTTTTGGGATGAAAGTAATAATAACGACTTCTCATCCTGATGTAGATTATATTAACGGGAATGGCTATTTCTTAGCTAAAAATTTTACAGAGCTTGCGGCGCAGGTTGATATTATAACTCTGCACGTACCGCTTAACGCGCAAACCGAAGAAATTATTAATGATGCGTTGATCATGAATGTTGTAAAAAAAGGGGTGATCATTATTAATACAGCACGTGGGCGTTTAGTGAATACTACAGCCATCAAAAGAGGATTGGATAATAATATAATTGCCGGCTATTTAACTGATGTGCTGGACATAGAACCTATGCCCGAAAATTATTTATTAAAAGATATAGCGAACGTATTAATAACGCCGCATATCGGCTCCCGCACTTACGAAAGCGTAGAACGACAGGGTGTAAGGTCAGTTGAAAATTTAATAAACATGGTATCGGGCAATTTTGAAGCATACAGGGAATATCTTGCATAAGCTTGTTAAACCCATCCGCTTTATCTGAACTTTGGAATTTTTCTTTATTTGGGGTTTGCCCTTTTATTTATTCATATATTCTCTTACTTTTTTGTGCAGTTCTTTACTTAATGGCACCAATGGTAAACGCAGTACATTTTGGATCAATCCCTTTTGAGCCATAAAATCTTTAACGCCTGCCGGGTTATTTTCCGCAAACATTAATTCGTATGCTTCTATAAGATTATCATTAATGGCTTTTGCTTCTTTAAATTCACCGCGAAGGCTCATGCGAATCATCTCCGTAAAATAAGATGGCAGGGCGTTGGCGGCAACACTAATAACACCATCCATTCCGCAGGCTATTTGGGGAAGGGCCAGTGCATCGTCGCCGCTTACCACCAGGAAATCTTCCGGCCTGTCCCGCAGTATTTTAATGCACTGCGCCATATCATCTGTTGCTTCTTTAATACCTGCTATATTTTCTACTTCTTTTGCCAAGCGGATGGTGGTTGCAGCCGTAAGGTTTCTCCCGGTCCTGCTGGGTACGTTGTATAGAAGTATGGGTTTGGGCGATGCTATCGCCAGTGCTTTATAGTGCTGGAATAAACCTTCCTGCGAGGGTTTGCTGTAATTGGGTGAAGAACTTAATACTGCTGTCGCTTCATCAAGCGGAAAGGTTTCAAGATCCTTTATAAGTTCTTTGGTATTATTGCCCCCAATACCCACCACAACCGGCACGCGGTTGTTTACCTTTAAATAGGTGTACTTGGCAATGCTTATCTTCTCCTGCTTATCCAATGTAGGTACCTCGCCTGTTGTGCCAAGTGTTATAATATACTCAACACCGCCGTCAATAACAAAATCAATTACTTTGCCTAATGCGTTATAATCCACATCGAAGTTAGGCCTGAACGGAGTGATCAATGCCACACCTGTGCCCCTTAAGCTGTTTCTGAGAGAAGACATTTATTGTTTTTTTATTTTTAAATTTATTTAAAGTTTGATTGTTTGATTGTTTGAATGTTTGATCGTTGTTATAACAATCAACTTTTAAACAATCAAACTACTCAAACTTCTTCGGCAATCTCATCCCAAAAGCCCATTTTTCCAAACTTTATAATACGTTGATCCACACGTTCCCCAGGTGGGATATCTTTTATTTCACTTAATGCTGTTTTAATATACTTCCTTAAAATGCAGGCCGATTCATTATAATCCCAATGAGCGCCTCCCACCGGTTCAGGCACAATTTCGTCCACAAGGCCAAATCCTTTCATATCAATAGCAGTAAGCCTCAGTTGCTCGGCGGCAACTTCTTTTTTAGCCCAGCTTCTCCATAAGATAGTGCTGCAATTTTCCGGTGATATTACACTGTACCAGGAGTTTTCCATCATCAGCACTTTATCGCCCACCCCAATTCCTAAAGCCCCGCCACTGGCGCCTTCACCAATTATTACACAAACAACCGGCACTTTAAGGCGTATCATTTCATAAATATTGCGCGCAATCGCCTCACCCTGCCCGCGTTCTTCGGCCTCCAGCCCTGGAAAAGCGCCGGGAGTGTCAATTAAAGTAACAATAGGTTTATTAAATTTTTCTGCAAGCTTCATTAAGCGCAATGCTTTGCGGTAGCCTTCCGGGTTAGCCATGCCAAAATTACGTTGCTGGCGCATTTTGGTATTTATACCTTTTTGCTGGCCAACAAACATAACCGTTTGCCCATCAAGTTGCCCAAAACCACCGATCATTGCTTTGTCATCCTTTACATTCCTGTCACCAAACAATTCCACAAAATTGGTGGCCATCTTTTCAATATACTTAAAAGTATAAGGCCTGTCGGGGTGGCGGCTAAGTTGTACTCTTTGCCAGGGTGTTAAATGGGCAGTAATTTCCTTACGCTTATCCAGTATAGATAGTTCCAGTTGCTGAATTGTAGAATTATAATCTATTTTAGGATTTTTATCAGCCAGTTTTTTTGTTTGGTCTATCTGCTCATATAGCTCCTTAATTGGCTGCTCAAAATCTAAAAATTGCCTGTTCGGGTATTGTGGCATATGCTAACTTGTCTAATAATTGGGCGGTAAAATTACAGTTTGCAACCCTTATTATAAAGTGTAATTTGAAAATACACCCTTTTACGGACGTTTTATATCAAAATTATACAGAATAACTATCAATAGTATATTGAAATAAATATCAATAAATATATGTAATTCAATTATTTATTTTTTTTATTTGTTTGTCATCCGCTGTTTCATAGCTTCATACAAAATTATGCCTGTTGCAACAGAAACATTAAACGAATCAAAATCGCCTTTCATAGGAATACTGAAATGATCATCTGCGGCCTTGTTCATATAAGATTGTATGCCTTTTCCTTCATCGCCCATTATTATGCAGCAAGGTTCTGTAAAACTTAATTCAAACAGTTTTTTTTCTGCTTTTGCTTCGCTTGTAAAAACTTTAATACCATTCAAATGCAGGGTGTCAACCGCTTTTAATAAGCTGTTTACCCGGCAAACTTGTAGCAATTCCAGTGCACCTGCACTGCTTTTTAAGGCTTCTTCATTTAGTGCCCCAACCCCTTTATCAGGGATAATAATAGCTTGCGCGCCGCAACAAACAGCGCTTCGTGCAATACCGCCAATATTGCGCACATCGGTTATGCCATCCAGCATCAGAAACAGAGGCGTTTCGCCCTTTTCATTCACCCAGTCAATTACCTGCTGCAGATCCTGGTACACTACAGACGATTTAAACGCAACTACGCCCTGGTGTTGTACATTGGTAAGGCTGTTTAATTTTTCGTTTGGCACATGCTGTACCGGTATATTTTTTTCTTTTGCAAGGTTGCGTATTTCAAAAATGGCTTCGCCTGTTGCATTGGTAAACAGTAATATTTTGTCAATCAAATGTCCTGCCTTCACCGCTTCTATAACCGGGTTGCGCCCTGCAATAATATTCTTCTTCGACTGGTAAGAAGGGCTTTTCTTAAATTCTTTTCTTTCCACTTATTTTTTTATGTTTTAAAAACTTGTAATTCGAATCTATCATTCACGCAAAGGCGCAAAGTGAAACGGTGCTTTCCTGCTTTCGGACTTCCCGTCTCACTGACTTTCCGACCTCCTCTCCATCGCCTTCTTCACACTCCCATATTTCAGCAATATTTCTTTCGCTTTATCGTAATCACGCAACCCTAATTTTTCCATCACCATTTTTGTGCCCCTGTCAACGAGCTTATCGTTGGTAAGCTGCATGTTTACCATCCGGTTATCTTCAACCCTGCCCAATTGTATCATTACGGTTGTTGATATCATATTCAATATCATTTTCTGGGCTGTGCCGCTTTTCATACGTGTGCTGCCCGTTACAAATTCGGGGCCCACTTCAACCTCAACGGGATAATCGGCAACCATTGCCAAAGGGCTGCCTGTATTACAGGCAATACAACCCGTACCTATACCCTGGAACCTGCATTGCTGTAAGGCCCCTATTACATAAGGGGTGGTACCGCTTGAGGCAATGCCCACCACAAAATCGGCATTAGTGATATTATATTCTGATAAATCAATCCACCCTTGCTCAGTATCATCTTCTGATTTTTCTACTGCCTTTGTAATAGCAATATCACCGCCCGCAATCACACCCTGCACCAATCCATACGGAACCCCGTATGTGGGCGGGCACTCGCTTGCATCTAAAATGCCCAGCCTGCCGCTGGTGCCTGCACCTATATAAAATAATCTGCCGCCTGCAAGCATCTTGTCGCTTATTGCTTCAATAAGCTTTTCAATTTGCGGCAATGCTTTTTCTACGGCAAAGGCAACCGTTTTATCCTCCTTATTAATACTTTTAATAATTTTCTTAACAGGCATTTTTTCCAAATGCCTGTAATGCGATGGTTGCTCTGTTACTTTAATAAATTCTGCCATATTTTAACTTCTTAAATTCCAATCGTGGTACATCCTACGAATTACGAATCAATACGAATATACGAATGGGCAACGATGAGTTTTTTTAATCTCCGCTAATAGTGTCGCCCTTTTTGTAAGATCCACCCTTCAATCTTCACTTCTCACTGTGATACTCTATCAACCCATCCATGGGCTGTTTTAATACCTTGCCCAATTCAAGTTCATAGGTACTGCACAATTCCTGTAAAACATCTTTAAACCCAAATGCAACACTGCCGGTAAAGCTTATGGGGCAAAGCCAGCTTTCGCGGTATTTATACAAATGGTAGTAAAAAAAATCATTCAGGCCATCCTCAATAATGTTCTCTACCATAAAATGCCCGCGGTTCTCCGCCAAAAAATTTGTAAATGATGCCAGGTAACGGTTGGGTTGAGGTTGCTTATAAACATGCTCCAGTATTTCATGCATCGAAGTGGTAAATTTTGCGTCAAAGCGCGCCCTCAGGTCTTCGTCAAAGGTATTGTATAAGTAATGCTGTATTACTTTTTTGCCAAGGTAAGCGCCGCTGCCCTCGTCACCTAAAACATACCCCAGGCCCGGGCTGTTCTTTATGATCTTTCTTCCGTTATAATAGCATGAGTTTGAGCCAGTCCCCAAAATACAGGCTACCCCTTTCTCATTTCCGCATAAGGCCCTTGCCGCACCAAGCAGGTCTGTATTGGCTTCAATAAGTGCGCCGGGAAAAACCTTTTTTAATGCTGCTTTTATCAATTTTACATTGGATGTATTGCCTAAACCTGTTCCATAATAATATACTTCATCTACGGCTATATTTTTTAACCGTGGTAATAGTTCTTTTTTTAATAAGGTAACTACCTCTTCAGCCGGCAAAAAATAAGGGCTTATACCTTGTGTTAATATCTTCTTTATGCTGCCGTTCTGCAATAAACACCACTCGCATTTGGTGGCCCCGCAGTCTGCTATCAGTTTAACCGTCATATACACAATTTTTACCTTTCAACAAATCATTACAATTTCAATTCAATTTTAATACAGATATTCGCGCTTTAAAACCTCATCCCTTCCATTCCGCCGTTGCGGGACGGATTTCTCCAAAGCAGAAGGTAGTAAATTTCTTTCTTTTGGAAGTTGACCAGGTGAGAATTACGCTTATTTAAGATACAAAGAAGCAACTTTTTTATGGTAAGTAAAAAATTACAGGCGTGGTTGCCATTTATTTTTGCAATGGTAATGGTAATTGGGATGTATTTAGGGTTTAATTTAAGGGCAAACACCTCAGGCGCTATGGCCTTTCTCAAAAACAACAATAGCAGCCCTGTGCAGGAAATTGTTGACCTTGTAAAAACAAGATACGTTGATGATATAAAGCCCGATAGCCTGAATGACCTTGTGATAGATAACCTGTTATCGCATCTTGACCCACACTCTGTGTACATTCCGGCAAAAGACCTGCAATATGTAAATGAAGACCTGGAAGGGCAATTCCAGGGCATAGGGGTTGAATTCCAGTTGTTTAACGATACGGTTAATATTCTCAGTGTAATTCCTGGCGGCCCGTCATCCAAGGCAGATGTTGAAGTGGGGGATAAAATTATAAAAGTAAACGATACTACCCTTATTGCAGGGGTGCACATTAAAGGCGACGAAATAAGAAAATATTTACGCGGGGCCTTAGGGTCTAAAGTTTCTATCACTGTTTTGCGCGGTAAACAATTAAAGCAACTAACTATCGAAAGGGGTATGATAGCGCTGCCATCTATTGATGCGGCTTATATAATTGCCCCCCAAACCGGCTATATACGTATTAACAAATTTGCTGAAACCACTTACCCTGAATTCATGGATGCGATGGTAAAATTGCAAAAGCAGGGTATGCAGAAACTTATTCTTGACCTGCGCGACAATGGCGGAGGATTGGTTGAGCAGGCTACCGATATTGCTGACGAATTTTTAGATGAAGACAAGATGATCGTTTATACCTTGGGCAGTAAAACGCCACGCACAGATTACCGCTGCAGTAAAGAGGGTGTTTTTGAGAAAGGAAAGCTTACAGTATTGGTAAACGAATCTACTGCTTCGGCAAGCGAAATATTAAGCGGGGCCTTACAGGATTGGGACCGCGCCACCATTATAGGAAGAAGAACATTTGGTAAAGGGCTGGTGCAACAGCAATTTAACCTGTCAGGAGGCTCGGCATTGCGATTAACGGTAGCGAGATATTATACTCCTCTGGGGCGTAACATTCAAAAGCCATATAACAAAGGCAGGGAAGAGTATGAAGATGAACTAATGGAACGGTTTCATGATGGCGAGGTGGTGCATGGCGATTCGGCTAAGCATCTCGGTCAGGCCTTTAAAACTCCCGGCGGGCATATCGTATACGGCGGCGGTGGTATTACACCTGATATTTTTGTCCCTTTCGATACAACAACAGAATCCAAAGTTGTTATGCAGATGTATGTAAAGAATACGTTGAGCATTTTTGTTTATAATTATTATATGCAGCATAAAGCCTACCTGCAAACACTTAAAACGCCGGATGATGTTTATAAACAGTTTAAGCCCGGTGAACAGGAGTGGCAGCAATTATTGGATTATGCACGTAAAGATTCAATTGATGTAACATCTATATCTGCGATTGCAAAGGCAGATATTTTGCAGCGCTTACCTTCATTGCTCGCAAGGCAGATATACCGAAATGAGGGATTTTATGAGGTTAGCAACGAAACTGACCCTGTTGTAAAAAAAGCATTGGACGTTTTGAAATAAATTTTAAAGATTTACGAGGGCTATTTTAAAACATATTGTTTAACCGCCTTTTAATCCAATTTAACAGGTTCACTGACTAAACTCAGGTCTTTCAAACTTGTTTTTAGCCTACCTTCGCAACCGAAATACAGTGCAATGAAAAAGATACATATTATATTACTTGTTTTTATTGCCGTTTCCATTGCGGTTCTCATAAGCTTAATGGGCAATCTTTCTACTTATGAAACAATCGCTACGGCCAAACAAAAACCGGGTAAATATGTAACCCTGAGCGTTAAAATGGATAGAAATAAACCGTTAGATTACAATCCTGTTAAAAACCCTAATTACCTGGCCTTTACTGCTTTAGATACTTTGGGCAACTCCGTACAGGTAGTGTACCATGATCTTAAGCCAACAGATATGGAAAAAAGCGAACGAATTGTAATAGGCGGCGCTATCAGTGGTGACCATTTTGAATGCAAGAAAATTTTGGTTAGATGCCCGTCAAAATATAAGGATGATCCCAATGCTGCAAAAAACAGCCTTAAAGAACAAACTTCACAATACTAATAAAAGTTGGTAAAAGTCATTGGTCATTAAGTCAATAAGGCAGTTTAACTTAATGAAGCGTTCTTTTCCTGCAAAATAAGTAGCAGCCCATTGACTATGAACCATGAACTATGAACTATGAACTATATTGGTGAACATTTATTTCCCGGACAACTTGGCCATTTTGCTGCTGTACTTTCACTTGTTGCCTGTTTGGTTGCAACAATTGCTTTCTTCAAATCAAACCGGGCTGAAATATTAGCCGAAAAAAAAAGCTGGCTGCGCCTTGCAAGGGCGGCTTTTCTTGTGGAGACCATTTCTGTAATAACTATTATTTGCTGCATCTATTACATTTTAGTTAATCACCTGTTTGAATATAATTACGCCTGGGAGCACAGCGACACAACCTTGCAGCCAAAGTATGTGTTTGCATGCCTTTGGGAGGCGCAGGAGGGCAGCTTTTTGCTATGGAGTTTCTGGCATTGCGTACTGGGCTGGATATTAATAGCTACAGCAAAAAAGTGGGAGGCTGGTGTTTTAACCGTTGTAAGCTTTGCCCAGTTTTGCCTGGCAACCATGTTGCTCGGTATTTATTTTTTTCACACAAAAGTGGGCATTAACCCATTTGCATTATTACGCACAGAGGGCTTATTAAACAATGCACCTGCCTTTACAGACATTACCACCGGTAATTTACGTGCAGATTATTTAACTATTTTAAAAGATGGCTCAGGTTTAAATGCCCTGTTGCAAAATTACTGGATGGTGATACACCCGCCGGTTTTGTTCCTGGGTTTTGCATCAACCATTGTGCCTTTTGCCTTTGCTTTTGCAGGCCTGGTTAATAATGACCATACTTGGACAAAACCTGTATTGCCCTGGGCCTTATTTTCAGGAGCTGTTTTAAGTACCGGGGTTATGATGGGCGCAGCATGGGCTTACGAAAGCTTGTCGTTCGGCGGTTATTGGGCATGGGACCCTGTAGAAAATGCTTCCCTTGTTCCGTGGCTTGTTCTTATCGCAGGGTTGCATACCAATCTTGTCTATAAAAGCAGCGGATATTCTTTAAAAAGCACCTATATTTTTTATATCCTTGCCTTTTCACTGGTTTTATATTCAACCTTTCTAACACGCAGCGGCATTTTGGGCGACACTTCAGTTCACGCGTTTGTGGGCGCGGATATTTTCACTCAATTAGTTTCGTTTATCCTTGTATTCTTTATTCCTGCAATGGTGTTATTCTTCATCCGCCAAAAATCAATGCCAACCATCCGCAAGGAAGAAAGCACTTACAGCCGGGAATTTTGGATGTTCATTGGCTCACTCATATTGTTTTTATCAAGCCTTATTATCATAGCTAAAACATCTGTACCGGTTTTTAATAAAATATTTGGCACAAAAATGTCGCCGCCGGAAGATGTGCCTTTCTCCTACAATCAAATCCTGGTATTTATCGCCATTCTTTTAGGACTACTCACGGCGGTAACGCAATACCTTAAATATAAAGAAACACCTAAAGCATTCTTCTCAAAAAAAATATGGCTCCCCACTTTAATTGCCGTTACAATAAGCCTTGCCATTAGCTTATCAGGCGCTATGAATTACGATAAAAAAGGGCCCGGCTTTATGATAGCCATACATATTGCATTATTCGCTGCTATATATGGCGTTGTGGCCAATACCGGTTATATATGGTTAGGGTTAAAAGGAAAATTAAAAGCCGCGGGCGCTTCGGTAGCGCATATTGGGTTTGCGTTGCTGCTGGTGGGTATTTTAATTTCTTCAAGCAGGAAAGAGGTGCTAAGCTGGAATACTACAGGCGTTAGTTTATTTGAGAAAACAAAGGACCAGGACCCTGCTGAAAATATTGCTTTATTTCAGGGTGTAAGAACAGATATGGGTAAATACCATGTTACTTATCTGCGGGATACAACGAATGATTTCGATAAGAAAAAATATTTTGAATTAAGTTTTGAAAGCAAAGACGGGGCTAATAAGTTTAAGCTATACCCCGATATTATGAAGATAAATAAGGGCAGGCAGGAACCTTCCGCCAATCCTGATAAAGAGCATTATTGGAACAAAGATATATTCGCTTATGCTTCTGCATGGACTGACCCTTCAGTAAACGATACAACCACTTTCAGGCCGGTGCAATTGAAAGAGGGCGATACTGTTTTTTATTCCAACGGAATGATAGTGCTGAACAAAGTAATGGTTAATCCACCCAACAATAAAAGAGTTATTGAACCCGGTGAAACTGCGATGATGCTTGATATGACTGTTATTTCAAAAGAAGGCTCAATATACTCCGTAACACCCGGCATTGTAATTAAGCAAAATGCTGTTAGAAATTTGCCTGATACAGTAATGGCCCAGGGCCTGGTACTGCAGTTTAATAAAATAGCTGATGAAAAAAAGCGCACACTTGAGATTGGCGTAAAAGAAAACAAAGGCATGACGCCGCTTATTACACTTAAAGTCCTCCAGTTTCCTTTTATCTCTATAGTTTGGCTTGCGGTAATAATAATGGTAACGGGCTTTATTATGAGTATTGTTCAAAGAACGGGAAAGACGAAACTAACAGCAGTGTAAACAAATACCGTGATGTTCCCGGCAAGTCAAAATGATGTCCAATCCATCTATACCTAAAACCCATTTTACAATTATCAAAACAATAACATTTAGGTAAAGCTACTTTTCGTTCATTTAGGGTATTAACAACGCTGTTAAACTCGTAAATTTTTAAAAGCTTTCTACTGAATTGACCAGGTATAAGACCATATCACCCTTTTTATTGCTCTTTTCTCTCGCTTTAGTGCGTATGGACACCATTCATGCACAAAACGGGCATGGGCAATATGACACTATACGGGTTAACGCATGTATTGAGCCTAATGGCGATACTATACCATGTTCAACACTAACACCGCTATATTTATACACGAGGCTTACAGGTAAGTGGAAAAGATATTATTCCGACTGGACGCGCCTTCGCAATGCTGTGTATGTAACTTATCCCTATGCCATATCAGCTTCAAGAGTGATGAACCAAATAAACCTGCAGTTGGTAAATGTATCAGACAAGGCAAAGCGTAAATCCATCATTCATGCACATGAAAAAGAACTAAAAAAAGAGTTTGGAGATAAATTAACACAACTATCAGTTTACCAGGGCAAAATATTAATGAAACTTATTTACCGCGAAACCGGTAACAACTGCTACGAGATAATAGAAGAATACAAAGGCACTGTTAGCGCTGCCCTTTGGCAAACAGTTGCGCTGGTATTCGGTTCCAACCTCAGGCAAACGTATGACCCCAAAGGCGCTGACGCCGGCATGGAAACTATTGTAGAAGATGTTGAACGCATGTATGGCTACCGTAAATGAAGTTTTTGTTGCCTTAACACTTTCACTTGCATTTTTAAGTTACCTTTGTGTTTAAAATCGTTTTTCACTCAAACGCTATGAAGGTAGATATTCTCGCTTTTGGTGTTCACCCGGATGATGTGGAATTAGGATGTTCTGGTACTTTGATCGCTTCTGTCTCAAAAGGCAAAAAAGTTGCCGTAATAGATCTAACACGCGGAGAGCTTGGTACAAGAGGTTCTGCTGATACACGTAAAGCAGAGGCCGCCAATGCCGCAAAAGTAATGGGTGTGCATGCAAGAGAGAACCTGGAAATGGCAGACGGATTTTTTCAGCAGGATGAAGTTAACCTTCGCAAAGTTATTGTTGCAATAAGAAAATACCAGCCTGAAATTGTTTTATGCAATGCACCGGAAGACCGGCACCCGGATCATGGACGAAGTTCCAAACTGGTTTCTGATGCTGCTTTTTTTTCAGGCCTTGTAAAGATTGAAACTTCATCCAATGGTGTGGCCCAGCAGGCATGGAGGTCAAAATACGTTTTTCATTACATACAGGACAGGTATTTGAAGCCGGATTTTGTGTTTGATATTTCAGACGCTTTTGAACGAAAAATGAAAACAGTTCTTTGCTATACTACGCAGTTCAATGTTGCAGAAAATGACAGCGAACCGCAAACATATATTTCCAACCCGGATTTTATGGATGTGATAAGGTCAAGGGCGTTGATGTTTGGAAAAAGGATAGGTGTAAGATATGCAGAAGGGTATATAACCACAAAAATGATTGGTATAACCACTTTTGATGCTTTTATACAGCAAACAACTTAAAAATATAGCACAATTTTATTAAACGAATTAGTCTCGACAAAAAAATGCATACTCCAAAGTTTACACAGACAAATGCTTCTTTTCATGGAGAAATGAAAAAAAGGATCTCTGAATATTTTAGCCGCACAGGCCAATCTTCAACGGGTAATTATAAATTATGGGGTAAAGCCATTATTTTGTTATTGTCGTGGGCCGCTGTTTATACGCATATCGTATTTTTTACCCCCTCAACACTGCAAGCAATTTTTGAATGTATTGTTTTGGGTGGTTTAACGGCTGCAATCGGCTTTAATGTAATGCACGACGGCGCACATGGCAGCTTCAGCAAATATCCCGTTATGAACAAAGCTGCAGCAGTAACATTAGGTTTTTTGGGTGGCAGCCATTTTATGTGGAATGTAAAGCACAACGTTATTCACCATGCTTATACCAATATTGACGGTGTGGATGACGACATTGATGCAAGGCCATTTTTGCGCATGGCGCCTACACAAAAAAAACATGCTATCTATAAGTACCAGCACATTTATTTTTGGTTCTTCTATTGTTGGCTGCATGTTTTCTGGATATTCTTCTCTGATTTCAAAAAATATTTTTCTCATAAGATCGGCGATATACCTGTTAAGAAAATGAAGTTCATGGATCATTTTTGGTTTTGGGCTTATAAATTGGTTAGCTATACTTTATTCCTGGTACTGCCAATATTGATGGTTGGTTTTTGGCCAACTATCATAGGGTTTTTTACCATGACATTTGTAGCAGGCTTTGTTATCAGTATCATATTTCAATTGGCACATACAGTTGAGGACACCCATTTCCCCATGCCGGATGTTGTTACAGAAAGGATGGAAGACGAATGGGCGATACACCAAATAAAAACCACTGCAAATTTCGCTACACGTAACCGCGTTATATCGTGGCTGGTGGGCGGATTAAATTTTCAGATAGAACATCATTTGTTCCCTAAAATATCGCATATACATTACCCTGCCATCAGCAGAATCATCCGGCAGGTTTGCAAGGAGTATGGAGTAGTGTATGTTGAATACCCCAGGCTTCACCAGGCCGTTGCATCGCATGTAATGTTTTTGAAAAGAATGGGAGTGGAATAAATACAAGTCATTAAGCCAATAAGTCAGAAAGTCATTAGGCCCGAAGCAGAATAAGTTTTGCTTCGGGCTTTTTTTTTGTGAGGCAATCTGCGTACATAAAAAGATTGCAAAATGATATTGAGTGGTAGCTATTCACCTTTCTGCTATTCCGCTCTTTTCCGCTATTTTTGCAGCTCAAATTTTTGCGCATGTCTAAAGTAAAAATAGGATTGGTGCAAATGGGTTGCACAGCTGATAAACAGGCTAACCTGGATAAGGCAATTGAAAAAATACATGAAGCCGCTGCAAAAGGTGCACAGATAGTTTGTTTACAGGAACTATTTACCTCTCTTTATTTTTGCGATGTGGAGGACTATGATAATTTTAAACTCGCTGAGCCAATACCCGGTCCGTCAACAGAAGCATTGGGCAAAGCGGCTACCGAATTAGGTGTGGTGATCATCGCTTCATTATTCGAGAAAAGAGCGCAAGGCATTTATCATAACACCACCGCCGTACTTGATGCAGACGGCGCTTACCTCGGCAAGTACCGTAAAATGCATATCCCGGACGACCCCGCTTATTACGAAAAATTTTATTTCACGCCCGGTGACCTCGGCTACAAAACATTTAAAACAAAGTTTGGTATAATAGGCGTGCTTATTTGCTGGGACCAATGGTACCCTGAAGCGTCACGCATCACCGCCTTAATGGGCGCAGAAATATTATTTTATCCAACTGCTATTGGCTGGGCAACATCCCAGGATGAGCATACCAATAATGAGCAGTACAATGCCTGGCAAACAATACAGCGCAGCCATGCTGTTGCCAACGGCGTACATGTAGTAAGTGTTAACCGGGTAGGTTTTGAGCAACATGGCGCGATGAAGTTTTGGGGAGGCTCGTTTGTAAGTAACCCGTTTGGCAATTTATTATATAAGGCATCCCACGAAGAAGAAGAAACGGCAGTGGTTGAAATTGATACAGCAGAAACAGACCGGTACCGTACTCACTGGCCTTTCCTCCGTGACCGTCGCATTGACTCCTATCAGCCAATAACAAAGAGATATATTGATGAAGAAAAGTAATAATCAATATTCAGCACTCAATGCTCAAGTATAAAAATGCACGCACATAACGTATCGGTTTTTTTGCTGAACATTGAGTGTTGTGTGTTGAATATTAATTATTTTAATTGTTAAGAATTAAGCCTCACACCACTAAAATAATTTTGAATGTCATCCCCAACTCCAAAAGAACTCGGCTATTACTTCCCCGCTGAGTTTGCACCGCATGAGGCCACTTGGCTCAGCTGGCCGCATAAAGAAGCAAGCTGGCCGGGAAAGATCAATACTATTTTCCCGTGTTATAGCGAGTTTATTAAGTATCTGTCGCTTAGCGAAAAAGTGCGTATTAATGTTGCGGATGAGAATATGAAAAATTTTGCACTTAAGCACATAACTGAGGCCGGGGCAAATATGGATAGTGTGGAGTTCTTTTTTCATCCCACAAACGATGCATGGTGCAGGGATCACGGGCCTGCATTTTTAATTAACCCCGCTGCTGAACAAAAAAAGATCATCGTTGACTGGAACTATAACGCCTGGGGAGGCAAATATCCGCCATACGACCTGGATGATGTGATACCCACCCTAATAGCAAAACATTACAACTTACCCGTTTACTATCCTGGCATTGTTATGGAAGGCGGCTCTGTTGAATTTAATGGTAAGGGAACATTAATAACATCAACTGCCTGCCTGCTTAACCCCAACCGCAACCCGCATTTAACACAACACCAAATTGAAGACTATTTAATTAATTATTACGGCGTTGAGCAAATTTTATGGGTGGATGAAGGTATTATTGGCGATGATACAGACGGCCATATAGATGATACTGTCCGCTTTGTAAATGAAGATACGGTGCTGGCTGTTGTGGAAGATAATAAAAGCAGTGAGAACTATCCTTTGTTACAGAATAACCTTAAGCAACTGATGCAAATGCGCGTGTTGAGCGGAAGGCAACTGAATATCATTGAATTGCCCATGCCGGATGAAGTTGTTTATGAAGACCAAAGCCTGCCCGCATCTTACGCCAATTTTTACATTTGCAATAAGTATGTGATTGTTCCAACCTTTCGTTGCGGTAAAGATGATAAAGCGCTGCAAATCATAGCATCATGCTTTGAAGGCCGTGAAGTGATAGGCATTGACTCTACAGATATTATCTGGGGCCTCGGCAGTTTTCATTGTTTAAGCCAGCAAGAACCCGTGTAGGGTCATGCCATGGCATAACCCCCAAGCGCCTGGTCAAGGTCATTTAAAATATCGGCTACATTTTCCATCCCTACACTCATACGTATTAGGCCATCAGTAATGCCGTATTCAAGCCTCTGCGCTCTTGCTACACCAAAATGGCTCATAGAGGCAGGGTGGGAGATAAGGGTATCCACGGTACCCAGTGATACAGCCCTAACGCACATTTGCAGCCTGTCAATAAATTTTTTGCCGGCTTCAAGGCCTCCTTTAAGTTCAAAGCTCATCATAGCGCCGGGATGTTTCATTTGCTTCATTGCTATTGCGTGGTCAGGGTGTTCTGCAAGCCCGTTATAATTTACCTTTTCAATCGCTTTATGGTTCACTAAAAAATCAGCCACCGTAACAGCATTGGTGCAATGGCGCTCCATCCGTACTTCCAGCGTTTTCATTCCAACTATAAGCATAAAAGCATCAAAGGCATTGCTGTTCCCTCCAAGTAGTTTGTACCATTTATATGCCTTCCCATTCATAAAATCAAGGTCTTTGCCTAATAATACACCACCAATTGCGGTACCGTGCCCATTTAAGAATTTAGTGGTGGAATGAAACACAAAATCCACATCATACAAAAAAGGCTGCTGCAGGTATGGGGTAGCGAAAGTATTGTCAACAGTTACAATCAATCCATGCTGTTTTGCTATTTTACTAACTGCATCAATATCCACGCATTGAATGGTGGGGTTGGCAGGTGTTTCAATATGCACCAGTTTTATGGAAGGGTTCTTTTTAATAGTATCCTCAACAATATCCAGGTTACGCAAGTCGGCAATGATGGTCTTAATACCATTCTGCCCCATTACTTTATGCATCAGTTCATGTGTGCCGCCATACAGGGAGAAATGTGAAAGTATAGTATCCCCGGCAGTAAGATTGCTCATGAACATGGTGACCATAGCCGCCTGGCCGCTGGCATGTAAAAATGCTTTTAGTTTAAGCGGACTGCCATCTTTATCTTTTATATTAAATGCCTCTAATGCGGCGATGGTTTCTTCAGCCACAGAAAAAGTGGGGTTGCCCCAGCGTGTATAAATGTAGCCGTCTTCCTGCCCGGCAAAGCGTTTCATGCCCTGGTCCGCGGTATCAAATGTAAAAGTTGAGGTAGCATAAATAGGTGGCAAATGTGATGATTCACCAAACTTTTGATCTCCGGCATGTATGGCCATGGAACTAATACCTGTTAATGGAAATTGGTCACTCATAATAGGCTGATAAGAGGCCAAATGTAATTCAAAAACGACTAAGGCATTATTGAATAAGTTTAAGAGGCAACAATTTGTTTTGCAATTATTGTTTTTTCAGGGCTACACCGAGGTCTGCGATGGTTGCCGAAATTGCTTCAAAATATTTGCCCTCTTTTAAAAGTGGTATGTATGGTTTTGCAGCCGTTAGAAAGATGCTTTGGAGTTTTGCCTGCCATTCGGTAAATTTTGTAGAATCGAAATTGCTGGGGCTGTTTACCTTAAAATTAAGCACCCTGAATTCCTTCGATAAAAAAATAGCCATGTCCTCGCTCTTGCGGCCTGCGTGAAACAAGCTGTCTGTTAGCAGCATAAAATTATTTGCATCATCTTTCGATGTTTTGTCAGTGCCAAATGTTATTAATGCAATGGGTATGTTTGTTTGCGCGTTAAACGTTTTTGTTGATGAATCAAGCTGCCTCGCTTGCTCAACCGTGAACAATGATTCCCAATCATTCAAATTACTATTGACTTTTAGCGGCGCCAACTGGCTAAAGGCTACTGAACCAAATGCTAAATTAATAATGAGTATGGCAAGAATATTTTTGATCATAATGATTGATTGAAGGACATCCCTTTTGTATTAGATCTGCAATCTATTACACTTCTAACCTCGTACTTAATCCAATGACTTATTGACCCAATGACTTAATGACCTATTGACTCACTGACTTTTCTATTTCACAAGCCACCTGTAAAAACCCGGGAACTCCTGCCTCCAGTATTTTTCACTGTGCTGCCCGGGCGGATATACCGACCTTAAAGTTTCATATTGATGTTTGCTTTCAATAATACCGATTACCTTATCCATATCATATACCATATCGTCGCTTTCCTTTCCGCCTGCATAAAAATAAAAACGCTGAAAACTGCTCCAGTTTGTTTTTGCAAGATCATCATTTAATTGCGGCGCTATCCAAAAAGCGGGGGAGAAGATGCCCGCGGAGCCAAATACACCGGGATATTTCATTTCAGCATACAGGGAGATCAATCCACCTAAACTACTTCCCGCAACATAGGTGTGCTGCGCATCTTTTATGGTCCTGTATTTTTCATCAATAAAAGGTTTTAATGTTTTTGCTAAAAAATCAACATACTGGCTGCCTTCGCCTTTACCAAATTTCTGATTATCATAAGGGTTGTATTCCGTATTTCTTTTATCACCGCCATTATCAATTCCAACAACAATACACTCTTTGCCTGTTAGCTGTTGCAATGTATCAAGGCATTCATCTACGCCCCATTCACCAAATGGCGCCGTTTGTTCGTTAAATAAATTTTGCCCGTCCTGCATATATAAAACAGGATAAGATCTGCCTTTGGTTTGGTTATAACTTTTTGGCAGGTATATCCAAATTCGGCGGTAACGGTTAAGCTGCGGCATAAAAAATGCAGTATCCATTACTTGCACCTGTGCTGTGGCAGTGCTGAGTTTAGGCTTGTCAGGAAAATCGTCTTTCCATCCCTCAATGGTAATGTTTAAACTGGTATCGCTGTTTACCTGTACGTCACGGTTGGCAATATCATCCCCCTTGGCAGTAGATTCAACAGTTTTAAAGTTACCCCTTGTAAATTTAAATTGGTAGTCTCCGGCGGGAATATCCTTCAGCACAATGGCCTTTCTTCCCCGGCCAAAAGGCTTTAATTTAAAAGTATCATTATAAGGGTTCCAGTTGTTAAAATTGCCTGCTACATAAATTTCATCTCCCTGCTTTGTTGCAACTGTTGTCACGATTAATCTAAGTGAATATTGTGCATGTAAAAAAATGCAGACTGTGGAAAATATAAGCGCCAAAAATAGCTTCTTCATAAAGTGAAAATACAAAACTAATTGTATTGCTAAACCGCCATTGGTTGATGAAAAGTTAAATAACCGGTTGGCAATTAGCTTTCTTTTCCTATTTGCTGTGGCTTGCAATCTAAATTAACTAATGTTTGTTTTTATTGTAAATGCCTTGTTGTAACCTTAAATAAAGCTTAGTAATAACACAAACTTTCCCATACAGAAATTAGCAAGTAACTTGCACCTTTGTTTAAGTATAACTATTGTATGACAGATCTTTCATCGTTCAACCCCAATGCAGCCGGTAACCCGGATAATAATATTTTTGGCCTTCCTTTCCAGGAAGAAGACGCCCGGGTGGTTTTAGTGCCTGTTCCGTGGGAAGTTACTGTAAGCTATGGAGCAGGAACGGCACGTAGCGCAGAGCACATTTGCAAAGCAAGTTTACATGTAGATGTTTTTGATGCCGACGTGCCAAACGGGTGGCGCAAAGGCTTTTATATACGGCCTATAGAAAAGAAAATATTAATGAAGAGTGATTACCTGCGTAAAGAAGCGGAATTGTTCATGAACTATATTTCAAAAGGCGAAGACGTTGATAAGAACAAGTTCATGTGCAAAAGCCAGAAAGAAATAAATGAAGGAAGCGAATTGCTTAATACATGGGTATATGAGCAAACCAACGACCTGTTGAACTCCGGTAAATTAGTTGGATTAATTGGTGGCGACCACAGCGTAGTGCTTGGTTATTTAAAGGCGCTCACCTCAAAATATAATTCCTTTGACATTTTGCAAATAGATGCCCATTGCGACCTGAGAAAGTCGTTTAACAATTTCGTCAATTCACATGCATCGGTCATGTATAATGCCCTGACAAATTTTCCGCAAATTGAACGTTTGGTGCAGTTAGGGGTGCGCGATTATTGCGAGGAAGAGTGGGATTATGTTTGTAACAGCCACTACCGGGTAATAACATACTTTGACCAGCAAATAAAGCAAAGGCAATACGAGGGCGAAACCTGGCGGCATATAACCGATGAAATAATAAACCAGTTGCCGCAAAACGTTTATATAAGTTTCGATGTTGATGGCCTTGACCCAAAATTATGCCCTCACACCGGTACGCCTGTGCCTGGTGGTTTTGAAGCCGAACAGATGGTGTATGTATTTAAAAAAATTATTGACAGCGGCAGAAAACTAATCGGCTTCGATCTTGTGGAAGTGGGTGTTGGCGACAGCAATATAGATTCAAATGTTGCCGCAAGGCTTTTATGGAAGCTGTGCAATTACATGGTTAAAAGCAATGAATAAAGGTGTAATGGATAATATTTCCCGGCAACATTTTGCAATACCTCTCAAACAAAATAATACACGCGTTTTTCATATTGTTCCGCTTTTAATGCTGTTGCTTTCGTTTGGTATCTTTTCATTCGATGCTGTTTTACAAAAAAAGGTTTTACTTGCCGCCTGCATGGTGGCCGCAATAATTTTAACCATTTACTGGTTGCATTTGGCATGGGTGGGCAGGCATATTTCAAACCTTATCTATCTGGCATTATTGTTTGCAGCGGTTTATTGGTTTGTTCAATTGGGTGTTGGGCTTTTTATGGGTGCATTGCTTTTATTGGCAGCGTTATTAAATACCCGGTTAAAAGAAAAGCAGGAAATAGTTGTAACGGATGAAGGGATCATTATAAAAATGTTTTGGAACAAAATGTACTCATGGCAGGAATTAGTTAATGTGATAATAAAAGACGGCCTGGTTACCATTGATTGCAAAAACAACAAGATCTTTCAAAAAGAAGCCGGTATTGATATTACCGCACAATATGAAGCAGAATTTAACGAATTTTGCAGATTAAAGATTATCGCTGTGAAATAAATTGGTGAACTATCACTACGAAATACGAATCAATACGAATTTACGAATGAATACACTTCGATGGTATATGCATTCATAAAACCGGCATCCTACAATTTGTATATTCGTATTGATTCGTATTTCGTAGGACAGCAAAGTGAAGGGTCTTTTTTTCAATTCGTATATTCGTATTGATTCGTATTTCGTAGTACAATGAAGCTCAAAATTAAACGACTAGTGACTTTATGGCCCCATATATTTTATATTCAGATGGTAACGGGAATATTTTTGAAGATACCAGCCTTTATGCGGCAGGCAGGGCAGGGTGGGATGTATTTCCGGTGCCTGAAGATGAGTGGATTCTTTTGCCGGAAGGGGGCAGCCTTTACGAATTGCCCGGACGGCGTGGCATTGGCATAGATGTGCAAACCGGCGAAATGCGTTTGTGTCAGAAAGGATGGGCGGTTGCCGCTTTTATTCCGCCTGCGCATACAGGTTTATATCTTGCCGCTTACGAAAAAATGGATAATGCGCCTACGTTGCCATTGTTTTGTTATACAGCGGCAGGATGGTATAATAACCAGTTTTACGTACCTGCAGTGCGTATTGAAAAAGATGTTCGGCAGGAGCATGCGGGCTACGACAACAAAAAAATACAATCCGGCGCTTTGCACCTGCTGGAAGCTTACCCGCAAAACCGCTTGGTAAAGCATTTGATGGAGAACTGCTGTAATACTTACCATTGCCCTGCAGCAAGAAACTTTGCCTTAGACAGGTGGGAATGCCCGGTGCCCACTTCGCCTGCATGCAATGCCAATTGTATTGGCTGCATCTCTTTTCAGCCGGCGGAAGAAACCATTGTATCTACGCAGGACAGGTTGACCTTCAAACCCACTGCCGAAGAGATCACAGAGTTTACAGTACCGCATTTAATGCATGCGCCTTACCCTATTATCAGCTTTGGGCAGGGCTGTGAGGGAGAGCCACTGCTGATGTGGGAAACCATACGCGAAGCCATTACCGAAATTCGGAAGCACACAAATAAAGGCAGCATAAACATAAATACCAACGGCTCAAAACCCGATGCGGTAAGGGCCTTGTGCGAGGCCGGACTTAACAGTATAAGGGTAAGCACCAACAGCGCGCGTAAACATATTTATACGCCGTATTACCGCCCCAATAATTACCAGTTTGAAGATATTGTTGAAAGCCTTAAAGTAGTGCGCAGCTATGGCGGATGGGCAAGCATTAACTATTTTGTTTTCCCGGGAATGACCGATAGTGTTGAAGAATACGAAGCATTACGCCAATTGATAATTGATACAGGCCTTACCATGATACAGTGGCGCAATTTTAATATTGATCCTGATTGGTATCTCGGCCAGATAGGCGCTACAGAAACAGGGGAGATGCTTGGCGTAAAGCAATTAATGGAATTGATTCACGAAGAGTTTCCTAAAGTAAAGTTTGGATATTTTAATCCGTCTATGGAAAGAATTAAAGGGGATTTTGAGTTGGATTTTGCAAGGGGGTAGGGAATTTAATAGAGTGACAGCATATTAGTGTGCACATATAGGGTTTCCCGGCTCCCGGATTCTTTCACCCATAAATCAATAGTTCATTAATTTCACTCCCTTTAAAGGAAGTGTCTGTATGAAATGGATCACGCGTGAACGCCCCAAAATTGACCGTATTGCCTGCCCCTGGCTTATTAAACGTTTTATTGATAAGGAAGCAGAGATCATCTATGTGCCGTTTGACCAGGTTTTACTAAAAGCTGCTGAGCTCGGCGCTACTCCTTTTGACATTCCGGGTGTTGAATTTACTCACTACAAAGACCGCTGCACGTTTGATTATTTTATGGAGAAATATCAATTGGCTGACCCCGCGCTGCATACTATTGCTGTGATCGTGAGAGGGGCAGATACCGACAGGCATGATGTTGCACGGCAAGCCTCCGGGTTATGGGCTATATCGGCGGGGCTGGCGTATAATTTCAAAGACGACCCGGAACTTTTGGAAAAAGGAATGCTGATTTATGATGCTTTGTATAGCTGGGCAAAGCATTTGCAAAACGAAAAACATACGCAAAACCCTTTTGAACATTTGCTGATCGAGGTTTTTAATAAATACCTGAAACAAAAAAGCGGCAAAAAGATGCCTGCATGGGCTTTGGAATTAAAGGAGATCATCCAGGACCAGATAGATACCAGCCTAACCTTAAAAGAATTGTCTAAAGAACTTGATATACATCCTGCTTACCTGTCGCGCGAATTTTCAAAATATTTTGATAACCTTTCCTTTGGCGATTACCTGCGTAAACAGCGTATTGAAAAATCTATTGAATTAATGAAAACATCAACCTACTCGCTTACAGAGATTGCTTATCTCACAGGGTTTTCAGATCAAAGCCATTTTACCCGCATCTTTAAACAGCACACCGGCAGCAATCCTTCTAATTACAGGAAAAAAATAAAAAAGTAATACAGGAACAAGAGGGCTACTTAGACGCCCTATACATCTGGGCAAAACATGTGCAGGCAGAAATACATAGCTGGCAACAACCTGTTACAGTATGATCCCAAAAAATATAGTTATATTGTTCCTTAAAGGCCAAATGATTTCTGTTAACATTAAAAATATCGCCACATGAAACCGGTTTATCCTGCTATTGCATTGTTTATAATTTTACTAAGCAGTTGTTCTTCCGAATTCGACATCAAACAAACTGAAGTGCCTAAAGAGGTGCTGAACGCTTTTACCGCTAAATATCCATCTGCAAAGGATGTAAGCTGGGA
>JABDFW010000039.1:0-18866 GCA_013286305.1 Bacteroidota bacterium
TTTGATAACAACACCTACACAGAACTTTTTGATAACATTATCAGTAAAGATTTTTTGGGTTTTACAGATTTGAAACCTTATCAGAAACGGCTGGATGAGATACATGCGAAAACTGACCTGAAAGACAGTATGCGCGTGGCAACAGGTACTGTGAACGGTATGAGCATTGTGGTAGCGTGTATGGATTTTGAATTTATTGGCGGTTCACTCGGAAGTGTAATGGGGGAAAAATTCAGCCGGGCAGTAGATTACTGCATTGCACATAAACTGCCGTTCCTCGTAATTTCAAAAAGCGGCGGGGCGCGTATGATGGAAAGTGCTTTCAGCCTTATGCAACTTGCCAAAACAAGTGGCAAACTCTCACAGTTAAGCGATGCAAAACTGCCTTTTATTTCACTTTTAACCGACCCTACTTTTGGAGGTATTTCGGCAAGTTTCGGTATGCTGGGCGACCTTAACATTGCGGAGCCCGGCGCTCTTATAGGCTTTGCGGGCCCACGGGTAATTAAAGAAACTATTAAGAAAGACCTGCCGGAAGGCTTTCAGCGCAGCGAATTTTTATTAGAACATGGGTTTTTAGATTTTATTGTTGACAGGAAAGTTTTAAAAGAGAAGCTTACCACATTATTGATATTATTTAAGAACTAGAATAATTAAAATTTTCACAGGTACTTTGTACAAAAAAATGATCAGGATAAAATAAGGATTTGTAAAGGGGGAACGCTATAAAAGCAGACCCAATTATGTTTTCATTTTTCATCCTGAAATCTTCAAAACCTACCCTCCATGGGAGTCCTTTGGACAAATCTTGGTTCACACACAGTATTTGTTACTTTTGCGTTTATTTAAAAGGTTACATGGCAAATGAAATGAACAACAGGCAGGCTTATTTTAATTATAATATCGAGGACAAATATGTTGCAGGAATAGTACTAATGGGTACAGAAGTAAAGTCAATCCGCGGAGGGAAGCTTAGTTTTAATGATAGCTTTTGTTTATTTGATAAGGGTGAGCTATGGGTACGTGCGTTGTATATTGCTGAATATGCGCTTGGTACAAGCCATAACCATATTGCGGTGCATGACAGAAAGCTTCTGCTTGCCAAAAGGGAGTTAAAAAAACTGGAAAACAAGCTGAAAGATAAAGGCTATACCATAGTGCCCCTAAAGGTTTTTTTTAATGAGAAGAATTTGGTTAAGGTAGAAATAGGGTTGGGAAGGGGTAAAAAACTACATGATAAAAGAGAAAGTATAAGGGAAAGAGACACGGAAAGAGAAATAAAACGATATTTGAAATAATTATTTGCACAATTATTGCGTTCACATCCGTACAATTATTATTACGAATGAATATTGCTAAGTATTTTGTTCTTCCTGTTATTTTGCTTGGGATCATTACTCCTAAAAATACAATGGCGCAAAAAGTATCAGGTAAATGGTACGGAGTAGGTGAAATAGAGGTTGCACAGGCAACCAACAGTTATTTGTGCGAATTATTACTAACGCAGGAGGGCAATATAGTTACAGGTGAGTTTAACTATTATTTTCGCAATGGCTACTTCAGCAATAAAGTAAAAGGAACATTTACGCTTGATAGCCGTTTTATGCATATTCAGTTAGTGCCTGTAATGTATAACAGGACCGTAAATACCCTTATTGGCGTTGATTGCCCTATGCATGGTGAATTTGTACTTAAAGTATCAAGAGCAGAAACAACATTGAGCGGCAACTTTATAAGCGATGGCCTGCACCAATATACGTGTGCACCGTTAAAGGTAAATTTCAGAAAATTATTAAAAGATGAGCCGACGTTAAAAGAACGCGTTGACCAGATGGCTAAGGAAGATACAACGGAAGAAGTAGTTGCGCCCGTTGCTGCAGCACCCGTTAAGCCACCTGTTATTGAAACACCTGAGCAAAAAATTGCTAAGGATGCAGAACAAAAAGTACGGATGAGAACAAATAACCTGGTTCGTGTTTTGGATGTAAGCGATGATTCCGTGCGCATTGACCTGTATGATAATGGGATACTTGATTACGATACGGCAACCGTTTTTTTTAACAATAAAATGGTACAATATAAACGGTTGCTTGATACAAGAAACCCAATACGTTTTTATGTACATGTTGACAGTGTGGAAGCAAACAACGACCTGGTGATGTACGCCGATAATCTTGGCCTTATACCCCCTAACTCAGCATTAATGGTTGTAACAGATAGGGAACACCGTTATGAAGTTTCTCTTTCAAGCGATTACGAAAAAAATGCAGCGGTACGATTACGAAAAGTGCAAAAACCCGTGTTACGAACGAATTGACAAAACATTGACTTAAGTATATACAGATATTTACTTTAATTTCAAAGCCCGCATCAACAGGTTTGTTTTTTGCTTAAAAGCAACAAAGTCTTCCTGCTGCTGTTTTATAAAACTATTGTCTTCCAAACTACCCAATACCTTTTCCATTTCCTCTTCGGTTTCATAAACCATTTTCCTATAGGGGTTGGTATAGTCCTTGGCCCTTGATGCATAAATGGCATTTGTTATCCATTCCTTTGTGGCAATAGTTGCAGTTAATAAATTTTTCAATTGTGCCGCATCCATTTTTTTCAATTGAATGCCGGAAATCTCTTCCAGCGACGCAAGGGCGTGCGTGCTTTTTTGCTGTGCATATTTTGCACCTTGTTGCTCATACCAGTAGTGAACATCATCCCAGCTTTTTATTTTATTATCCCGTATCTTTTTTCTAAAAGCATCCACATTATTTTGTGGTATTAACTGGCCGCCAACATTTAGCCACAGCGTTCTGCTAAGTTTGGCCGGTACCAATTCTGCAAGGCTTTGCACCGACTTTACTTTTGCATCTTCAATTAACTTTATTAAATGGTTACAGCCGTAATAATATATCATTTCTTTAAACAGGTTATATGACCGCTGTACTTTGGTAAGTATTGTTTTGCGTTTTGAATTTTCAAACCCATCTGCAATAATTTCCAGGTCAGTGATTACCTCATTTTGTTCTTCCAGTAACTTCCTGCCAATTTTTATATATTCCTCTTTTATTAATGTTCCTTCATTATTTAGTTTATGGTGAAATGCCTTGCCTGTAAATAATTGCATAAATTGTATTGCTTCAAACAATTCATTTACACTGTCGGGTGCAAGAAAATCATATTCAAGCACTTGAGTACGTTCATGCCTTTTATCACGGTCAACATATTTCCAGGCATTGCGTGCAAGCGCATACATATTATACATAAACCAATAGCCGGGCATTACAATAAGCCTGTCTTTAGCTTCGTCAATACTTACTAAAGAAAATGGTATGGGTATATTTAGCTCATAAGCATAAGAACCCTTGGCGAGGATGGTAAAGCTTGAAAATTTTGAATTATGTTTAAGGCTAACGCACAGGCCAGGCCAAAAGCCCCGCCCCGCAATAATTTCGCCATCCGCACCCCTTGAATTGTGATTGCTGCCTATGGTTGCCCCGGCAGGTATATTACTTTGGCCCATTATTACCGCAGCACACAAAAATGAGTTATTGTGGTGTTGTTCGTGTGCCGGAAATATAAGTGAATTAAGTACTTCGCAGCAGGAGATGGTTGCATTGTTGCCCAGGTAGGAATTGATAAGCCTTGCACCATATTTTAACTGCGAATGCGAGGCCATAATAAACCGTACGGCCTTTACACCGTAAAAAATTCTGCACCCATGATTGATGATGCCATTTACCAGCTCACAGCCTTCGCCTATTTGTGTTTTGCCTTCAGGCCCTGATTGTATGGTAAGATTCTTTAGCTTATTTGCGCCTTTAATATAGGCATCCTGGCCTATCCAAACATCTTTAATAATACTGCAATTCTTTATTACGGTCCTGTCGCCTACTTTTCCGTAATAACCCCGTTGGGTATTAAATTTTTGCTCAGTAAATTCTTTAAACTTTTGAAGCAGCACATCATCATTACGGTACTTGCTCCATAACCATGCATCGCCCGGAAGCATACCGCTGAAAGGTATCACGCTGCGCCCGCCATTCTCATTACATATCTCCATCCAAATGCGTATGTTTTCCTTCTCGCCATCCTTGATAATGCCATTGCCGAACTTGCAATGATTGGTAGTTGCCAGCTCGTTTACATTTACAATGATCACTTCGTTACCAATAATATAATGCGACAAATAGTTTACATTATCTATTACAACATTATCCCCAAAGTCGCAACTTATTATAGTGGAATTGTATAAGCCAACAGGAAATTTAAGATCGCTGTATTCAAGGCAATAAGGCTCCAGTTTGCCAATACGCACAAGCCCGAAAAATTTGCAGTTCTTAACCAGCTCAGGGTTAAATGCATCACTAACCAATATCTTGTTCCAGTCATCGCTGGTATTACGGTTTTTAACAAGGGCTTCAATTTCATAAGCAGTAAGCTGCCTGTAATCAATACCGCTTTTATCCTGCATTTTGCGCAGGTAATATTCATCTTTTCCATCCGGCAAAAATTCCGTTGGAATAAAATTATAACCTAATGATTGTATGGATGATTTCCTGGTGGTATTTTCTGCCATAGTTTAATATATTACTACTCTACCGTTACACTTTTGGCTAAATTACGCGGCTTATCTACATCGTATCCTTTTGCCACGCCAATGTGATATGCCAATAATTGTAAAGGTATTACACTAAGCATAGGTGCAACAATTTCGTCAGCAGCGGGCAAAACTATTACATCGTCGCTTAATGGTGGTGATGCAGTATCGCCTTCAGTAATTATAGAGATCACAATGCCCTTGCGTGCTTTTATTTCCTGCATATTGCTTACCACTTTGCCATGGTAAGCATCTTTAGTAGCTACAAATACAACGGGCAATGTATTTGTAACCAAAGCAATCGGGCCATGTTTCATTTCGGCAGCCGGATAACCTTCGGCATGTATGTACGATATTTCTTTAAGCTTTAAAGCGCCTTCCAGCGCAATAGGAAAATTGTATCCTCTGCCGAGGTATAAAAAATCGGGAACATCTTTATACTTCAGGGCTATTTCCTTTATATGATCGTCCAGCTTTAATACAAGTTCTGCTTTTTCAGGTATAGCAGCAAGCTCTTTACACAAGTACAAATATCTCTCTTTGTCAAGAGTGCCTTTTTCGTAACCTATCTTTAAGGCTATCATAGTAAGCACTGCAAGCTGGGCAGTAAATGCTTTTGTGCTGGCAACCCCAATCTCAGGGCCGGCATGCGTATAAGACCCGGTGTGCGATGTTCTTGCAATAGAAGAACCCACCACATTAACTATTCCTACAATGATCGCACCTTGTTCTTTTGCTTTTTCAATAGCTACGAGTGTATCGGCTGTTTCACCGCTTTGCGATATTGCAATTATCACATCGCCTTTATGTACTATTGGGTTGCGGTACCTGAATTCAGAAGCATACTCAACTTCTACCGGAATGCGGCAGGTTTCTTCAATGATGTATTCGGCCACCAAACCTGCATGCCAGCTTGTTCCACAGGCAATAATGATGATGCGCGGCGCATTTATTATTTGCTCTGCATATTTTTGTATGCCGCTCATAATAATGTTACCATTTTCTGCATCAAGTCTGCCCCGCAAACAATCGTAAATAGTATTGGGCTGCTCAAAAATCTCTTTCAGCATAAAATGGTCGTAGCCGCCTTTTTCAATGGCCGCCATATCCATATTAAGCTTTGTAATAAATGGTGTTTGCTTGTCGTTACCCAGGTTTTTAAGTACCAGCTCATCAGGCTTTACAATGGCTATTTCATAATCGTTAACATACACCACTTCTTTGGTATATTCTATAATTGGCGATGCATCAGAAGCAAGAAAATGTTCTCCTTTCCCAATCCCGATAACCAACGGGCTTCCCTTGCGGGCGGCAATAATAGTTTCAGGGTCGTCTTTATGAACTAACAGGATACAATATGCCCCAACCACCCGCCTGAGGGCGATGCGCACAGCTTCTTCAAGCGTACAATCATTATTTTGTTTTATGTCATCAATAAAATTCACCAATACTTCTGTATCGGTATCACTTTTAAAAGTATAGCCTTTTTTAAGCAGCTCTTTTTTTATCTGCGCATAATTCTCAATTATGCCATTATGTATCATAGCGATCTCCCCGCTGAATGATACGTGGGGATGCGCATTGCGGTCGCTTGGCTCGCCGTGGGTAGCCCAGCGTGTGTGGCCAATGCCGATGTGGCTATGCAGGTTAGCGCCAATTAGTGTTTCTTCAAGGTCAGCTACCCTGCCTTTTTTTTTATATACATGCAGGCCGTCATTTTCATTTACCAATGCTACGCCGGCACTATCATATCCTCTGTATTCCAGCCTGTGTAAACCTTTTATAATAATGGGGTATGCCTCCCGGGGCCCTGTATATCCAACTATTCCGCACATACATCAATGGTGTTTTATAATAAAAATTTTCTGGCTGAAAGGTAGCCAGTTTTGTGTTAAGTTGCAGCAAAAAATGGTATGAACGAATATTTGAATGATAACCTGGTACTGGAAGATGAAAACGTACTTTTAAGGGCATTAACGCCGGAAGACTATACGAACCTTTTACCCTTTGCCTTAAATGAGCCTAATACGTGGCATTATTCGTTTGTAACAGCGGCGGGCGAAGACGGTTTGCGTAATTATTTGCAGTTAGCATTTAGTGCTAAGGCTGAAGGCAAGGAATTTCCTTTTATAGTGCATGATAAAAAAAGCGGTGAATATGCCGGAAGCACAAGGTTTTACGATATTAACTTTCCATTCAAAACCTTGCAATTAGGCTATACATGGTATGGAGAAAGATTCAGAGGCACAGGATTGAATAAACACTGTAAATTTTTATTGCTTGGGTTTGCTTTTGAAAAACTTGATATGGAACGCGTGGAATTTAGGGCCGATGCAGCCAATGCCAGGAGTGTTGCTGCAATGAAGAGCATTGGTTGCACCGTGGAAGGTATTTTGCGTGCGAATATGCCCAAAAGAGAGGGCGGCAGACGGGATAGTATTGTATTGAGTATTTTAAAAGATGAATGGTTTGGAGGGATAAAAGAGAGACTAAGAGAAAAGCTTTAAAACACAAACAGGCACACGTTATTAGCGTGAATTGCCAACGAGCCCTTGAAAAATTCCGGTCAGTGGCCAGCCAAAACGTTGTGTAATATTATGCTTGCTACAGAACAATAGATAACAATACCGGTTACGTCAACCAAAGTAGCTACGAAGGGTGCAGATGATGTTGCAGGGTCCTGCTTTAATTTTTTTAATACAATTGGCAGCATAGACCCTATTAAACTTCCCCACAGGATAATCCCGATCAATGCAAAGAAAATAATGGTAGCCATCAGCCGCCAATGCGGCCCGTAATTGTACACATGCAGATATTGCCAAGCGCAAACCCTTATAAAACCGATGATGCCAAGAATAAGCCCAAGTGAAAAACCAGTAAAAAGCTCCCGGCGCATTACCCGCCACCAGTCGGCAATAGTCACTTCACCCAAGGCCATTGCCTGTATAATAAGAGATGATGCCTGCGAACCGCTATTACCGCCGCTTGATGTAATAAGCGGTATGAAAATTACCAGGTCAATAAAACTTTTAAAAATACCTGTTTCCTGGTAATGCTGCATGGCAGAAGCAGTAAGCATTTCACTGAGAAACAGTGCTATTAGCCAGCCAGCCCTTTTTTTAATAAGCTTTATTAAAGAAATGTCTAAGTAGGGCTCGCCCAATACTTCGCTACCCCCCATCTTTTGCATATCTTCTGTAAACTCTTCGTTAGCTACCCAAAGCATATCATCAATAGTTACAATGCCCAGCAGTATATTGTTATCATCTGTCACCGGCAGCGCCACGCGATTGTTCATTTTAAAAACCTGGCTGGCATGTTCCTGGTCGTCATTTATATTTAAGGCTACTACACGCCCGTCAAGCAGTTCGTCAATGCGTTTACCGGGCGCAGCAAGTATTACATCGCGTATCCTTATATCATCAACCAACTCACCTTTTTCATTTATAACATAAATTACGTCAATCGTTTCGCTGCTTTTAGCAACCCGCCTTATAATGCCAAATACTTCGTCTATTGTATTATGTGCGTAAACATAAACATAATCAGGCGTCATTAGTCTTCCAACACTGTCTTCAGGATAGCCTAATAATGACAAGGTTATTTTTCTTTCTTCGGGGTTAAGCAATTTTATCAAATCGCGTATTGCTTCCTTGGGTAATTCTTCTAAAAAATCTGTACGGTCGTCAGCGGGTAATTCATTCAGCAATTCAGCCGTTTTAAAAGATGGCAGTTCTTTTATTATTTGTTTTTGAACGCTTAAGTCAAGTATTTTAAATACACTAACAGCACGGTGTACAGACATATTGCCAATGATCTCTGCTTCGTAGTCGGGATGCTCATTAATCAGGTCAGCAACATCACTGATATTCTGATCATCCAGAAACTCATTCAGGGCATGTTTGTCATCACCGTCCAGCAGGGGCTTCAGCTGTTCTTCCAGTGATATTTCTTCAATTTCGGTACTCATTGCGGTAAATTATTGGTTGGCGATTTGCAAAATAACTGGTAAAACGCAAATTTCGGAATTAACTTTTTATATTCACCGTATGATGATGCCGTATTTGACTATTGCTCCATCGGAAAAGGGTGGAAGAGGGGTATTTACAACAAGGAATATTGCTGCCGGAACTGTGATAGAAATATCACCGGTGATTGTGCTAACCTCAAAAGAGCGTAAAACCATTGAAAAAACTAAATTATTTGATTATATTTTTGAATGGGGTACACGGCGCAGATTTGGCTGCCTGGCACTTGGTTATGTATCTTTATATAATCATGACTATAATTCCAACTGTGATTATGAAATGGATTTTGAACACAAGGTTATGACCATTAAAACAGTTAAATCCGTAAAAAAAGGGGTGGAGCTGAGTATTAATTATAATGCTGAACCCAACAATAAAACATTGGTTTGGTTTCATAAGAAGATAAAGCCATGAATAAATTTATTAATGTGCCGGCGTATTATTTTAAAATATTAAAAGCTTTTATAAAATAAAAAATATGGACAATCAACAATTATTAGTGAGGATAGCACTGGATGCCTGGAACTTAAATGTAAAAAGAACTACAGATGCTTTTAACGGTTTTACAGATGAGCAAATGTTTATTGAAATAGCGCCGGGCAGAAACAGGTTAGTATATCTTTTAGGGCATCTTACCGCGGTTGACGACAGGATGCTTCCATTGTTAAGCCTTGGCAACAGGCAATATGAACAATTGGATGAGGCTTTTATTACTAACCCTGATAGGGCAATTGCCGGGCTTCCTGCTATAACTGACCTAAGAACTTATTGGGCTAATATAAACGATGTATTAACAAGCCATTTTAACCAACTCACCCCCGGTGATTGGCTTCAAAGGCATACAAGCATTTCAGAAGAAGATTTTGTAAAAGAGCCGCACCGTAACAGGCTAAGTGTGCTTATTAGCCGCACCAACCATATTTCCTTTCATTTAGGCCAGATAATGCTTGTAAAAAAATAACTCATTTTACCGGAAGGTATAATCAATGCTTCCCAAAAGGTGCTTTAGTTTGTCGTAGCAAAATTCTTTTTCTTTTAAACCGTTTTCATTGTACTCATAATACCAGGTGATGTAATCGCTTGAGTTTTGCTGAATTTGGGTAAGTTGTTTTAATTTACCCGAGTCGTCATATTCAAACAAAAAATCAGGAAGCATTTTTTTTATCCTGTTATTAAAGCGTACTATATCGGTAAGCAAATGTGCTTTGTTATAATAATAAAAATAATCTTCTATCCTTTTTCCCTTCTTTTTCCAATGTTCTTCAGCAATATTCCCCTGATCGTCTTTTACAAATTCAACTACAGTAGTATCCAGCTTATCTTTTATCCTAAGCATGTATATCGGGGTGTTGTTATTATAAAACCATTCATGCACTTCTTCAGAGCGGCTGTTCATAAAAGTATCAACTGTTACGGTCGTATTTGTTTTAATGTTTCCAGCCTCATCGTAAGTGTAGTCAACAATACTTAAAATAATTTTGCCGCTGTCGGCGCTGCTGCTGTCAACTGTTTTTACCAGGCGCCCATTGTCATAATAGTTCTTTGAAACAGATTCACCTGTTGAAGGCAAATCAGAGGTTGTAACTATTTCAGATGCGTTATTTAATATATCCTGCCTTAGTAAAAAGCCTTTTGCAGGTTCGTTATTACCCTCAAGGCTTTGGGCGGTTACCTGTGTTATATGGCTGTTTTTTAAAGCAGCATACTGGCTGTTCGTTTCCTTTAGAATAATTATATCGTTATAATAATATTGGCTGCGGGCATTTTGTACCAATAAACTCATCAAAAAAGCGGCTAAAAGCAATTTCATGTTCTTATTTATTCATCAAAAATACTTGGGTAATACTATAACGGCAAATAAGAACAAACATATATATTGTTGCATTAAATGAGTTATGTATTTTTAGTCAAATTTTAACAGGTGTCACACTTAAAAGAAAGAGCTGAAAAAGTATGCTTAAATTGTAATACGCAGTTGTATGGGAGGTATTGTCATATTTGCGGCCAGGAAAATCTTGAGCCAAAAGAAACCTTCTGGCACCTGGTAACCCATTTTGTGTATGATGTAATGCATTTTGACGGCAAATTCTTTAGTTCGGCAAAATATTTGTTATTTAAACCCGGTTTTTTATCGCATGAATATATACGCGGTAAAAGGGCTTCTTATTTAAACCCGATAAGGATGTACGTATTTGTATCGGCTATTTTCTTTTTATTTTTTCTGGCCATATTAAAGCCCGAAAACGCCATCCAGGTAAACGAGACAGCAGACAAGAATAAAAGTGCAAAGGATGTTATAAAGGAACTGCAGGGTAGCAAGAATGCACAGGAAGAGATTATCAACGATAAAGATGTGCCGGAGGTTGGTAAAATTGGCTCACGGATGGTTGTTAAAAAAATAGATGCGGCCATTGCCAGTATTCAAAAGGACAGTACACAAAAGAGCAAAATTGACATGGCTAACGGCGATTTTACGGGCTTTACGGGCTATAAAACTGTTGCGTCGTATGATTCTGTACAAAATGCACTACCGGCATCAAAAAGGGATGGCTGGATAAAGCGGACATTTTTAAGAAGGAATATTGAGGTTAATGAGGAATATGGTACAAACGGCAACGAAATGATGTCACGTATGGGGGAAAAATTCTTTCACAGCTTTCCACAAATAATGTTCGTATCCCTGCCTTTGTTTGCACTTGTGCTCCAATTGTTGTACATAAGGCGCAAGAATTTTTATTATGTTGATCATATCATTTATTCGGTACACTTGTATTGTGGTATTTTTGTTTTGTTTTTTGTCTTGCTTATCATCTCACAATTATCAAAAATCCCTCACTTATCCTGGGTAATGTACCTGGCCATTGTTGTGTGGCTTTATCTTATTTATTATACCTATAAAGGGTTGCGTAACTTTTATGAGCAAGGCAGCGGCAAAACCATCCTTAAATGGTTTTTGCTTAATTTTGCCGCCTTTTTTATTATGATGATACTTTTTGCGGTTTATGGCATCATCGCTCTTTTTACATTTTAATTTATTTTATGAACAATAATGTTGAAGAAAGCTTTTTGAGACTCGTGAAAATAATGGACGACCTGCGCGAAAAATGCCCCTGGGACAGGAACCAGACCATTGATACATTGCGCCCCCTGACGATTGAAGAAACATATGAACTGGCAGATGCGATAACCAATAACGACTGGAAAAATATTAAGGAGGAATTGGGTGACCTGATGCTGCATTTAATATTTTATGCTAAAATAGGCAGTGAACAAAACCAGTTTACATTACAGGATGTAATTGAAAGTATTTGCAATAAATTAATTATACGGCACCCGCATATATACGGCGATGTTAAAGTGAATGATGAAGAAGATGTAAAAAAGAATTGGGAACAAATAAAGATGAAAGAAGGGAAGAAGTCTGTATTAAGCGGCGTGCCATCGTCGCTGCCCGCAATGGTTAAAGCTTCCCGGATACAGGAGAAGGCAAAGCAGGTTGGTTTTGAATGGGAGACAAAAGAAGAGGTTTGGAAAAAAGTGGAGGAAGAAATAGATGAATTGAAGGAAGCGATAGCCGGGGATGATAAGAACAATATAGAGGCTGAATTTGGCGACATTATGTTTAGCCTTATAAACTATGCACGATTTTTGCATATTGATGCAGAAGGTGTTTTGGAAAGAACCAATAAAAAATTTATTTACCGGTTCACAAGAATAGAACAGGAAGCCAAAACAATGGGAAAAGACCTTACAGAAATGTCTCTGCAGGAAATGGATGCCATTTGGAACCGGGTTAAAAAAGAAAATTCAAATCTTTGATCCAGGAAATTAAAAAAGCTGTTTACAAGCATGGATACATATTTATTGCGGCTGCCTGGCTGTACACCATTTCTTTTCTTTTTACAAATTATTTCTCATACAGTTCCTCTCCAAAAAAAGTAAGCGCGGTTTTAGAAGGCTACATTAAAAAGCAGGAGCAGAGATTTGCCGATATATTGAAGGATACAGCTATTGTCGGCGCACTTGTAAACGACGGTATGTCGCCCTTAAAGGAAAAAATGCAGGATGATGTTTTTGGGGTATTTTGTTACAAAGCATTTAATACAGGCGACCCTGAAGAAATTTACTGGAATAACAATACCATGTCAGTTGACAGGGAAGATATTTTAAAATTAGACGGGTATTATTTTGTAACATACCAGGATGGGTCGTTTGATTTTATAAAACAAACAATAGCGTATAAAGGCAAACGATATATAATAGCCTGCCTTATACCCGTACGGTGGCAATTTTTTTTCACTAATAAATACCTGCAGCCGCGATTTGAAAACTATACTGAACTGGAAGATAAATATGTAATAAGTAATGATGCTGACGCAAACATAATACACAATTCCAAAGGAGCTGCATTGTTTGGTATAAAGAGTAAGCAAAATGTAAACAATGATCAGCCGGGCGCCTTTTCAACAATTCTGCGGGTACTGGCTGTTATTTTACTTATAGTTTTTATTAACAGCATAGCAACTGATATTGTGCCTGCATTGGGGTTTTTAAAAGCATTTCTTTTTCTGATAACGGTAGTAGTTACACTACGTTACCTTACATATCATTTTCCTGTTCCTTTTGATTTCAGGAAGTTGAAATTATTCGATCCGCTCGTTTATGGCTCAAGCCGCCTTAATAAATCATTAGGCGACCTTCTTATCAACAGCGTATTACTGTTCTGGATAACGTCTTTTATTAAATTTCAAAAACCACGATTTTTTCAAAAAGGCTATACCCCTAATAAAGAGGTAATGACTGTTTTAACGGTTATATCGCTTACTGTTCTTATGTTTATTTTGTATTTGTTTGAAAGTATTATCAGCAGCCTTGTAATTAATTCAAAAGTACAATTTGAAGTAACTAACTTTTTTACCCTTGATGTTTCTATTATTATAAGCTTTGTTATTGTTTGCCTGCTGTTTCTTTCCTTTTATTATTTATCTCATTTGCTTATAAAGCCCCTCCTGCGTTCACAACTTACTATTTACAGAAAGCTTATGATAATGGCCATCATTGGGCTTGTATTTGTAACAGTGAAATCGTTTTATGAGCCGGCCGGTATTAATCTTATTATACTTCTTTGGTTTATTATTTACATTACCATACTTGAATACAGGAAAAAAGATACACAAACTGCTTTTATTGAATCGCCTTTCTTTTTGTTTTGGGCTATATTTTTCATGGTATCTGCAACCGCTTTGCTGGCTTACCAGGTAAAAACGATCGAGTTGAAGAAAAGAAAAACAATTGCTTCAAATTATGCTCTCCAAACTGATGAGCAAACACTGCAGTTGTTGGATATGTCGTTAAGCAGCCTTGATAATTCTTTTTTTATAAATAGTTTCCTCCGGTTTCATTCAGAAAACAAAAATAAATTTATTAAGGACAGCTTGATCAGCAATAATTTCTCAGGCAGCCTTAATAAATATGAAACACACATTTATACTTATGATGTTGTTCATAATCCATTATATAATGAAGATTCAACATCTTACAATGTGATCAAGACTATCATCCAGGAGAAAGCCAAAAAGACGGATATTCCAAATCTTTATTATTACGAAAATGCGCTCGACGGATTTAGTTATATTTATGAAAAAGAAGTTTACGAAAGTGACTCTGCCTTAAAAGGCTCTTTATTTATTGTTGCAGACCCTAAATTGTATAAAAAGGATGCCTTGTTTTTCGAATTGTTTAACCAGGTAAAAGATCTGTCAAGCGACCCTAACTCCAATTATTCAGTTGCGGTTTATAACAGGATGCACCTTATTAAAACTTCTAATAATGATTTTGATTTTCCTGATATAATTACAAAAGACCAGGTGCCAAGGTTTGAGGATACCCTTATAAATAAAGCGGGTTACAGCCAGTTATGGTATAATGCAGGCAATAACAAGATTATTGTGGTTGTAAGAAAAGGCGATTGGTTTCTTGCGGCATTTACCATATTTTCTTACTTGTTCTGTCTTTTTATAGCCTTAGTTATATTGCTGCATTATAGTAACCTTCTTTTTAAAACGAGATTTCGGTGGAGAAATATTCAAAATGTTTTTTCATTTAATGTACGCACGCAAATACAGGCAACTATTATTGCAGTAAGCATATTTTCTTTTATAGTAATTGGGGTTATTACTATTTCATTTTTTATTGTGAGCTTTAATAAAGACAGCCGCGACAGGCTTACCGTTAATACCCTGGTAATAAGAAACGAGATGGAGGAAGTTATTAAGGTGCAAACTAAAAATGACAGCCTTTTGCACACGCACAGCTTTGAATTTACGGGGGACATAAAAAGAAAAATAATAGAGATTGCCAGTGTTCACAATACCGATATAAATTTTTATAATAAGGATGGCAGGCTCGAAGTTTCTTCCCAGCCCTATATTTATACAAAGGATATTTTAAGCAGCGAAATGCAACCCGAAGCCTACTATGCCCTGCGCTATAATCACAGCACACAGTGGATACAGGACGAGCACATAGGCAACATTACTTTTTTAAGTATATATGTTGTAGTAAGAGATGCAAATGGTGGCGTAATTGCCTATCTTAATGTGCCGTCTCTCAATTCCCAAAATGAATTGAAATTAGAAATAAATGATTTTCTTGTAACGCTCATTAATTTAAACGCCCTTATTTTCATAATTGCCGGCGGCATCGCTATACTGGTTACAAGCCGGATAACGTCTTCTTTTACATTGATTGGGAACAAAATGAAAGAGATAAGCCTTGGAAGGATAAATGAGGAAATTACCTGGAAAAGAAAGGATGAGATTGGCACGCTTGTAAATGAATACAATAAGATGGTTAGAAAATTGGAGCAGAGTGCACAGGCACTTGCAAGAAGCGAAAGAGAGGGGGCATGGCGCGAAATGGCACGGCAGGTTGCACATGAAATAAAAAACCCCCTAACGCCTATGAAGCTAAGTATTCAATATTTGCAACGTGCTATTAACAATAATTCGTCAAACGTAAAAGAATTATCGCAGCAGGTTGCTGATACATTAATTGAGCAAATAGAGCAGTTGTCAAAGATCGCGGGAGATTTTTCGCAGTTTGCCAATATAGGAAATGTTACAATTGAAAACTTTGATGTAGGTGAAGTGCTGGCATCGCTTATTAATTTATTCAGCGCAGACAGCAGCCTGAATATAGTTTGGAATAAACCCGGTGGCCCTCATATTATTAAGGCCGACAAAATGCAAATTAACCGGCTTTTTACAAACCTTATAAAAAATGCTATAGAAGCATCAGGAGATCATGCCGATGTAACCGTAGATCAATATATAAAAGGGAATAAAGTAATAATAGCTATAAAAGATAATGGTACCGGCATTCCGCTGGAAATGCAGCAAAAAATATTTACGCCCAATTTTACAACTAAATCTTCAGGTACAGGCCTGGGCCTTGCCATTTGCCGGGGCATTGTAGAAAAAGCTAATGGAAGTATATGGTTTGAAACTGAAGTAGGTAAAGGCACTGTTTTTTATGTTTCATTACCATTAGTTAAGTGATTATTTTCTTTTGGCCTTTTGTTCTGCCACAAACCCTTCAAATTGCTGCAAAGAAAAGCTGCTTAAATTCCTCTCTTTGGTCAAGCCGGCCTTTTGCGCAACAAGAACTCCATAACGTATGTCTTCAAAGCCATCAAGTGTATGGGCATCCGGGTCTATAGATAGCAGAACATTTTTTTCAAGGCAATAATCAATCCACCGCCAGTCTATATCCAGCCTTTTAGGGTGGGCGTTCAGCTCAATAACAACATTATTGGCCGCACAGGCATCAATTATTCTTTTATGGTCAACAGGGTAACCGTTCCTGCCCAGGAGCAATCTTCCAGTTGGGTGGCCAAGAATACTTGTGTAAGAATTTTCAATAGCGTTCATTAAACGCATCATTGCTTTTTCTTCTTTCATTTTTAAATTGGAGTGGACGGACGCTATTACAACATCAAAACTATCCAGCACATCATTACTGTAATCGAGGCTTCCATCGTTCAGTATATCACTTTCAATGCTTTTGAATATTTTGAATGGGTGCAAAGCTTTATTCAATTCATCAATGTGCTCGTGCTGTGCTTTTATTTGATCTTCTTTTAACCCGTTTGCATAGAAAGCCGATTTCGAATGATCGCTGATAACTAAATATTGAAACCCTTTTTGTATAGATGCTTTTGCCATTTCTTCAATGGAGTTTATACCGTCGCTCCATTTACTGTGGCTATGAATAATAGCATTTATATCCTCTGGCTGTATTACAGTTGCAAGTTTTTTATTTTTAGCATTTTCAATAATTGCTTTGTTTTCCCGTAAATAAGATGGGATAAAATCTATTTCGGCGACGGTAAAAATTTCTTCCTCTGAGTTATAATTATCATTAAGCGGGAATAAGTTTATCCATTCTTCTAAAAATTGTTCGCTGCAACTTTTCAAAAAAAGGTCTTTGTAAATGCTTGTGCTGTGATAAAATATAAACTCAACATTTTCTTTTCCCTTGTAAGTGGAAACAGTTTCGTGCGAGGTTAAAATTTGATAATCATTGGTTTCAAAAAATAATTTAAGCTCATCCGGCGGGGTTGAAGTTACCCACTCAAGTTTGTCAATTATTTCCATTTGTCTTTTAAAATCGCCTGCCAAAATAAATGTCTCTTCAGGAAACGATGCTTTTATTGTAGTATCGGCGGCTAAAGCATATTTTTCAATATCGCGGTACAAATGCCTGTCCTGGTTACCCAAATAAAATTCAATAGCTTCTTTAATATTTTGTTGGGTTTTTTCTCCAAACCCTTTATACAGCAACAGTCTGTTCTCTTCGCATGCATACAACAATTCGCCCGGTGTTTCTACTTCAAGTTCTTTCCATATAACAGACAGCTTCTTTGGCCCAATGCCTTTAATATTAAGCATTTCAAGAATACCGGCAGGAGTTTTTGCGAGATAATCGTTCAATAAAGAAAGCTCACCGGTTTGTAGTTGTTCCATAATTTTTTTACCGACGGAATCTCCTATACCTTTTATTACTGCAAATTTTTCTGCCGGTGTATCTGCCAGTTGCATAGGCAGCTTTTCAATTGTAAAGGCTGCGATTGAATATGATTTTGATTTAAAACTATTCTCCCCATGCAGATCCATTAATTTGGATAAGAGAGAAAAATTATCAGCGATAGCATAATTATCCATAACGGTAGCTTTTTATTTGTCTTCAGGATTCCTATATGTAAAAGAGGAATGGAATATGCTGCAAAATAAAAAAGTCCCGGATGAAACCGGGACTTAAATTTTATCTTAGCTCTTAAAGCTGTAAGATTATTTCTTCTTAGCGGCTTTCTTAGCGGCTTTTTTAGGAGCGGCTTTTTTAGGAGCAGCTTTCTTTGCAGCGGCCTTTTTAGGAGCAGCTTTTTTTGCGGCTTTTTTTGCAGTTGCCATGTTTTTAAAATTTAAATGGTTAGTAAATATGATATAAAAGTAAAACCTTTATAACAACTATCAAAAAAAAATTTAATAACATGTTACGCAGATACTTCAACCGGCAATACTGAAACTGTAGTTTTATCTTCTTTTGTTTTCTTAAATACTACGGTGCCATCAACTAAAGCAAATAAAGTAAAGTCTTTTCCAACCCCTACATTTTTACCAGGATGATATACTGTACCTCTTTGGCGAATAATTATATTACCTGCAATGGCGGGCTGGCCTCCGTAAATTTTAACGCCTAAACGTTTGCTTTGTGAATCGCGGCCGTTCTTTACACTGCCTTCACCTTTTTATGAGCCATAAAATATTATTTTATTTAATTTCTAATTTTGAGATTGTGAGATTTTGTGGTTTTTATAAACATCGTATTTTATATTCTTCACAAATCACCGGCAACCTCAAAATAATTTATTTTTTTTGATTTGATGATTTTGCGGAGGATATATAACCTTGTTGTTTTATATAATCCCAAAATATCAAAATCAGCAATCGCCAAATATTAAGCTATGCTTTCAATTTTAATTCTTGTATAATGGGTTCTGTGGCCGTGCTTCTTACGAAAGCCCTTTCTTCTTTTCATCTTAAAGGCAATCACTTTATCGCCCTGTACTGTTTCGTTCAATATCTCTGCTTTAACAACAGCTTTTATATCAGCTCCAAGAGAAAGCTTACCGTCATTATCAACAAGAGATATCTCGCTGAACTCAACTTTGTCGCCGGTTTTACCCT
>JABDFW010000039.1:18876-28363 GCA_013286305.1 Bacteroidota bacterium
CATACAGGCTTTGGCCTTCCTGTACTTTAAATTGCTGCCCTGCTATTTTTACTACTGCAAACATAACTTATCGAAAATTAGGTCGGCAAAGGTAAGGTTTTTAGCATTAATTGGGCAAGTAATTTTAAAAAAAACTTACCGAAGCCCTTTACCGCCCCATATTTATGCAAAATTAAACAGTTGGTTTGATGGCTGCACCCCGCGGAATGCTATTTTTGCACCCTTTAATACAGCGCTACCATTATGAATTTAAAATCTTTGCTGGCCAAACCATTTGCCAATTATATATATAACAGAACAAGAAAGGGGATGGAAACGGCGGTTGCGGACCAGGAGGCGATTTTTAAAGAATTGGTGAAAACTGCAAAAAATACCGAATTTGGAAAGGATCATGGCTTTGAAAGTATTCAAAACTATGATGATTTCAAAAAGAAGGTGCCTGTAAGGGAATATGAGCAACTAAAACCCTATATAGAAAAAATAAAGGAAGGCAAGCATAATATACTCTGGAAAGGCAAACCAATATATTTTGCCAAAACCAGCGGTACTACCAGCGGTATAAAATATATACCTATTACTAAGGACTCCATTCCCAATCATATTAATTCAGCACGGGATGCCTTATTGTGCTACATAGCGCAAAGCGGTAATTCAGAGTTTACAAAAGGCAAAATGATCTTCTTAAGCGGTTCGCCCGAATTAGACAGGATGGGCGGCGTACCAACCGGCAGGCTCAGTGGTATTGTAAACCATCATGTTCCTAAGTATTTGCGCAGCAACCAATTGCCTACTTATGAAACCAATTGCATTGAAGAATGGGAAATTAAATTAGATAAGATAGTAGAAGAAACCATTGCTCAAAATATGACGCTGATAAGCGGGATACCGCCATGGATGCAGATGTATTTTGACAGGCTAACGGAAAAAAGCGGTAAAAAAATAGGCGACCTGTTCCCTAATTTTAGCGTAATGGTACAGGGTGGTGTAAACTTTGAGCCTTATAAAGCCAAATTAAACGAAAGCATTGGGAGAAAGGTGGATTGCATAGAATTGTACCCGGCGAGCGAAGGTTTTTTTGCTTTCCAGGATAGCCAGCAGGAACCCGGGTTGCTTTTGAATACCAATTCCGGTATATTTTTTGAGTTTGTTCCGGCTGCCGAAATATTTAACGAAAACCCCACGAGGTTGAGTTTAAAAGATGTAAAGGCAGGAGAGAATTATGTGTTGATCATTAGTAGCAATGCGGGGTTATGGGCCTATAATATCGGGGACACGATAAAGTTTGTTAGTACTAACCCCTATCGTTTAATTGTAAGCGGACGGATAAAGCATTATATTTCGGCTTTTGGAGAGCATGTTATAGGAGAAGAGGTGGAGTATTCTTTGATGAAGGCAGCCAATGAAGAAGGGGTTAAAATTATTGAATTTACGGTGGCACCTATGGTGCAGCAGGGTAAAGGGAAGAGCTATCATGAGTGGTTTATTGAGTTTGAAAAATCCCCGAGTGATATAAATTCTTTTGCAAAAAAAGTAGATGATAACCTCCGAAAGAAAAATGTTTATTATGATGATCTTATCGGGGGGAATATTTTGCAGCAACTGGTAATTACACGGGTGAAAAAAAATGGGTTCATAGATTACATGAAATCAATTGGCAAACTTGGCGGCCAAAATAAATTACCGAGGCTAAGCAACGACAGGAAGATAGCAGAAGATATGCAACAATATTTATTTAAGTAATCAAATTTTTGAGAATATTAGGCGTTTTATCGTTTAAAATAATTTATCTTATTTTTACTATGTGGAAATGATAGTAAATATTCCGGATGCAATTAGTAACGTAAAAGCGTTATCACAGGATGATGTTGTTTTGGCATTGGCTATACAGTTGTATATTGATGAAGAGGTATCCTTAGCCAAAGCTGCCGAAATTGCCGGTATGACACGGTTTAGCTTTCAAAAATTAATGTCGGATAAAAATATACCGTTAAGATATGATGTAAATGACCTGGAGAGGGAATTGGAAACAGCACAAAATTTTTTAAGTGATAGTAGTAAGTGATACTTCACCTATTAGCAATTTTTTTAGAATTAATCAGTTATCAATACTTCACTATGTCTATGGCTCTGTAATTATCCCTTCAGAAGTTTGTAATGAACTTAAAAGCCTGGAAGGTTTTGGATTAAATCCAAATGAGATTTTTTCGCGACCATGGATCGAAATAAAACAAACTTCTTTGACTGCAAAATTCCACGATTCGCTAAAAAAAATTCATTTAGGTGAGGCTGCGGCTATAGCTTTGGCTAAAGAATTAAATATTAAATATGTTCTAATTGATGACCGGAAAGGCCAGCAGTTATCTTTGCAGCAAAATCTTTACCCGATTGGCACTTTAGGCACCTTAAAGCTTGCTAAAGAAAAAGGCATTATTACAGAAGTAAAAAAATTGTTAGACGAAATTATTCTGGCGGCGAATTATGGGTAAGCAGAAAAGTTTATTATGAATTTCTTAAAAATTGTAACGAATTATAAAATTCACCATGCAAAAACGCATCGCTATATTCGGTTCAACGGGGTCTATTGGCACACAGGCATTGGAGGTGATTGGCGCTAATCCTTCCTTGTTTTCTGCAGAAATTCTTACAGCGCATACGAACGAGAATTTGTTGATTGAACAGGCCTTAAAATTCAATCCAAACATTGTAGTGATCGGCGATGAAAAAAGATACCTTAAAGTAAAAGAGGCGCTTGCTAATACAACAGTTAAAGTATTTGCCGGTGAAGATGCACTGGCTGAAGTAGCCGCTATGGATTGCTATGATGTTATGCTTGCTGCAATTGTAGGTTATGCCGGTTTAAGGTCAACGCTGCAGGCTATTGAATGTGGCAAAACAGTAGCCCTGGCTAACAAGGAAACACTTGTTGTTGCCGGCGATATTGTTATGCAAAAAGCGCTTGAGAACAAAGCGCCTATCATTCCCGTTGACAGTGAGCATTCAGCGATCTTTCAGTGCCTGGTTGGTGAAGGCAGGAATAAAATAGAAAAAGTGGTGCTTACCGCCAGCGGGGGCCCATTCCTTGGTAAAAAGCCTAATTATTTGGTGAATGTGAAACGCGATCATGCACTGCAACATCCTAACTGGACAATGGGCGCCAAAGTAACAATAGACTCTGCAACTTTGATGAACAAAGGGCTGGAAATGATAGAAGCCCGCTGGCTGTTTAATTTAAAGCCTGAGCAAATACAGGTAGTTATCCATCCTCAAAGCATCATACATAGCATGGTAATGTTTGAAGATGGCAGTGTAAAGGCCCAAATGGGCTTGCCGGATATGAAACTGCCAATACAATATGCTATGGCCTTTCCGCACCGGATACCAAATAGCTTTCCAAGGTATGATTTCAAGAAACCTAATACACTTAATTTTGAGGAGCCTGATCTTAAAACCTTTCGTAATCTTGTGCTGGCAACTGAGGCCCTTTATAAAGGGGGCAACATGCCCTGCATATTAAATGCTGCTAACGAAATTGCTGTTTTTGCCTTTTTACGTAACAGGATAGGGTTTCTTGATATTACCGAAATGGTTGAGCGTACTATGGGCAAAATATCTTACATCCAAAATCCCAACCTGGAAGAATACTTTGAAACAGACGGCGAGGCACGTAACTTTGCCGCCTCTTTAATACAAATGTAAACCCGTTAAATATTTTGAACGGTATTTTTTATAGGCTTTACAGTTGTATTATTGCCGGGCTTTGGCTGCCAACAGCCTTTTAAGTCAGGTTGGCTTCGGGTTTTAGTTGTGTTTATTTAGCTTCGCATATATTTACAATTGCTGTCGGGGATTGGGGCGGCTGAATAAATAGCGGCAAATAAAATGAACAGCACTTTAAAGCCGGTAATTAAATAATATTATTAAACATAAAAGTTCCTTTTGGAATTTGGCCTTATGAATTTATTAGTAATTGACTGGAGCAGCGTTGGAATTAAAACCTTGCAATTTATTCTTTCCTTTTCCATTCTCGTAACCTTACATGAGCTTGGGCATTTTTTAACGGCCCGCTGGTTTAAATGCCGGGTTGAAAAGTTTTACTTGTTCTTTAATCCATGGTTCAGCCTTTGGAAGAAAAAGGTTGGCGACACAGAATATGGCATCGGGTGGGTACCTTTTGGCGGGTATGTAAAAATATCCGGGATGATTGATGAGAGTATGGACAAGGAGGCCATGAGCCAGCCACCACAGCCCTGGGAGTTTCGGAGTAAACCGGCCTGGCAGCGTCTGATAATAATGACGGCAGGTGTAATAATAAATGTGTTGCTGGCAATAGTTATTTTTATAGGTATCACCTGGAAATGGGGTGATGAATTTTTGCCCGGGAAAAATATGACCTATGGCATACATGCTGATTCGCTTGCAACGCAGCTGGGAATACAGAGCGGTGATAAACTAATTGCATTGGATAATAAACCCATTGACAATTTTTTAGCGTTGCCCCGCGACCTGATATTAAAGAACCCCAAAGCACTGCAAATAACAAGGAATGGCGCGCCTTTGTCAATTAATATAACCGATGATTTTATTAAAAAGCTGAACAAGAATAAAGCTGAAGGTTTTGCAGAACCGAGGATACCGGTAATTGTAGATTCTGTAGATCCTAAATTATCTCATTTTACACAGAACAAGCTCATAAAGGGCGATTCTTTAATAGGCATAAATGAGCATGCCTTTAAATATTATGATGAATTTGACAGCATTAAAAGTAGATACAAAGGACAGGAAGTAACTATTACTGTGGTGCGTAATAAAGATACAGTATTGGTAAAAGCTAAGCTGGATACCAGCGGCCGTGTCGGTTTTACCGCCCTTGCTAACATCTCAAAGCTTTTTAATATTGTTACGCATCACTATACTTTCGGAGAGTCTATACCTGTTGGCACAAGAAGGTGCTTTGAAACGCTGGGCAATTATATGGCGGGCTTACGGCAGATATTTTCCGGAAAAATAAGCGCTAAAGATTCTTTGGGAAGCGTAATAAGCATTGGCAATACATTTCCAGGCATATGGGATTGGGAACGCTTTTGGACACTTACCGGAATCTTTTCCATCATCCTTGCCTTTATGAATATATTGCCTATTCCTGCTTTGGATGGCGGCCATGCCTTATTTACGATAGCTGAAATGATAACCGGAAGAAAGCCAAGCGACAAGTTTATGGAATATGCGCAAATGGCTGGGATGGTATTATTGCTTGGCCTTATGGCTTATGCTTTGGGGTTGGATTTTTGGAGGTTGTTTAAGTGACCGTTTGGTTGATTGGTAAGAGAGCAGTTGATTTGTTGAATAGTAAAAAAGCGGTTTACTACGCCTTTTTACTTGTCTTTACCGATCAACTTTTTTACCAATCAACTAACCTCCGCTGAGCTCAATTCCTATCTTCTTCATAAGTATGGATGCATTTAAACTGGTGCAAATGCCTTCTTTTAATTTGTAATCAAAATATAATTCTTCATTTTCTACCTGCACATCAAAATGGTAATTGCTTATAGCAAAAGGAAAGTCTGTTTCAAGTTTTGCCAATTCTACATCATGTGTGGCTGCTACTGCAACTGCGTTATGTTGTATAAGCTGTTTTATCAAAGCTTTGGAGCCCGTATGGCGGTCCAATGAATTGGTGCCGCGTAATATTTCATCTAAAAGGATAAATACCTTCTCGTTTCTGTTAACTGCTTCAATAATGGATTTTAGCTTTTTTAATTCTGCATAAAAGGTTGAAGTACTTTCTGCAAGGTTATCCGCAATACGCATGCTGCTCATTAACAAAACCGGGGATATTGTAAATGAGGAGGCGCATACAGGCGAACCCATTAATGCCAGTACAGTATTAACACCTATGCTGCGCAGGAAGGTGCTTTTGCCCCCCATATTTGAGCCTGTGATAATGCTTACTTTACCTGTTCCGTTAAGGGCGTAATTGTTGTTTACCCTTTTGTTGTCTGCTATAAGGGGATGCCCAAGTGTTGTTGCCTGTAAAGTAAAATGTTCGTCAGCAATTATAGGGTAACACCAGGCTGGCTGGTTAAATGCCAGTGCCGCAATACTTGATACAACTTCTGTTTCTGCAATTGCTTTAAACCATTGAGGTACTGAAAGCTCATTCTTCTTCTTCCATTCATTTAGCGATAATATTTGCCAGAGGTCCCACAGCAAAAATGTGTTTAAAATGTAAAAGGCAAAAACATTTAGCCTGACATCAAACCGGTTCAAAATATTTTTAAGGAGTAATATTTCTTTTGACGCTTGCTGTAAGTCGTTGCTTTGAATATCTTTTTTTATGGTTGTGATAAAATCGCTTTTAAAATCTTCACGCTCAATACTATCAAGTTGCCTGTACAAAGTATCAACTTCGGGTACTATTTTGGAGAGCAATAACCAGGTGGTATGTATTTTTTTGCTTAGCGAGAAAGCAAATATCAAAAAGCAAAATGCGAGCAAATAAAACACTTGCGGTGTTATATTATCATTTAGATACAAGAAGATGGTGGTAAGCGAAATAACAGGGAATATATAACCAAGCCATTTCCAAAATTTGCTGTTAAATACGGGAGGCGCTTGCAGCCAATTTTTTATTTTTGTTTCTGTGGCAATGGTAACAGGCTTTTCCATACCAGAAGATTGTAGCTGCTGCCGCCAATTTATTTTAGCTGCCAACTCCTTCACTGCATCCTGTTTTAATAAAATATTTTCTTTGCCGGCCGGTTGTAATAATGCATTTGCAAGTAGTTGTTTGCTTTGGGCTGCTGTGCACCGGCTGATGTATTGGTATAAAGAAGCAGTGCCAAAAATATCAAGGTCTTGTGCGTACGGATGGTGTGGTATTTCTAATTGCCTGCCATCTTCCCTCCCTAAAAAATCTCCGTTCAGTATGTCAATTTCTTCTTTGTTTATGGCGATCAGCCTTTCCAGGTTCTGCATTTTTTCTTTGGCATCCGTATCTATTGAAACCACATATAAAAAGCATGCAATAGCAGCAACTATACTGCAAATGATTATCCATAGTTCTGTATGCCATATAAGTTTTATTACAATTATAGCTAATAATGCAATCAATAACCTTATCCATGCAATAACCGATCTTTTTCTTTTTAATACTAATACTTGCCGCTCATATTCACTTACGTTAAGCTCATACGTTTGTATAGGCGCCCTTTGCTCATTCATGCGCGCGAAATTAGTTGAAAGTTAATAATGGCCATTGAGTCAATAGTCAATTGTCAATAGTCATTGGTGTAATAGCGGACAAACAATAAAAACTGGAATCAAAGTAAAGTCTGGACAACTTTTTTCAACGCCTCAATGACTTACTGACCAATGACTTTCTTCAATACCCCGCTGCCATGCCATCCTTCCGGGCATCGCTGGCTCCGTAATAAACCTTGTTTATGGGGTCGTACCGTATGCATTGGTATCCGCCATAATTGCCCGGAAGCTGGTAGCCAACTTTGTGGCCCCAATTCATCAATGTACGAATTGTTTCAAAAGAATATCCCGATTCCAATGTTACTGTCCCGGAGCCGTTTTTGGGCTTGCCTGTCGGCTCAGAGGAGCCCTGGTGATCAATACGTGGCGCATCGCCCGCCTCCTGTGCATTCATCCCAAAATCTATCATGTTCATTAATATCTGTACTTGCCCAAGTGGCTGAAAAGACCCGCCCATAACGCCGAAGCTCATGTAGGGCTTATCATCTTTGGTTACAAATGCGGGGATGATGGTATGGAAAGGCCTTTTATGCGGCGCATAAGTATTGTTCTTGCCATCTTCAAGCGTAAAAAGGGCTCCACGGTCTTGCAGCACAAAGCCTAACCCATCCGGCGCCATGCCCGATCCAAACACCTGGAAATTACTTTGAATAAGAGACACCATATTGCCTTCGGAATCAGCCACCGTAAGGTAAACTGTTTCACCCGCCTTTAAAAGGCCGTCACCTGCAGTAAAATTATCAGAAGCATGTTGCGGCTGAATAAGTTTACGCCTTTCGGCTGCGTAACTTTTTGATATAAGTTTATCAACCGGCACCTTTGCAAAATCCATATCAGCATAATATTTAGCACGGTCTTCAAAGGCTAATTTTTTTGCTTCTACAAAAAGATGCACATGCTCAGGGCTGCCAAAGGTCACTTTACTAAGATCAAAACCTTCCAGTATGTTCAACATCTGTAATACGGTTATGCCTTGCCCGTTAGGGGGTAATTCCCATACCCGGTAACCCCTGTAAATCGTTGAAACCGGATCTACCCAGGTAGAAGAATGGTCGGCGAGGTCTTTATACGAAAGGTAGCCGCCGTTCCTTTTCATAAAGCTGTCAATAGTCCTGGCTATGTCGCCTTTGTAAAATACATCGCGGCCGCCTGCGGCTATTTTTTCCAATGTGTTGGCCAACTGCGGATTTTTAAAGATGTCACCTTTTTGAGGTGCCCTGCCATTTGGAAGATATACGCTCGCTATGTTTGGGTATTTGCCATACAAGCTATTTAAATTAGCCCAGTAGTAAGCTGCTTCATCTGCAAGGGGAAAGCCGTTACGGGCATAGTCAATTGCCTGGCTGAGCACCTGCTGCATAGAGAGCTTACCGAACTTTTTATTTAGTTCAAACCAGCCATCCACGCAACCGGGCACAGACACTGAAAGTGGCCCTTCAATGGGAATATATTGCAGCCCTCTTTTTTTAAGTTCATCTAAAGTAAGGCTATAGGGTGAATGCCCCGAACCATTAAGCCCGTAAAGTTTACTGGTTTTTGCGTCATATACAATAGCAAAAATATCTCCGCCAATACCATTCATTTCCGGTTCAACCACGCCTAATACTGCATTGGCTGCAATAGCTGCATCTATAGCCGATCCGCCCTTTTTTAATATATCTATAGCTGCCATTGTCGCCAATGGATGGCTTGTACATGCCATACCATGCTGGGCGATAACTTCCGAACGTGTTGCAAATGTTTTGCCCGTAAGCCTGTCCTGGCTGTTGGCATTTACAAATAAAATACAAATAAGAACAATAGTTAAAAGTGTTGGTTTCATTTGATGATATTGCCTCATCCATCATGGATAGAGTTGTGAACTATTAAGCGATCAGGAGTTAAAAATAATAAAACTATGTTTGTTAATGATGGTAACATAAACTTTACCATCAACAAATTTGGTAATAAACCCAATTAAGCTATCTTGTAAAAGTTATGAGCACAAACTTAATTACAGTTATCGGGCTGGCAGCCGCATTTTGCACTACCAGCTCTTTTTTACCACAGGCCATTCAAACTATCAAAACGAAGGACACATCCGGTATTTCACTTTCTATGTATTCGCTTTTTGCTTTTGGCACCTTGCTCTGGTTTTTGTTTGGGTTGCTTAGCAGCAATATCCCGGTTAGTATTGCTAATGGTATTACTTTGGTTTTTGCAGTGATAATACTTGCATATAAGGTGA
>JABDFW010000040.1 GCA_013286305.1 Bacteroidota bacterium
TATCGCCGTCATTTGCAATCTTAAAGGAATCCAAAAACTGTTCCTTTAACAGGTTAAGCAGTTTTTGGTTATCCTCTCCTTTTATCATATAGTCGTCTGCACCATTTTTAATTGACCTAACACAACTACTGATATCAGCTTGGCCTGTTAGAATTATAACGTGAATCTTAGGGAAAGGAGTTGTTTGCAAAAGCAATTCATAACAGCAGTGAGGCAAGGGATCATTCTTTTGTAGCCATTAATTGCGCTTCTTTTTCAAAAACGCTTTTGGAAAGCGAATTATTCGGGTATAAAAACGGCGCCTTTACAGGCGCTTATAAAGATAAAAAGGGATTACTTGAAGAGGCTGATAACGGCACGCTATTTCTTGATGAAATAGGTGAAATGGATTTAGAGTTACAGGTGAAACTCTTGCGCGTTTTGGAAACCCATGAATTTATAAAGCTGGGGGATACAAAAGTAAACAAAGTAAATATTAGGCTGATCTCGGCCACAAATAAAGACTTAAAAGCCGAGGTGGAAAAGGGCGCATTTAGAGAAGACTTGTTTTACAGACTTAATGTTTTTACCATAGAATTGCCACCACTAAGAGAAAGGGAAGAAGATGTTATTCTGTTGGCGGAGTATTTTATCAAACTTTTTTCCCAAAAACTTTCAAAACATATCAGAGGTATGACAAAAAGTTTTGAAGAACATTTAAAAATATATTCCTGGAAAGGAAATATACGGGAATTGAAGAATGTTATCGAAAGGTCTGTTATCCTTTGCCAGGAAACAGTTCTATCTGAAGATATTTTACCCTTTGAAATCCGCACAGGCAGGTATCTTATTATGGGCAAATCCAACTCCCCATATGATCTTACTGTGTTTGAAAGGCTTCATATACAAAAGGTATTAATGACTGCCCACTGGAACAAATCAGAAGCCGCAAAGCTTCTTAATATTTCTGTTTCTACTTTATACAGGAAAATTGAAGATTATATGCTTTCTCCGGAAGAACAAAATTAAAAGTGATGAATATAAAGGAACGGATAAGGCCGAACATTATTGACAAGCTTGGTGTTGATAGCCATCTTGTAACGGAAGATGCATCTTTTTCAGATGACCTTGGAGCCGATTCTTTGGATGTATTTGAATTATTATCTGTACTGGAAAAAGAATTTGATATAAATATACCCGGTGAAGATGCAGAAAAAATTACGACAGTGGGTGCATTATACAAATACATAGCCCGGCGCACGGAAAAAGTTCACTGATAACCACTTTATAAATGCTACAGGCATAAATATCATTTATATGAAGATCAATTATAACCCCAAAAAAAACTTAATAAAAGATATTTTTTTATTTATAGCCGCGGTTTGGATAATTATTTGCCTTATTGCAAAACTTTTTTCCTGGTAAGGTTAACTATAAATAATAAAGAAGCCTCCTGAATATTATTCAAAAGGCTTCTTTAGTTTAAAGGATACTTTGATTTAGAAGAGGATATTATGATTCTATTAATTTGTACAATTCATCCAGTTTGGGGGAAAGAATAATTTCTGTTCTCCTGTTTCTTGCCCTGCCCTCAGGAGTTGAGTTTACATCAACAGGTTCATAAAAGCTATGGCCGGATGGTACTACTCTTACAGGGTCAACTTTATAATTATTTACCAAAATGCGTACGATCGAATTTGCCCTTGCAGTACTTAAATCCCAATTATCCTGGTAACGCCCGCGAATAGGTACAGTGTCTGTATGCCCTTCAATATCTATTGAAATATCAGGGTTTAAATTAAGCACGGCGGCTAATTTTGAAAGCGCATCAACGCCTTTGGGATTAACTACTGCGCTGCCTGAAGGAAACAATAAATTTTCTGAAAGGCTTACATATACTTTACCGTTTTTCTCTGTTACAGTAAGTTCGGCTGAGGTAAATCCGGTAAGTGCCTGTGCCATTTTATTTTTTAAGTCATCCGATTTGGCCCTTTGCGCTGCAAGCAGGTTTTGTAGTTGCTGCAACCTCTGTTGTTGCTGTTGCAATGTTAGCTTACTTTGATTTAACTGATCCTGCTGGCTGGTTGTTTGCTGCCCTAACTGGCTGTTCTGGTTACTAAGATTTGTAATTTGTGTTTTAAGATCTGCAATATTGTTTTTTAATTGAGCAATATTACTTTCAAGATCTGTTACATGATTGGCAAGTCGGGCGCTGTCATCTCTCAATGCGGCAGTCTCTGCTTGTAATGCGGCAGTCTCTGCTTGCGATTGTTTTAACTCTCTTGACGGAACGCAACTGGCAAAAAACACCATTGCGCCCAATATGATGATGAACTTTTTCATAGTGCTGATTTTTTACATAGTAGCAAAAAATTATGCCAGAAATTGAAAAAGTTTTAATAATATATCCTAAGATGTTGATTAATAGCATCCTGCATAGGTGTATGTATCGCATAAAGTACTTGAATTTTATTTATATAGTATTAATAAATTGGAGTCGTTAGTGTATATGCTGCCTCATAATTGAATGTTTATCCCGTTTGGGGCAAAAGATTGCCCTTCACAAATATGCAAAAAACAGTTAACAAAATCGTGCAACATTGTTAAAATCAAACAGATACCTGCGGCCACGCGGCATCTTCCCGGTACAACTGAATATTTTCAATTACATTAAACCACTCTTTTCCTTGTATGGGTTTTAAAACACAGGTGGTTGCGCCATGTTCAAAATATTCCAAAACATTTGTTGCTTCCAGTTTTCTTGTAAATACAAGCAGCGGGCAACTTTTAAAAATTGGATGTGATCTTAACAGGTGTAATATTGCAAAATCGTTTTGGCAGTTATTTTCATCTGCTTCCAGAATTATTGCTTCAGGAATTTCATAAATGCCCACTGCTGCTAAATTGTCTTTAAAGTTTTTTTTATGCACAAAAACAAAGGGGGAAATATGATGGGCAAAGAGATATTTGGACATGCGGTTAAGGAAAATGAGTTGATATTTCATTATATTGGATTTTAAAAAAGGGTAAGCAAATACGCGCAAACCCGATTGATTATTCTTCAAAAATATAACGCCATTTAAAAATAATTGAGCATATCTAAAACTTTAAGCCACAATTAAGATATTTATTAAAAAGCTTAAAGTTTAGCCAAAAGATTACTAACAAAAGGGTATAACACATAAAAAATATTAAAACAATCTCAACTGCACCCCTTTGCTTTTTGCGGGAGGTTTAGCCCTGCCAAAAACAGTTCTTCCATCATACTTCCAGGATTCATTTCTTTCTTTTTCAATTAATTCTTCAAAGCGTTCATTAGGTACAAAATCTTTTTCTGCTTTTGCAGCTAACGTATGCAATGCTTTTATGGCTTGTTGTTTATCGTTTTGCCCAAGTTTAGCTTTATGCACGGCTGTTTGTAAGGTGCTTATAGTTTCATCATAAACTTTAATCGGCACCGGGAAGGGATGGCCATCTTTGCCGCCATGTGCAAAAGCAAACCGGGCAGGGTCTTTAAACCGTGATGGTGTGCCGTGTATCACTTCGCTTACAAGCGCAAGCGATTGAATTGTTCTTGGCCCAACACCCTGCAGCAATAACAACTCTTCAAAATTTTTTGCTTCGTGTTCATGTGCCAGCCACAGTACGCTTCCTAATCTTTTAAGATTAACATCTTCTGCATGTACCTGGTGGTGAGCAGGCATAATAAGCTGTTGTATTTCCTGCATCATCAGCTCAGGCTTTTCTTTTGTAACTGCAAGCATGGCGTTGCGTGTGGCGGCTGCTTCTAAAGCAGTAACATTTAAAATTGGCCCCTGGTTAAGGCCGCATACAGCAGTGTGCGGCTCTTCTACAAAACTTTGCAGTTGTTCAGAGTACCAGTGATAACGCCGCGCTGTTTTATTGCCTGCACTCATCCCTTGTTGTATCACAGTCCACTCCCCGGTGTTGCAAACAATAAAATTGTGGGTGTATAATTGAAAGCCATCCTGCACTGCGGTATTATCAACCTTGGCGCTAAGCTTGCTGCAACGTACCAAATGATCACCATCCAATCCTGTTTGTTCAGCAACAGATAATAATTCTTTTGGGGCCTCTTTAGAAAACCTGCCTTTGCCGCCGCATATATAAATGCCTAATTCTTTTGAATGCGGGTTAACAGCACGCTTTAATGCGCCAAGTACAGAAGTAGTGATGCCCGAAGAATGCCAATCCATACCCATTACAGCACCCAGGCTTTGAAACCAAAATGGATCGCTTAGCCTGCTGATCATTTCTTTTTTTCCATATTCAATAAGGATAGATTCCGTAATGGCAAGCCCCAGTTTAGCCATGCGTTCGGTAAGCCATTGCGGTACATACCCATAATGTAGTGGAAGATCTGCTGAACCTGCTCTGCTCATCATAATGCTAACAAAGTTAGTAATTTAACGATATATTAATTGTTAAAGAATTAGTTTGTTTGCTAATGAACTTTATTGCCTTCAATACATTTAATAAAAAAAGTTTGCAGATAAGTCGTGCAAACTTTTTACATGAGTAACTAAATTAAGGATAGCCGGTGTTTTATAGATTAACTGCGGATGTTTTTACAGGCTATTTGTTTTACGGTTTTTTATAGGTTAATATTTTTTAAATGGTTTGATGTTTTTAAGCATAAGTATAACATTATTTTTAATAGCAAAAAATTTGCCAATTTAACAATTATTTCAAGGAGTACTAATGATTTATGTCTTTTACAATTGCAAATCAATTAATTATAATATTTATTTTTTTACAACCATTTTCCAGATTTGGTTATCATTTTATTATTGTAGATGATTTTCAGCTAATAAACAGGCTTTGGGGCGGTACAGAAAATGGTGTTTCATGGCAACGATATTTTTGGCGAAATAATTAAACCCGGAGTAGCAGAAGCATCTTTCACTTCGGGCATTCTACGTGTTTGTTTTTGCTGAATACTTTAAAACACTTTTTGGTGAAACTTACAGGCGGCTATTTTGCCGGTTAGCGGAATGACGGTTTTTTGATATGAAACAGCCTTTCTGTACCTTGGGCGCATGCACAGGTATAAGATAGTTTTGCCATTATTATTTTGTTGTTTACGTAATATCGCTTTTGCACAACCAAAAACAGACACGTTATTAAGGAATATTTTATACACTAACGCCGGCAGTATAATGCGGCAGGTATTGGCAAACCCGCAGGAGTACAGGCCGCAAATAATTTACACCCAAATAAACAGGGATAAAAAAAATATACCGGCTTTTACCAATTATTATTATAATGCAGATTCCCTGTTATATTTTAACCCTGCCTCCACTGTAAAGTTGCCGCTGGCCTTGTTGTCGCTGGAGAAACTGAATGAAATGCATGTACCAGGTGTAAATAAATTTACAGCCATGCAATTTGACAGCGGGTATAATACATTGAAACCCGAGTATAAGGACAGTACCTCGCAAAGCGGCTTACCATCCATCGCGCAATTTATAAGAAAGGCTTTTTTAGTGAGTGATAATGATGCTTATAACAGGATGTACGAATTTGCAGGCCAGCAAACCATTAATGAGAAGCTGCATGAAAAAGGATATGCAGATGCGCGTATATCGCGCCACTTTTATAAAATGACGGTTGATCAAAACAGGCATACCAGCCAAATAAGGTTTGTTAATAATGATGGGAAAGTTATTTACACCCAACCACCTGCATTTAATACTGATTCATTTGATTTTAGCCATGTAAATAAAATTGGTATAGGGTATATGGACGGCAACGACAGCCTTATACATGCGCCTATGGATTTTACCATGCATAATAATATTTCTCTGCACGATTACCAGCAAATACTGCAGTCTGTTTTGTTCCCGGAATCTGTGCCGGTAAAGCAGCGCTTTAATTTAACAGCTGATGACTATCATTTTTTGTATCAATATCTTTCCCAATTTCCATCGGAAACAAACTATCCTAAATATGATACCGCCACTTATTTTGATACGTATGTAAAATTCTTCTTTATGGATAGCGTAAATAAGAGCATGCCGCCGGGGATAAGGGTATTTAATAAGGTAGGATGGGCTTATGGCTTTTTAACAGATATAAGCTATGTGGTTGATTTTAAAAATAATATTGAGTACATGCTTACCGCAACGGTATATGCCAACAGCGATGGTATTTTAAATGACGATAAATATGATTTTGAAACAGTTGCCCACCCTTTTATGTATAGTGTTGGGCAGGCTGTTTATAATTATGAACTAAAACGTAAACGGGCTTACGTACCTGATCTTTCAAAATTTAAAATACAATATGAACAACGGGTTGAGGATAAAAGACCTGTAATTAAAGAAGTGGATAATTAGAAGGGGAATTTACCAAAAGCAAGAATACATGCTTAAATAAATATGGAGTGATAAAAGGCTGTTACCCGGGTTTTTGCTAATTATGATCTTTAAAAATAAAACCCTTTCAAAATGGTATCAGATGTGCCTGAACTGCCCACATCTGTGGCTATGTCCCTTATTGTTTTATCTAATTGTTCTGCTGATGTTGAAAGCAGTTCAAGCAGCCCTTCATTAACAGGATTAGCGTAACCATTTGCCTTGATAAGATTTGCCAGGCCGAGGATATTGGCCAGCGGCGCACGGATGGTATGTGATATTCTGAAAGCGATATGCCTTAAGCTTTCATATTGTTCCACAACTTTACTCTGTTGTACCTTGTAAGGGGTAATATCTTCGCCTATAAATGCTACCGCATAAATATTCCCTTCATCGTCCTTCACAGGTATAAAGGACATACTCCAAATGATCATTCCGAAATCACGCTTTTGTTCTATTTCCCTGTTTAAAACTTCTTTGCCCTGGAGCGCCTGCGATATGTTTTCACTAAAAAAACTATGCAAGTCTGGGCTGCAATAATTAATAAAAAGATCCCCGGCTTTTACGTCGTTGTTGGCATGGGCTTTTACAAATTTACTGGCTGTACTATTATATAGTAATACTTCACCTTCCCTTCCAATGAGTGCGCCTATTTCTTTAAAACTGTCAAAAAAGGCCCTTAGGTAAGTTTCCTTTTTGTCCGTGGTGTTCATATTCTGCAAAGAAACTGTGTCTCTGTCCTGTACATGGTAGTAATACTTTTAACTTAATGTAACAGAATTTATGGCCGTTTTGTAGGAACTTTACTACAGAAAGGTTCTAAGCCTTTACTTTTTTATGCGCATACTTATTGTGGATGATCATGCAGTGGTACGAAAAGGCCTGATACATATTTTAACCGAAGGTTTTCCTTTTGCCTACATTGAAGAAGCAGCAGATGCGGCGGAATTATTGCAAAAAGTTGATGAGGCTTCCTGGCACATTGTAATCTCAGACTTGTCCATGCCAGGCCGAAGCGGATTGGATGCCTTAGTGTATATAAGGCAGTATGCCCCTGCACTGCCGGTTCTTATTCTAAGCATGCATGCGGAAGAACATTATGCATTAAGGGCGCTGAAAGCGGGTGCTGCTGGTTACCTTGTAAAAGATGCAGCACCGGAAGAATTGATAAAAGCTGTACAGGCTGCTTTATTGGGTAAAAAATATATCACCTCTTCCGTGGCAGAGAAGCTGGTTGGCGCTCTCCGCGATGACAATGAAAAGCCGCTTCATGCTTTGCTTTCAGACAGGGAGCTTGAAGTATTAAGGCTTTTGGCTGGTGGAGAATCTGTTTCCGGCATCGCCGGGCAACTTTCTCTCAGTCTCACAACCATAAGTACTTACCGGTCGAGGATACTTAATAAAATGCATATGAAAAGCAATGCAGATCTTGCCCGCTACGCAATGGAGCAACAGTTGCTGTAGCTGAAATACTGCAACACAACAAGGGATATTTCTATTTCTTGGTTATAGCTTTTTATCTGTTCTCAACGTTACGGTTAGTGTAAAGCCCTTGCCGGGCGAGCTGAGTATATTCATTTCACCGTTAAATAGCGATGCCCTTGTCTTAATATTCGTCAACCCTGTACCGGATGCCTTAACGGAGCTGTCAATTCCCCTGCCATCATCTCTTATCGTAAGGCTTATGGAAGCCCCTTGCTGCAAAATTTTTATTGCTGCTGTTTTGGCCCCCGCATATTTGAGGATGTTATGAAACTGTTCCTGGATGATCCGGTAAAGGTTTAAAGCAAGTTTGTCGGAAAGTTCGTTTTCATTAAAGCCTTCAAAAGTGCTGTCAACTTTAATGCCTGCATTGGCCATCATACCTGTTAGTTGGTGCAGGGCTTCTATAAATGTTATCTCTCCGGGAAAAGGGGAAACTAATGAATAAGAAAGGTTCCTGATTTCTGCAACAGCATTTAATACAAGCTTATCTGCTTCATCAAGCAGGGAATGGGCTAATTTGTTGTCTTTTTTCACCCTGTCTAAATACATGTGGGCGCCAGCAAGCAACTGGTTAATATTGTCGTGCAGTTCGCCGCCTATTTCCCGGCGGTTATTTTCTTCTGCCTCTATCACAGCGTCTGTAATTTCATCTTGTTTTTTTTGCCTTTCCTCTTCCAGTTCATGCTCTAATAACTTCCTCTCTGTTATATCAGAAGCGGCAAGCATTACTCCCCACATTTCCTGCTGCTCTTTCCTGCTAACCGGGAATAATCTTATATAATACCACCTGGAAGAGCCGTTTGGCAATAGGTAACTGTCTTCATAACTCGCAAGGCTCCCAGCCAGCGTTTCCCGCATTTTCCTCAGAAGCATAGCTCTTTTCTCATCTGGAAAAAGGCCGGGGAGATAATCCCCTACCTGGGGTTCACGCTGAAAGATATGGGTAAAGGAAGTAGTTGCTGAGCGGTTACAGGATTGAATGCGCAAATACGTGTCAAGAAGAATATACGCCGTATCTGTTGTGTATAAAATGGCCTGGAGATTTGCCTCCGATTTCTGCAGCGCATTTTCTGTTCTTGCATGTTCTTCTATTTCCGCTTTTAATTTTTTGTTGGCGTTCTCAAGCTCTATGGTACGTTCCGTAACCCGCTTTTCCAGTTCATCCTTTAAATTTTTTATTTGCGCCTTGGTTTGTTTCAGTACGGGGGCTTCCACTATTTCCCAATCACCAGCCCGCCTGGTTAGCCCAATTTCATGGGCCTGTATTATATCCAGCATACTGGCCGCGTTACTGGCGCCCAGCGGGTAAGTACATAAAACAATAATACGGTGGCCGGAAAGGATTGTGTTAAGGGCCCGTTCGTAATCAATAAAATTCTTCCATACAGTTCTTTCAAGCCACGCTTCGTTGCCGTTCACACGCAGCCCTGCATACCCAGCCGCCAATGCAGCTTCCAGCTTCACAAACAGGCTTTTTATTATTTTTTCTGCAACAAACCTGCCATCGTTAAGGTACCAGTCAGTATGCGGCAATATCTCTATTGCATGTTTCTGCAGGTATCTGTCAAATTCAGGAATAGCTTGTTGCAATGCCAGTTGGGCCTCGTGCGGAGTAACAGGATTAAAAGTTATCCAAAGGCAAAACTCATTATTTTCCAGGCCTGCCTTAAAATAAGGAACGAGTATATCCAGCAGGTCTTGTTTTGTATCAAAAAAATTACAAAAATGGCTGCCCCAGGGTAAATTACCCAAAATAGCCAGCCCGGATGGGCGCATTTCTTCCACGGGATCACTATCAGTAAAGGCTTTTGCCACGTTGGTGTAAATTGGCGTTAAAAATTACAAAAAACCTTTGAAATACTTAACAAATCAATTGATAATCTGTTCTCTTTTTTCTTTTTATTGTCAGCTTTTCCTTTTAGCGTGCAATTCTTCGCGGCGCTTACAATTTATCTCCGGGAAACGAAAACGTAATGGCCATACTTTCTAAGGATAATATCTCATAGTATTAGCCATCATTTTCTTTATAAATGCCTCTTTTACTTTACAGTCAATATCTTTCCATTAAATAGCTCCCTTTATTTCCTGCTTTCAAAAAGTATAAGATGTTTACCCTATTTTTATAGCGACTATATTAAAAACTTTAATTTTTTAGTTTTATAACCGATGGAAAAAAAATTACAAAACCAGGTAGCTATTATTACAGGCGCAAGCAGCGGTATTGGCGCCGGGGTTGCAAAATCATTGGCAAGTGCGGGCGCCACCGTTATTATTAATCACCCCGTGGCTGCTACAAAAGAGCCGGCAGATGCAGTGTTGGCCGACATAATTAAAGACGGTGGCAAGGGCATAACTTATCAATGTGATGTTAGCAAAGAGAATGAAGTAATTGAAATGTTTGCAGATGTTGTAAAACAATTTGGTACGGTTGATATACTTATAAACAATGCAGGCCTGCAAAGAGATTCGCCTTTTGATAAGATGACCTTAGAACAATGGAATTTTGTTTTGGGTGTAAATCTCACAGGGCAATTTTTATGTGCAAGGGAGGCAATAAGAGAATTTTTAAGAAGGGGAGTAGACGAAACAAAAAGCAAAGCCGCAGGCAAGATCATTTGTATGAGCAGCGTGCACGAAGTTATTCCATGGGCTGGCCACGCTAACTATGCAGCAAGTAAAGGCGGCATTATGCTTATGATGAAAAGCATTTCGCAGGAATTTGCCTGGAAAAAAATACGCATCAACAGTATTTGCCCCGGCGCTATACAAACACCCATAAACAGGCAGGCATGGGAAACCCCGCAGGCATTAAACGAACTGCTAACACTTATTCCATATAAGCGCATTGGCCAGCCGGAAGATATTGGCAATGTTGCTGTTTGGCTTGCAAGTGATGACAGCGATTACGTAAACGGTATTTCTTTATTTGTTGACGGAGGAATGACCTTGTACCCCGGCTTTACAACGAACGGATGAGGACGTCAATCGTGAAATGTGAATCGTGAAAGCGTGCAGGGCCTTTGGTTTTGACCTTTATACAGTTTTATTCATTTTAAAACGCCAAAATTGAACCATCAATTTTTAAACTAAATAGTTCAATCCTATGTTCTTACAACTAAACCATCAGCAATTGGATGTTTACAAGATATCCAGGGCATTTGTAAAGGACTGCTATATTGCAACAAAATTATTGCCGCCGGAGGAAAGGTTTAATTTAATAACACAGATCAGGCGGGCTGCATTATCTGTACATCTTAACATTGCAGAAGGCTCATCCCGCAGATCGGAAGCAGAACGGAAAAGATATTTTGAAATTGCCAGAGGTTCAATTATAGAGATTGATGCAGCATTTGACATAGTTTCTGACCTGGATTATATTCAAAAAGGCCAATTAACCAGTTTAGGGAATAATATGGTAAGATGCTTTGGGATGTTATCGAAACTTATAACAAATGTGAAACGTGAGGACGGGGGCCGTCAATCCTGAATCGGCAATTTATTTCAGTGATTTATAGAACCCCATCGACTTTTCACAAGTGACATTTAGCGATTCCGGTTCGAATATTTCACGATTCCTGATTGCCGATTCCCGATAAGCTTGCCCAAAATTATAAACAATGACCAACGAACAGCTACGATTGCAAGCGGATGGATGGAAGAAATGGGGCCCCTATGTTTCAGACCGCCAATGGGGCACTGTGCGCGAGGATTATAGCGAAAATGGAACTGCCTGGGAATATACAACACATGATATGGCACGCAGCAAAGCGTGGCGCTGGGGTGAAGAAGGAATAGCAGGTATTTGTGACGATAAACAATTGATCTGTTTTGCTGTTGCCTTATGGAATAAAAAAGACCCCATCATAAAAGAAAGGTACTTTGGCTTATCTGGTAACGAGGGTAACCATGGCGAAGATGTAAAAGAGTTGTATTATTATCTTGACAATACCCCAACCCACTCTTATATGAAAATGCTTTACAAGTACCCGCATAATGAATATCCTTATACGTGGCTTGTGGAAGAAAATAAAAAGAGGACGAAGCTTGACCCTGAGTTTGAGTTGATTGATACCGGCATTTTTGACGACAATAAATATTTTGATGTTTTTACTGAATATGCCAAGGCTTCAGAAAATGATCTTCTTATAAGGATAACAATACATAATCGCGGGGCTGAAGATGCCTCAGTTCATATATTACCTACTGTTTGGGCGCGTAATACATGGTCGTGGGGCTATGACGATTATAAACCCGCTATAATGTCTTCCAATGAGGGCGATATAATAATAGATCATCGCGATCTTGGTACTTATACGCTACACTTTGATATAAAAACTTCGTTACTTTTTTGTGATAATGATTGTAACCAGCAAAAATTATATGGTGTAGCAAACTCCGCCCCCTACGTAAAGGATGGCATTAACGATTATCTGGTACATGGCAACGAAAGCGCGGTAAATATTTATGCATGCGGAACGAAAGCTGCAGCAAATTATGATGTTACTGTAAAAGGGGGTGAAAGTATTACAATCAGGCTAAGGCTCGAAAAAGATGGCAACATGCACCCTTTTGCGGATTATGATGAAATTTTTTCTGCCCGTATAAATGATGCCGCTGAATTTTATAATGAGTTGCAAAAGGACACACAGAGTGATGACGAAAAGCTTATACAAAGGCAGGCATTTGCAGGCATGCTATGGAGCAAGCAATTTTTTTATTATAATATTGAACAATGGCTGAATGGTGACCCTGCCCAGCCCGCGCCACCACCGCAACGTAAACAGGGACGTAACCATGCGTGGCTTCACCTGAACAATAAAGACATCATATCCATGCCCGATAAGTGGGAATACCCCTGGTATGCGGCATGGGACCTTGCTTTTCATTGTATTTCGTTCTCACTTATAGATGCAGCGTTTGCAAAAAATCAGCTACTATTATTAACCAGGGAATGGTATATGCACCCTAACGGGCAATTACCTGCCTATGAATGGTCTTTCAGCGATGTAAACCCGCCCGTACACGCATGGGCAGCATGGCGCGTATATGAAATAGAAAAGAAAAATAATAACGGTAAGGGCGATATTCCTTTTCTTGAATCCGTGTTTCACAAGCTTCTTATAAATTTTACCTGGTGGGTTAACCGTAAAGACGCTGAAGGGAATAATATTTTTGAAGGAGGTTTTCTTGGGCTTGATAATATTGGGGTGTTTGACCGAAGCTTGCCCCTGCCAACCGGTGGTTATATTGAACAGGCAGATGGTACAAGCTGGATGGCAATGTACTCACTCAATTTAATGAAGATAGCACTTGAACTTGCCATGTACAACCCGGTGTACCAGGATTTGGCGACTAAATTTTTTGAGCATTTTTTATATATAGCCGGTGCGATGGCTAATATGGGTAATGGCGATAGCGGGTTGTGGGATGAAACAGACCAGTTTTTTTATGATGTACTTAAGCTGCCAAATGGTGGAAATGAGAAATTAAGAGTGCGCAGTATGGTTGGCCTGATACCTTTATTTGCAGTGGAGGTAATTGACCATGAAATATTAGACGCATTACCTGAATTTGCACAAAGATTAGCATGGTTTTTAAAAAACAGGCCCGATCTTGCCAGCCTTGTATCCCGCTGGCAGGAAAAAGGGGGCGGCCAAAGACATCTTCTTAGTTTATTGCGCGGCCACAGAATGAAAAAGATATTATTAAGGATGCTGGATGAAAGTGAATTTTTAAGCGATTATGGTATAAGGGCGGTATCAAAATATCACGAAGAACATCCTTTCGAAGTATGGGTTAATGGCACTAAATTTTCTGTGCAATATACACCGGGCGAAAGCACAACAGGCTTATTTGGCGGCAATAGTAATTGGCGGGGGCCTATATGGATGCCCGTAAATTTCCTGATTGTTGAAAGCCTGCTTCGGTTTAATTATTATTATGGAGAGGATTTTAAAGTGGAATGCCCTACCGGGAGCGGCCAATATCTTACATTGGAAGAGATAGCGGGCCTGATCTCAAAGCGTTTAAGCAACCTTTTTTTGCGTGGCAAAGATGGCAAACGCCCTGTTTTAAACGGTTATGAAAAATTCCAGGATGATAAAAATTTCAATGATTATATTTTATTTCATGAATATTTCCATGGCGATACGGGCAAAGGATTAGGTGCATCCCATCAAACCGGCTGGACGGGGCTTATAGCTAAATTGTTGCAAACAAGAAAAGAATAGCTGCAACGGTGGCCATGTTATTTGTAAGGCTTATTTAGTAACTTCGTCTCCCTTCTCATTACATAAATTCCTAAATTTTTTTTATGAGGAGAGTAATTATCTATTGCCTGTTGTTGCTTCTGTTTACAGTTACCGTTTTTGCAACGAGGCATTTTGCGAATGCCAATAATGTAAAAAAGCAACCGGTAAATGCAACTGGCTTTGCTGTAGTTGAATTATTTACGTCTGAAGGTTGTTCAAGCTGCCCGCCGGCAGATGAAGCAGTTGCGGAAATTTTGGATGATTATAAAAGCGGGGTATATGTTCTTGGTTTTCATGTTGATTACTGGAATAGCCTGGGGTGGAGAGATATTTACAGCAACTCAGCATATAGCCAAAGGCAACAATTATATAGCAATCTGTTTAAACTTAGTTCCGTTTACACTCCACAGGCAATAGTCAATGGTAAAATAGAATTTACAGGTTCAAACAAAACAAAATTACATGCTGTTGTAGAAAATGAATTAACTCAGGCTACCGCAGCAAGTATTACAGTAGTCGCAAACTGTACTGACAACAAAAACGTAAATGTTTCTTACCAGCTAACCCCCCCGCCATCAAACATCCTTAATATAGCATTGGTTCAATTGCATGCACAAAGCAATGTACAAAAGGGGGAGAATTCCGGCAGGGTTTTGCGGCATGTGAACGTTGTGAGAGATTTTAAAACAATTTCAGCAAATTCCCAACAGGGTAATTTAACGCTTCAACTTCCGGAAGGTTTATCTGCAAAGGATTGTAAAATAATTGCTTACGTGCAGGATGGTCAATTGTACAAAATATTGGCGGCAACGGATACAGATATTCGGTTTTAACTCATCATCTTTCAATTCATTTGCCCTTGGGTATTTTGGTTAACTATTTTCAAATCAGCTATAATTTATAATGCGTAGTTAACTATTTTTATTGCAATTTACAGCCGCATTTGAAAAATAAATTGATCATATTTTTTTTAATTCTTTCACTCAAATCCTTTGGGCAAACAGATTCTGTTTCCCATGCTAAGCGTGATACTTCCCGGCAAGGCAATGCTTTAGGTGTTCCCAAAAATGATTCCCTGCAATCAACAAAAAGATTTCCCGGTGTTGCCGCAGATTCTTTACATGCCGGTTCCGCAGATTCAATTGCGTTATCAGCAAAAAATGCGGAAACATGGCAGAAAGCCGGGGAAGAGCGGCTACCTCAGGGCAAAGAGGAATCGTTTTACATTCTTGCCGGGTTATTGGCTTTCCTTGGGGTAATAAAAATGGCATACCCAAAATATTTTCAAAACATATTCCGGTTGTTTTTTCAAACTTCCCTTCGCCAAAAGCAAACGCCTGAACAAATAACACGCGGCTATGTGCCGGGTTTTTTGCTTAACCTGTTATTTTTTATGGTTGGTGGTATGATAATCGCCATTTATGGTATTCAGCAAAATTGGTTAAAAGGCCCTTTGTGGCTGCTTATTTTAGATTGCAGTGGTATTTTAGCAGCTATTTACCTCGTAAAATATGCGGTTACATTTTTTGCGGGCTGGGTATTTAATGTACAGATAGCGGCAGGCACTTATACCTTCATTGTATTTCTTATTAACAGGGTTATAGGAATAATTTTATTGCCATTATTAATCTTATTGTCTTTTTATGGCAGCGGGGTACAGTCTGTAATTTTTACAATAGCCGCAAGTATTGTTGTTTTTTTACTTATTTACCGTTATGCGCTTTCGTTAACAGTTATCAGGAAAAACCTAAAGGTGAGCGCATTGCATTTTTTTATTTATCTTTGCGCGGTTGAAGTAATGCCTTTGCTTGTTATATACAAGGTTTTATTCAATGAAATAGCAAAAAGTAAATAATATTTTAATTCTTTTTAGCAGAATAGCATGGTAAATAATGTGGCAAAAAAATCTACTGGCATTGTTGAAAAGGAAGCTCGGACTATTCTGATTACCCAACCCAGGCCTGAGAGTGAGAAATCTCCTTATTTTGACCTGGCCAGGAAGTATTGTATTGATATTACTTTTCACCCTTTTATCAGGCTGGAGCCTATTCCGGCACGTGAGTTTCGTAAACAAAAAATTGATATTGCCAGTTATTCAGCGGTGGTCTTTACCAGCAGAAATGCAATTGATCATTTTTTCAGGATGTGTGAAGAAATGAAAATAACCGTCGGCCAGGATACAAAGTATTTTTGTATTACTGAAGCTGTTGCATTGTACTTGCAAAAATTTATTCTGTATCGCAAGCGCAAAGTTTTTTATGGTGCCGACGGTACAAATAAAAGCATGTTTGATGTTATAAATAAGCACAAAGAAAATGAACGCTTTTTATATGTCTGCAGCGAAAACCAGCAGGATAATGATATTGTAAACTGGCTTAAAAATAATAATTGCGGGTTTCAGCTTGCATTTATGTACCGCTCTGTAAGTAATGACATTAAGGCCGTAATGGACAGCAACTCTTTTGATGTAATTTGCTTTTTTACCCCCAGCGGCGTACGAAGTTTATTTGACAACTATCCTTCTTTCCAGCAAAATGGCACGTCTATTGGCGCCTTTGGCAATAATACAGTAAAAGCGGTGGAAGAGGCTGGCCTTAAAGTGGAAATAAAAGCGCCTGCGCCCCATGCGCCGAGTATGGTTGCCGCACTGGATCAATATTTGGCAAGTATCGCGGTAAAAAAATAAAGAATTTTAAATAAATAATGTAGTCCCGCCCGCCGGCGGGATTTTTTTTGCAAAATTAATTCAATCTCTGTCTGTTATATCATAGGGGGAACGCTTAAAATTACTTTTATGCAGCATACCAATAAACTAATTAATGAAACAAGCCCTTATCTTTTGCAGCATGCACATAACCCCGTGGAGTGGTACCCCTGGGGTGACGAAGCTTTACAGCTTGCAAGATCATTAGATAAACCTTTATTGGTTAGCATAGGCTATTCGGCTTGCCACTGGTGCCATGTAATGGAACGGGAAAGTTTTGAAGATGAAGCAACAGCCGGGTTAATGAATAAATATTTTATAAACGTAAAAATTGACAGGGAGGAAAGGCCGGACCTGGATCATATTTACATGGATGCAGTGCAAAATATGACAGGCAGCGGGGGCTGGCCTTTGAATGTATTTTTAACACCTGGTGGTAAGCCTTTCTATGGGGGAACTTATTTTCCGCCTTCACGGGCTTTTAACCGGGCAAGCTGGAAAGAGGTGCTGCAGGCTGTACATGAGGCTTATACAAATAAAAGGGATGAAGTGATGCAGCATGCTGAAAGCCTTACCTCCCACCTGGAAAACGCAAATAATTTCGGAATTAATAATGCAGGCGAAACGGAGAAGGGCAACATTTTAAATAAAAAAAACCTGCAGCAGGTAGCCGAAAATATTTTAAAAAGCGCCGATACGGTTTGGGGAGGTTTTGGCGGTGCTCCTAAATTTCCACAAACATTCTCTATTCAATATTTGTTAAGGCATTATTACTTTGCCGGGCACCAGCCATCCCTTCAGCAGGCATTGCTTAGCATTGATAAAATGGTGCAGGGTGGTATTTATGATCATATTGGCGGCGGGTTTGCCCGTTACAGCACGGATAATCAATGGTTAGCGCCGCATTTTGAAAAGATGTTATACGATAATGCCTTGCTGATAAATATATTATGTGAGGCTTACCAGCTTACGAAAGATGAGCGCTACGCTGAGGTTATAACCCAAACTGCAGAATTTCTGGAAAGAGAGATGCTATCGGGAGAAAATGGTTTTTATAGTGCACATGATGCCGACAGTGAAGGTGTTGAAGGGAAATATTATGTATGGACAAAGGCGGAGATAGATGAAATTCTGGGAGAGGATAGCAGCCTGTTTTGTACAATATATAATATAGTTGAAAACGGAAATTGGGAGCATACAAACATAATATGGCTTCAAAAGCCCCTTAAGGAACTGGCCGGGGAATTAAATTTTGATGAAAATAAGACTAAAGAAACATTAAAATCCTGCAAACTTAGGTTGTTTGCTGCAAGGGCAAAAAGAATAAGGCCGGCATTGGATGATAAGATTATTCTTGGTTGGAATGCATTGATAATAAGCGCCTTTTGCAAAGCTTTTAGCGTTTTAGGTACGCGTAAATATCTTGAAATTGCGGAAAACTGTATAATATTTTTGGAAGAAAAATTCCGCGATAAAGATTGGAAACATACATATAAGAATGGAAAAGCTAAATATCCGGCATTCCTGGATGATCACGCGTATCTAATACAGGCATATATTAATTTGCAGGAGGTAACTGGCAATCAAAATTACCTTCTGAAAGCAAAAGAACTGGCGGAAGAAACCATTGCCCGCTTTTCGGATGAGAAATCCCTTTTTTTTTACTTTACGCCATTTGGCCAGGAAGATGTTGTGGTACGCAAAAAGGAAGTGTATGATGGGGCAATACCTTCTGGTAACGCAGTAATGGCGGATAATTTACATTATTTGTCTGTAGTTTTTAATATCCCGGCATGGCGTAACAGGGTAGAATCGATGATAGTGTCAATCGGGCAAACTGCTACAAAATATCCCGGTTCATTTGGTTTTTGGGCTTCGGTTCTGCAAAATATCACAGAAGGGATGAACGAGATCGCTGTTGTTGGAGAAAATTCAATTGATGTTCTTAAGGTGTTAAACAGGAGTTATATTCCTAATAAAATTATTCAATCAGCTTTTGAGCCCTTAATGGAATTCCCTTTATTAAAAGATAAAATAATCAACGATGGCAAAACCTGGATTTATCTTTGCAGAAATTATTATTGTAGCCAGCCTGTTACTTCTGTAAATGAATTTTTACAAACTGTCGAAAAAACCTTATTAATTTCTTCATAATTTTTTTATTTACACATATAATAATACCATGTCCGCTGCGTTTATATACGTTAGACATTAAATTTCATTTAATTACGAATAAGAATTGCTTAGTTAATTATTATGAGTTTAATATTGTATAAATTATTTAATTACATTTGCTTTATACCCTATTTAATAATATTTAATAAAGAATGAAAAGCCAACTCTTAACAGTTTCAACGCTAACTATACTGATAATTTCGTCGGTTAGTTGTTTTAAAGGTAAAACAAAAGGGGTGCCTGATAATGGCCAGCTTGTTGGTGTTGCACCTTCAACCCGCGGAAGCATGGGCAGGCCAATCGGAATGGTGTATGTACCACCCGGAACCTTTCACATGGGCCCAAGTGATGAGGATATCAACTACAATTTTACGGCTCGTAACAAACAAGTTTCTATTAGTGGCTTTTGGATGGATGCCACCGAAATGACAAATAACCAGTACCGCCAGTTTGTGTATTGGGTAAGAGATTCTTTGTCTGCCGTGCAAATGGGTTATATGAAAGTAAGCCCGGATGGTGATACTGCTGTTGACTGGAAAAAAGCCCAAACAATTAATTATGGCAACCGCACTACTCTTGAGAAATTAAATACTTTAGTGCTTGCACCCGATAACAGGCTTTACAACAGGATAGAAATTGACCCGGCTAAGCTTCTGTATAACGTGCAGGACTTTGATTTAAAAGAGGCCGCAAAACGCGAAAATGCAGGCAGGGCGCGGAAAGACTTTATTTACCGTTATAATCAGCAGGTATATCCTGATACGCTTGTTTGGATGAGGGATTTCTCTTATTCTTACAACGAGCCAATGACAAAACGTTATTTCACACATCCTTCATTTGGCAATTACCCTGTTGTAGGCGTTACCTGGAAACAGGCCGAAGCCTTTTGCCATTGGAGAAGCCATTACCTTAATAGCTTTCTTGAAAAAACAAAAAAAGCTGTTGAAAGCGATTTTCGCCTGCCTACAGAAGCAGAATGGGAATATGCGGCACGTGGTGGCCGCACACAGTCTATGTACCCCTGGGGTAACTATTATTTAAGAAATAAAAAAGGTTGCCTTCTTGCTAATTTCAAGCCTGGTCGCGGTAACTATGCTGAAGACGGCGGTTTTTATACTGTGCGTGCAGATGCTTATTGGCCAAACGATTTTGGCTTATATAATATGGCAGGAAATGTTTCAGAATGGACATCATCTTATTTTTACGAAGGCGCCTACAACTTTCAGCATGATATGAACCCGGACATACGTTATAATGCACAAGACAGTGATCCTCCCCGCATGAAACGTAAAGTTGTTCGCGGCGGCAGTTGGAAAGATGTTGGGTTTTTTCTTCAAACAAGTACCCGCCAGTACGAATACCAGGATACTGCAAAATCTTATATAGGCTTCAGGTGTGTTATTGACTTGCCGGCGCAACTGCGTGCAAGGTAATTTAGTATAGCACTTGAACCATTAATTTAAAAAACGCAAATTAGCAGGTACAATATTGTATCGCCTTTCTTTTAAAAAATCAATACATATCTATGGCAGCCGCAATCCCTCCCAAAGTTAGCCGAGTAGTTGACATTTTCGTATCCATAGCAGCAGCTGTGGTAATAGTTGGGGCTTTATTTAAACTTGAACACTGGAATGGTGCTGATGAAATGCTGATTGTGGGTTTAGGTACTGAGTCTCTCGTATTTTCTGTATATGGTATTCTTTATTTGGTGTATCCCGCAATTGACGACCATGAAGTGCATCTTGATAAAAAACTTACCGGCGCTACCGCTGGTAACCCGGCATTAAAAACGATGGAAAAAATGCTGGAGGAGGCTGATATTACGCCAACCACTTTATCAAAACTAAGCGAAGGTTTCCAAAAATTAGGCACCACCGTTGATGGCATGGGTGAAATTGGTGATGCAGTTGCTGCCACCGGAGAATATACCACTAAAACTAAGGAAGCTACAATAGCCATAGGCGCTGTTAGAGATGCTTATTCCACTGCAGCATCTTCTGTAGGCGCATTTAATGATGCTACAGAAAGCGCTAAGTTTTTTCATGTACAAATACAGGTGCTTACCAATAACCTTTCTTCGTTAAATACCATATACGAACTGGAATTGCAGGAAAGCAATAACCATTTAAAAGCATTGAATTCGTTCTACGGCAAGCTGAACGAAGCATCTGCGGCCATGACAGGCACAGCAGAAGATGCTACCAGGGCAAAGGAGCAGATAACAGCATTGGCAAATAACCTTGGCCGGCTTAACCAGATATATGGCAGCATGATAAGTGCTATGCAGGGCAGGTAAGGGAATGTGTGAAAGAAATAAACAAAGAACCTTTAGAACAAAAATTAAACGGTAAATATAACATGGCACTACCTAAAGAGCCACGGCAAAAGATGATCAACCTGATGTATTTAGTGCTTACAGCATTGCTGGCGCTAAATGTATCTGTAGAAATTCTTAACGCATTTAAAACGGTGAACAGCAGTTTAGAAAAAACAAATGGGGTAGTATATAATTCTACTCAGACATATATGGCTTCTCTCTTTAGTCTCACGCAAAAGGACGAAACGAAAGAAAAAGCTAATATATGGTATCCATTCGCTTTAAAAGCGAAGAATCTTTCTGATAGTGCATACAATAATATTCAGGATTTGAAGGATAGTTTATTACGGGCAACAGACTTTAACCCGGCAAAAAACGGAGATTCTACTTATAAGGATGATGATATTGAAGCTGCCCAAAGGATTATAGTTGAAAAGGGTGCGGGGAAGAAATTATTGAGTATGCTTACTACTTATAAAACGCAAATTTTGGGTATTGACACCGCGATTAAAAAGGAAATAGGAGGGCCATCCTTCCCACTTGATCTAAATCCGCCAAAAAGCAAGAACAAGGGCAATAAAACCTGGGAAGCAGCGTATTTTACAATGACCCCAACTGTAGCGGCATTAACAATATTAAGCAAATTCCAAAATGATATACGCACCACTGAGAATAAGGTTGTAGAATTTTGCCATAAGCAGGTTGGGCAGGTAGAAAATCGGTTTAACCAGTTTAAGCCAATTGTAGAGCAGAGTGCAACTTATGTAATGAACGGGGAACAAATTGATATAACAGCAGGCCTTGGGGCTTTTAATAGTGCAAAGAAGCCTTCTGTTACTATTGATGGTCAGGCTCAGCAAATCAACGATAGCGGGTTCGTTAGAAAAACCTTTACTGCAACCGGTGTTGGTTCGCATTCTGTAAATGTTGTGGTTTCTTATACCGATCAGGATGGGATACCTCGAAGTATTCCAAGAACAATTACCTATGTAGTGGGCCAGCCAACCGGCTTATCAATAAGCGCTGATGATGTTGAAGTGTTGTATGTGGATCTTGAAAATCATATTAGTATAAACGCAGGTGTGGGTGCGGAAAAAGTGCATGTTTCCTCTGATAATGGAATTATTAAAAATGGGGAAAGGCCAGGTGTTTATATAGCAGAACCGGCAAAGGCTTCAGTGCCTGCAAACATCACGATAAATGTAGATGGGAAAGGGCGACAAGTTAAGACCTTTAAAGTAAGAACTGTACCTGACCCGATCGCGATGGTTGGAATTAGTAAAGGTGGCCGTATGCGGGTGAATGAATTTAAGGCTCAGTTTGGCGTTGCTGCAGTATTAGAAAACTTTATATTTCAGGGGGTAAAATTTCATGTTACCGGTTATACGTTAGTATGTACAGGAGCGGGTTTTCCTCAACTGAAGTTTGCAGATGTACAGGGAGATTCATTTGACCCTGTACGGGCAACAATGGTAGAACAAGCAAGGCCAGGCACTACTGTTACTATTGATAATATAAGGGCAAGCGGGCCGGGGGGAAGCAGGCTTTTGCCACCAATTGTTTTTAACCTTTTTTAAAACTATTTATATGAAGTTTCAACATATTAAATGGGCCATTGTACCGATGTTGTTATTATTATTTGCCGATTCATCTTTTGCACAACGCAAAAAGAAAGTAAATACGCAAAATAACCCTCCTGTACCGCAAAATTCTAATTACGGTAACTCTAATTATGGTACCGATACAACTCAAAAACCCAATACGCAAAACTCCAATTACGGAAATAACAATGGGCCCGTTAAAAAGGATACTTTGCCAATTACTGTAATCAAGGGTTCAAATGGATTATTAGACACTATTAGGCCTTCGTTGAGGAATGATGCTGCTATTGAGCAAAATCTTATTAAAGACAGAACTCCACTAGAGTATGAAAATATCAGGGAGGATGATGCTGTTTACCGGGTACGTGTTTGGAGAGAGATAGACACCCGCGAAAAAATAAATCTTCCTTTCAGGTATGCTGCAACAGAAGATAATGGCAGCCAAAGGTTTATTGCTATCTTGTTAGGCGCCATTAAAAGCGGGCAGGTGACAGCATTTAGCGGTGATGACGACCGCTTTACCACGCCTATAACTGCCGACGCAGCATTCAATGCTTTTGGCGGAGGCTTTGATACGGTAAAGCAATATAATGCTGATCAAAGCGTAATTGGTTACCAGGTAAGGGCAAAGGCTGTAGAACCTGATTCAATTTATAAATTCAGGATAAAAGAAGAGTGGATATTCGATAAACAAACCAGCCGTATGTATGTACGTATTTTGGGTATTGCTCCGGTTGTGCCGTATAAGTTATCTACAGGAGATATTGTAGCAAACAGCGACAGGCCTGTTTGGTGGGTTTATTATCCTGATATGCGCCCGGTGCTGGCAAAATATGAAGTGTATAACCCAAAGAATTACGGGGCAAGAATGACATGGGAAGAACTGTTTGAAAGCCGTATGTTTAGCAGTTATATTATTAAATCAACACTTGATAATCCTTTTGACCAATACCTTGCAGGCATGTATCCTAACAGCACACTTTTCCGTTTACTGGAAGGCGATAATATAAAAGGAAAAATATTTGATTACGAGCAATCTCTTTGGTCGTATTAGTCAAAAAAATATATAACAAACAAACAAGCCCAAAACAATTGCTTTGGGCTTGTTTGTTTTATGCCTGTTTCCGGCTTTTTTATTAAAATAACCTATTGAGATTCAAGGGGCATAAAGCACGGAATGAAGTTTTTAACGGCGTATGGTTTTTTTATTAATTTTTTTAGAAAATTTACAAAAAAAATTGCTATAGGCAAAGTAAAACAATACATTTGCAATGGTTTTTCATAGGATATTGGATTTTAAAACGGGGTGGGATTTTAATCCGGGCCCCATTTTTATTTTTGTAAATGCTCCCATATAAGCTTTGCTTTTGCATTTCCTATTAGCTTTTCCATTTCCTCTACGGTTTTTGAACGAACATTTTTTACCGATTTATACTCCTGCAGTAAAAGGGTAGCAGTGTTTTTGCCAATACCTTTTATATTTTCCAGTTCGTTTACAAATGTTCCCTTCGAACGCTTATTGCGGTGGAAGGTTATACCAAAACGATGCACTTCATCACGTATGCGTCGTATAAGCTTTAAAGAGTCACTGTCCCAGGCCAGTTTTATTGATTGAACATCACCCGGAAAAAATATCTCTTCTTCATTTTTTGCTAAACCCACTACAGTCATTTTACCGGTCAAGTTTAATTCTTCTATGCTTTCCATAGCGGCGCTTAACTGTCCTTTGCCACCATCAATGATCACCAATTGCGGCAATGCCTCATTTTCAAGCACAAGGCGTTTATACCTTCTATACACCACTTCTTTCATCGTTGCAAAATCATTAATGCCTTCCACCGTTTTTACATTAAAATGGCGGTAATCTTTTTTGCTAGGTAAGCCATCCTTGAAGCAAACCATTGCAGACACAGGATAGCTGCCCTGGAAATTAGAATTGTCAAAACATTCAATATGCACAGGCACTTCGCTTAACTGAAGGTCTGCCTGGAGTTGATATAGCACCTTCTTTTTTTCCACGTCGCTTTTACCTTCAAGCTGCAGTGTCTTTTTCTTTTTTATTTCTTCTTTAAAGTAGTTTACATTTTTCTGGGACAGTTCAAGCAGCTTTTTTCTGTCCCCCCCTTTTGGTACAGTAACCGTAACACTTTCACCGGGATAGTTTATTTCAAAAGGCACCACAATTTCAGCAGCCCCGCCATTTGCCGGATGAAAAGTTTCCCTAAGGTTAGCAATAGCAAATGCCAATACCTCCTCATCAGTTTCTTCCAGCTTTGGCTGTAATTCAACAGTATGTGTTTGTACAATAGTTCCGTTTTCTACCATAAGATAATTTACATAAGCAACATCATTATCCTTAAGAATAGAAAAAACATCAAGGTTTGATAAGTGCCTGCTTACAACAACGGATTTAGATTGATATGTTTCAAGGTGGTCCAGCTTTTTCTTTACCTGCTCTGCTCTCTCAAATTCCAATGCTGTTGCATAGTCGGCCATTTGTTTTTTATAGCGCTGAATTATTGGCGATAAATTGCCTTTAAGTAGTTGCCTAACCTGCTGCAGCCCTTCTGCATAATCTTCCTCACTTTGTAAATTCTCACACGGGCCTTTGCAATTACCTAAATGGTACTCAAGGCAAACTTTAAACTTGTGCTTCTCAATATTATTTTTAGTAAGGGGCAATTTGCAGGTTCGTAAGGGAATATACTGGCGTATAAAGCTAAGAAGCTCACGTACTTTTCCTGCAGACGTAAATGGCCCAAGGTATTCCGAGCCATCATTTATTTTCTTACGGGTTAAAAAAATACGCGGAAAAGGTTCTTTTTTAATGATGATGTAGGGGTAAGATTTATCATCTTTTAAATTGATATTATACCTCGGCTGAAATTGCTTTATTAATGAGTTTTCTAAAAGAAACGCATCCTGCTCAGAATCAACAATGGTAAATTCAATTCGCTGTATCCGCTGTACTAATTCATGTGTTTTATAGCTTGTAAATGTTTTATTAAAATACGAACCAACCCGTTTACGCAGGTTTTTTGCTTTACCTACATATAAAAGCTCGCCTGCATTATCAAAATACTTATAAATGCCTGCGTTTAATGGAATGGTATGTACGATGTTTTGAAAATCTTTTGCCTTCATATATAAGTTGCAAAATTAAGGCTGATTATTCCAAACAATAATATTTTGCTGGGTCGTTGTTACATTGCCGGGGGCCTCGGTAATGCTGTTTATATAAAAGTTTTTATCATTTTTCCAGCCGCCTTTTTCCGTAACTAATGTGTCGCCATAACTTTTTACTTTGGTAATAAATACTCTTTTTACATGCTGGTCACCGGCATCAAGCAAAACAGTCAGGCTCTGCAAGGGCAAGCTGCTGTCTTTAGCTGTATAGTTAAAAGTGTAGCTATTCGTAGTTTCATCCAAAAAAATATTCTCTGTATAAAGCTTATGAAGGCTTTTATCATTAATATCATATTCAATAAAGGCCTGCGCCCACTGGTTAAATTGTTGCTTATTTAATGCAACAGAATCTTTCCGGCCATTTTTAATAGTTATTTTATAAATAAAAGGCGAGGTGTTGTCAACATTTTCAATCTGTTCTTTAAAATAATCAATTACGGGGTAAAACAACCTTATTGTGTCGCCGGTTTTTTCCAGGGGTTTATTTGCGGTATTATTTTTACATCCGTACATTGAACAAATGATGCATAGAAGCAATGAGCAAAACGCAAGATTTTTTTTCATTAAATAAAATTATTCGAATGGGGATGCAAAAAGCAAATCCTCCTGCAAAAAGCAGGAGGATTTGTATATAACTAATTTTGATTGCAAATTATTATGGAAGAGATTTTACAAAACCAATTTTTATACCGTAATCAAGCAAATGTTCTTTTATAGGGTAATTTCCAGCAAGGGTTGGCAATACCTGGTAACGGAATTGCGGGCCTATTTGCCACCTGAATTCGCCTGTGGTGTATCCTAAATATGTTTCAAAATTTGTATTGATATTCCATTGACGCAATAGCTTAGAGCCGTCAACCAGGCTGTTTTTGGTATCGGAAGAAATAATACTAAAAGGTTCCCTGTTAAATATATAGGTAGGTTGTATGGCGGTAGCTAAACCCCACGATAATCTTCCGCTGCTCCATGCTTTCCAGTCAACACCTATCGGCATTGACATTTCATAATACCGGTTTCGCAAAACAATGGCATCGTTGACTGGGGCAATTGCTGCGGGATGCGGTGCATTAATATTTTGTGGTACACTGCCTCCTCCGCCTGTAAAGGAATTATTACTGGTTGGCGTATTAGTTATATCGGGGCTGCTTTTATATGCTACTACATCATATTGCCTCATATCAAATTGAAATCCTGAGCGAAGGGTAAGGCGGTCATTTAATTTATATCCAATAGTGGCACCTGCTTCATATCCTGCCGCCGGCTTGTGGCGGGCAGAACGGCTAAGATCAACTTTGTAATTAGCGCCATAGGGTATTCCCGGAACATAATTATTACTGGTAGAGCCATGAACATTGTCAACCAACCTTCTGTAGCTTATGGAAGGGGTTGCAAAAAATTGAAAGTCGAACTTGTCAGACCTTGGCTTAAATTTAAATGCAGTAATGCCGGGTTCCTGGGCAACAGTGGTTTCGATATTTAACCCTTTTGGAGTAAATGAAGGCGACCCACCTAAAGAAAACATAAAATTGTTCTTATGTGTTGTTTTTGGCAGCATGCTAAAATGTAACAAGGGCCCGTTTAAAGCCTGGCTTTCATCTGGCATGGTTACCATCATCCAATTGATATTATTTTTTGCAACATCAGGTGTGCTTGCTCTTTTGGATATTTTCTTTTGATCCAATGCCGGAGTTGTAAGGGCTGCAGCATTAAATGGCGCAGAGGTTGTGTTAACTGCGATGGCTGGATTAACTATTGAATTTTCTGCGGGCAATAATTCAGGAATATTGTCATAATCAGCAAATGCATTTGGTATTGCATTATCAATGTCAATATTTTTGGTTACATCAGCTATGGTTTGTTGTGTAATATGCTGGGGCGACAGATGTTCTTCAAGATTTTCCTGTGGTTGCTTGCTAACAGGTTCAATATTTTCTGAAGGTTTCTTCGCACTACCATTAGCAGCGTATGTAATTGACTGGTGTTGCGGCCTAATTAAAACAGTGCCAACTACAAGGGCAGATATTACAAAAAGAGTAATTATGGTTAATGCGG